>NVVW01000024.1 GCA_002733505.1 Methylophaga sp. | reverse complement strand
CGAGCTATTGCATAAAGGCCTTTAGTTGCAGCTAAAGGTGGGTCTCAGTTTACCCGTTTTTTTGCTTGAGTTTAATCATACAAATAGCTCCAGCGGACAATTTAAAGCGGCACTTGTTTTGCTGTCGCAAAAAAGCGGCACGTTTTTTTCGTCCGCTGATGCCAAGCGTTAGAAGCAAAAGAACTATTGAAAAAAGTATAGTATAGGTATATATTATATACCATGCTGTCATTTGAGTATGATGAAAATAAAAGCAAACAGAATCTTGCCAAACATGGCATTGATTTTGATGTCGCCCAATCACTATGGAGCGATCCTAGTATGCTCGAAATGCCATCAAAAAAAGCAACTAATGAAACAAGGTTCTTAGTAATAGGAACTATTAATCAAAAACATTGGTCTGCAATAATTACCTATCGCGGCAAGAATATTCGTATTATCTCTGTTCGTCGCTCAAGAATTAAAGAGGTTAATTTCTATGAAAGCTAAAGAAATCGATAAAAAATTTGATGATAACAAAGAAGATATTCTAGATGCTTTTGATTTATCAAAAGCAAGACGACCTAATCAAGAACAAAAACGAGTTAATGTCGATTTTCCAACTTGGATGGTTACTTCTCTGGATAAAGAAGCGAGACATCTGGGTGTTACACGTCAATCTATTATAAAAGTTTGGTTGGCTGAGCGCCTAGAAAAAATAGCTTCTAACAATTAGCCCTAGCGGACAAATCAAAGCGTCACTTGTTTTGCTGTCGCAAAAACGTACCACTTTTAGCTGCCGCTGAGCAAGGCGTTCCCACCGGGAACGGCGAGTTAAGCACTTGAACGGTTTGCCGTGCAAAGCTTAACGCCCTTTGTTAAGATTGAATGATGAAATCACGATTTCAACATCAATCTAAAAACAAAGGATGACGCTTAACTCGCCGTTAGGCTGAAAAAAGGACAAAGTAGCATTCCACTCAAACATATGCTATTTTGTACTATATTACGTACAAAATAGGTATTTAGCCATGCAGCCAATAAATCTAAAAGAAGATGTCCAATCACTATCTGAATTCCGATCTGGGGTCAGTTCTTACATACGTCAAGTTACTGAAACTAAACGACCTTTACTGATAACACAGCATGGAAAAGGTGTTGCTATCTTGACTGACGTTGAAGAATTTAAAAATTTAAAAAGGCGATTAGAGCTTTTAGAAGATTTATACAAAGCAGAAACACAAATCAATGAAGGTCGCGGGATCTCCCATAAGGACGCAAGAGCCATGGTAATGAAGAGCATAAAAGATTGAAAATAACCTGGTCTCCCTTAGCAGTAGATCAAGTTCGAGACATTGCAATATATATCGCATTAGACAAACCAACAGCAGCAGTTCAATGGGCCGATAAAATATTTAATTCTGTAGAGCAGTTGTCAGAACATCCTAAAAGTGGACGAGTTGTATCAGAAATAAATAGAAAAGAAATACGAGAACTTGTACAAGGAAACTACAGAATGATTTACAAAATAAAACCAAAAGAAATTTTAGTATTAGTTGTTAAAAGTTATCGCCAACAACTAAAAGAAGGTGAGATAAAAGCCTAACAAGTGTATTAACGTTGACCATTTTATACGCCGTTTCGCTTCGCTGCACGACGTATAAAACAGCGAGTTAAGCACTTGAACCCCGAAGGGGATGAGAACAAATCGTTCAAGTGTACACTTTGCCGTGCAAAGCTTAACGCCCTTTGTTAAGATTGAATGATGAAATCAGAGTTAATGGCAATAAATAGTAGCGTTAAATCCCCCAAACAAGTGCTGCTCTATATCTAAAGTCATTATGTTTTTCGTCATTATCAACTATTGTTTCATATTCATTTTCAAGACCTAATTTAAAACTAAGATCCATTGCTGTATCCAACTTGAATTTCCAATCTAATCTTGATAAATTTCTAAATTTATCTGCTTGTTCAAAAGGCAAGAAGAATTCTGTTTTAAATATTAGTGATTGCACCTTGCTTATTGTCCAGTCGGTATCAAGACCGATCATTAACTCTGGCTCAAAATCATCATCTTCACTGCCATAGTTTTTCTTAGCAGCGAGACCTGTTCGTCCTATTAATGAAAAGTTTTCAGTCTCAATAAACTCATAGCCAGCACCGACTATGCCTGTTATGCGGTAGTCCCAGGACTTAAATTTATCTTGATCGTATTGTCCCGTGATGAAATAAAACCATTGTGAATCGGGGAGTAACCAATCACGGGTTAAATTCATTCTCAAATCATCTCGTGTCTTGTCACCTTCTTTTTCACTAAAGTTATAGTAGGCGCCAAAATCCCATCTCTTATGGTTATCCTCATAATCAGTCTCAAGAGCCGTGTGAAAATTAAGTTCTTGCGTATTTCCTTCCTTACCATTAAGGCCTAAAGTAAAACTACGCTCCCAAGCAGATAAAATATTCATGCTAAAGAAACCGTTGGTTTTGCTTTCTTTTTCAGCTTCACTGATGGCCATGATTTCAGCAGATAACGACTTGCCATCAATGGCAATAATGTTATCCAAACTAATCGTTAATTCACCTAGCGCATTATGCTTTACTTTTAAATATGAGCCTGTTTGTTCAATGATTTCCGCATTAATTTGATCACCCGTCAGCAGTTTTATTGCGGCGGCTGAACTCAGTGAAGGTAATGTGAGTAAGACTAAAGCAATAATCAGTGTTTGTTTCATTATATAGTCGTTTAAGTATGCTAGAAAAAGGATAAATAATACCCTTTTATATTTGGTAAATATACCAAGAGTTCGCATTGCTTTATTATAAATAGCTGCACCATAATGCGAGATTATAAAATGATCCGTAGAATAGTCATTTTTATAACAATGAAAAACTTTTATAACGTGGTTCAATCTACCTTTAAATACATTGAAAATTCAATGCCTGACTTTCGGGCGCGGCCTCAGCAAATTGAGATGAGCCAGTTTATTGCTGATCGCATGAAACTTCCTGATCATCAACGCATGGCAGTGGTTGAAGCGCCAACAGGTGTGGGTAAAACTTTAGCGTATTTAGCAGGTGCGATTGATGTCGCTTTAACTCAAAAAAAGATGTTGGTGATTAGTACGGCAACGGTTAATTTGCAGCAGCAATTATTGCAAAAAGATTTGCCTGAGTTTGTCCGCGCTACCGGCAAAGAAATTAAGTTTATTCAAGCGAAGGGGCGTAGGCGTTATTTGTGCCCCAGCAAATTAATAAGCCTAGTTAATGACAATCAACAGGACTTATCTTTTGATGTAGATGGCAAATATCTAAAAGCTAAACGACGGGCTAGGGCAAAAGAGCTATTTAAGCAGTGGGATAAAAACAAATGGGATGGCGACCGCGATAACCGCAGTGATGCCATTGAACCGGCACTTTGGAGTGAAATATCAACTGATTCAGAAGGCTGTGCAGGTAAAAATTGTTCCCAATATTATCGTTGCCCATATTATTTAGTGCGAAAAGAAATGAGCACCGCGCAGGTTATTATCGCTAACCATGACTTGGTATTAAGCGATGCCGATCTAGGCGGCGGCTTAGTTTTACCTAATCCTGAAGAAGTGTTATTTATCTTTGATGAAGCACATAATCTGCCTCAAAAAGCTTTAGAGCATGCCGCTAAGGCGCTAAACTTCACTCAGTTATATCAAACTACTGAAACCGCTGATAGTGTGCTGAAAAAGCTCACCAAAGCCTTGGCACATCGCCAACATGATTTTGGTTTTATGCTGATGGAACTGCGGCGTGATCTGCCGGGTATTATCACTTTATTGCAACAATTAGAAACCATGCTACTCAGCGATGATCTCATTAAAGATGTGGTAGCTGGCAAAATCAGTGAGCCACGTATTTATTGGCAAAGCCCATTAGTTAAGGCGATGATTATACCGTGCCAAGGTTTATTGCAACGCGCCAATATCATTTACAAACACTATAAGGTGTTTTCTCAATGGCTAAAAGATGGCGTGGAAACCCAGCAAGTGCCCCAAAAACTAGCGGAGCTATTATTACCCCAAGTCGGTACAGTGCAAAATATCTTTGGGTATTTAATTGATTTTATGGGTTTATTTTTGGATGAAGATAAGCCTGATTGTCCGCCTAATGTGCGTTGGCTATCGTATGAGAAGTTTGCTAAAACCAACACCTTGGTGGTGAACGCCGGCCCGATGACATCGGCTTATTTTCTTGAAAGCAGTTTGTGGAATAGGGCGTATGGTGTGGTGTTAACATCGGCGACACTGCGAGGTTTAGGTTTGTTTCAACGTTTTAGAAATGACTGTGGCTTGAAACGCTTTAATGAAAATCATTTTCTAGCGGTGCAATCGCCGTTTAATTATCAACAGCAAGCCACTTTATCATTACCAGAAATGCAATCATTACCCAATGATAACTATGAAGATTGGCAACAAGAACTGGTTAAAAAGATCCCTAGTATTATCGACCAAGCTGAAGCAACTTTGGTGTTGTTTACCTCAAAAAAAGTAATGGATACCGTGTATCGACAATTACCCGCGGCTTTAAGATCTGTTATTTTATTGCAAGGTGATAGTTTGTCGCCTAAAATATGTTGGTGGAGCATATTAAACGTATTGAAGCAGGCAAGGGTAGCATTATTTTTGGTATGGATAGGTTTGCCGAAGGCGTAGACTTGCCCGGTAATTTGTGTCGCCATGTGGTGATTACTAAATTACCATTCCCGGTGTTTACGCGACCTATCGAGCAAGCAAAGCAAGAGTGGGTAATGCGTTCGGGCGGCCAACCTTTTGTAAGTTTGTCTTTGCCTGCTGTCAGCATTAAACTCATTCAGGCTTGTGGTAGATTATTACGAAAAGAAACAGATTCAGGACGAATTACGATTTTAGATCGACGATTATTAACCAAAGCGTATGGTAAGCAGTTGTTAGAACATTTGCCCGACTATAAAATCATTTAATTTTGTAAGGTTTTACTCTTTTATGCGTCTACAAAAAACGGAATATGATTTATGTATTATTGGTGGTGGCGCGGCAGGGCTGGTTACTGCCGCTGGCGCAGCTGCTTTGGGTGCTAAGGTAATACTTATTGAAAAGCATCGTTTAGGTGGCGATTGCCTTTATACTGGTTGTGTGCCCAGTAAAGCACTTATTCATGCTGCAGGTGTTGCCAACACGGTTAACACAGCGCAACAATTTGGGCTTTCCGCAAGCTTAGATCCTGTGAGCCAAAGTGCAGTAATGCAGCGCATTACAGATGTAATAAAAACCATTGAACCCAATGATAGCCCTGAACGTTTTCGCGCAATGGGGGTTGAGGTAGTATTTGCTGAGGCTCAATTTATTGCGCAAAATTGCTTATTGCTTGAAGATCGTAAAATAACGGCACGCAAATTTGTATTGGCAACAGGTTCAAGACCTTTTATACCGCCCATTTCAGGTTTAGCGGGTGTTAATTACTTAACAAATGAAACGATTTTTTCTGTTACAGAAAATATTAGCCATTTAATTGTAATTGGTAGCGGTGCTATGGGTTGCGAGATGGCACAGAGTTTTGTTCGATTAGGCGCTAAAGTTAGTCTGCTGAGTGATACTGCGATCTTAGCAGGAGAAGATGCGGATATGAGCGGCGTCGTTGAGCAGAAATTTATAAAGGATGGCATTGATTTACATTTGAATTCTATAGTCGATTCAGTTGAAAAAAATGAGTGTGGAGTAAGTGTTTATTTAGATGATGCTACTGTCATTAATGGAACGCATCTATTGGTGGCAACAGGTCGTCGTGCCAATATCGACAAGCTGGGCTTAGACAAAGCAGACGTTAAAACGGCAAAAGGACGTTTAGTTATTGATGAGCGACTACGTACGACTAATAAAAAAATCTTTGCCTGTGGCGATGTGGCTGGGCCTTATTTATTTACTCATATGGCTGAACATCAGGCAGGAGTTGTATTAAGAAACACCTTATTTCATTTGCCAGCTAAAGCACAAAATAAAAACATTCCATGGTGTACCTTTACGGCACCTGAGCTTGCCCGTGTGGGTTTATCAGAACTAGAAGCACAACAAGCTGGCGTTAAACATCGCGTTTATGTATTTCCTTTTGCCGAGCTTGATCGAGGCATTATTGATGGTGAAACAGAGGGCATGGCAAAAGTTATCACCTCACCTAAAGGCAAGTTGTTGGGGGCTTGTATCGTGGGGCATCATGCTGGCGAATTGATTGCCGAATATGTTTTAGCTATCTCACAGGGTTTAAATATTTCAGCATTAAGTAATACCATCCATATTTATCCCACCTTAGCTCAAATTAACAAGCACGTGGCAGATCAGCGAATGAAAGAATCATTAACATCGAGTCGAAAAAAATGGATTAAGCGGTTATTTCGTTTGCGGGGAGGGCAATAATGATAAAAAAACTGATTATTGTTGCCATGCTTTTGGGGCTTATTGTGCTGTTCTTTATCTATGGCGGACCAGAGTATTTAAGTTTTGAAAATCTTAAACAGCATAAAGATGAATTGTTGACGTATACCCAGGCTAACTTCTGGAAAGCATTCTTCATTGCTGGCGGTATTTATATTCTATCCACCATGTTAAATTTGCCTGGGGCTGCCATTATGTCTTTAGCAATAGGTTTTGTTTTTGGTCGATGGTATGGGACATTGTTAGCATTAACGGCAGCTACCATCGGTGCTGTTTTAGTGTTTTGGATAGCGCGCTATTTGATAGCTGATTGGGCTAGGCCAAAACTTGAAAAGATGAAGTCCACTGAAAAAATTATGGCAAAACTGCAAGATGATGCCTTTAGTTATCTGCTCTTTATGCGAGCAGTGCCGTTATTTCCCTTTTGGTTTGTCAATATGGTGTTTGCTTTTAGTCCAATAAAAACAAAACACTATGCTATTGGCACCTTCTTAGGCATGCTGCCTGTTAGTTTTGTTATTGTAAATTTAGGTCAGTCATTATCTACCGTTAATGCGATGAATGAACTATTTACCACGGAAGTAATCTTATCTTTTGTATTGATTGGTGTTTTAGCATTAGCTACATCCATGGCAATGCGGCATCGAAATAGGATTGCCACGAGTAATAACACAGCTGAATTAGAATGATTGAAACGCTACCTTATTTAGAAAACTCGACATTTCCACCGCTAACACGTGGTAGTTTAGAGATTATCCAGCTTAATTTAGGTTATTTATGTAATTTAAGTTGTGTGCATTGTCATGTTAATGCAGGACCTAAACGTACTGAACTGATGAGCAAGGAAACCATCGATCAGGTTTTAAATTTAGCTAAAAATACGGGCGTGAAAACACTAGACTTAACAGGTGGTGCACCGGAGATGAATCCGTATTTTCACTATTTGGTTAGTGAGGCGGCTAAATTAGCTATTACGGTGATTGATCGTTGTAATCTAGTGATCTTAGAAGAAGTAGCCTATGAAGAAATGGCTGAGTTTTTAGCTGAACATAAGGTAACCATAGTGGCATCATTACCCTGTTATTTAGAAGAAAATGTTGATAAACAGCGTGGCAGCGGTACATTTAAAAGTAGTATTCGAGCATTAAAACGTTTAAATGACTTAGGTTATGGTCAATCAGATAGTGATTTAAAATTAGATTTAGTGTTTAACCCACAAGGCGCAACATTACCACCTGCACAGCAAGCATTAGAAAGTAGTTATAAAACACATTTAAAAGAACATTATGATATTGACTTTAATCGGCTATATACCATTACTAATATGCCCATTAAACGCTTTGGTAGCACATTGATTAGTAAAGGAAGCTTTGATGATTATATGCAATTATTAGTGGATAGTTACAACCCCGATACGCTAGAACAAGTAATGTGCATCAATACAATAAGCGTTGACTGGCAAGGCTATCTATATGATTGTGATTTTAACCAGATGCTTGATTTACCTTTGGCAGATAATCAAGGAAAAATGCATATTGCAGACTTGGTGGCGACTGATTTACAATCAGATAAAATTGCTACACGGCAGCATTGTTATGGATGCACTGCGGGGCAGGGCAGTAGTTGTGGTGGCGCTTTATCGTGATTTTAGCTTAGAAAATATACGTCATTCCCGAGTTCTTTAATATTGGGGATTTATTGTTTATTTGATGGGTTCCTGCTAAAAACATACCGGAATGACGAAAAATAATTAAGGAACAAAGATGGAAGTAGAACACAGCGTATTAGACCGTTATTCAGAAGGGGCTGATCAAGTTCAGCCAGACTTATGCTGTCCTGTTGATTATGATGCGACATTATTAAAATTATTACCGCAGGAAATTATTGATAAAGATTATGGCTGTGGCGATCCATCGCGGTATGTAAAAGAAGGGGATACCGTCCTCGATTTGGGCGCTGGATCGGGCAAGATTTGTTATATGGCCGCGCAACTTGTTGGTGACAACGGCAAGGTTATTGGCATTGATATGAATGATGATATGTTGGCCTTGGCTCGTAAATATCAAGCTGAAATGGCAGAAAAATTAGGGGGTGACAAGGTCACCTTTGTTAAAGGCTTAATTGAAGATTTGGCCATTAATTTAGATGCGGTTGATACACAACTTAAACAAGATCCTATCAATGATGCCGAAAGTCTAATTCGTCATCAACAATGGCAGCAAAAACAATCCAGCCAAAACCCTCTTATTGCAGATAATAGTATCGATCTTGTTGTTTCTAACTGTGTATTAAATTTAGTACAAGATAGTGATAAAATAAAGATGATCGAAGAGATCTTTCGCGTCACTAAACCGGGTGGACGTGTTGCTATTTCAGATATTGTTAGCGATGAAACTGTGCCACAACATCTTAAGGATGATCCTACATTGTGGAGTGGCTGTATATCAGGTGCATTGCAAGAACAAGCAATGTTAGATGACTTTGTTAAGGCAGGCTTTGTAGCTGTAGCCTATGACAAATGGGAAAGCGAGCCTTGGCAAGTAGTTGAAGGGATTGAATTTCGTTCAGTGACGATAACAGCGACAAAACCAAAAGATCAACCTTGCTTAGATGTCGGTCATGCACTGATTTATCGTGGCCCTTATTCTGAAGTGTATGATGATGAAGGCCATGTTTATCCACGTGGACAGCGCATAGCAAGCTGTGCCCGTTCATTTGAACTAATGACACAAGGGGGTTATGGTGATGATTTTATTGGTATTACACCTAAGACACTACAAGAACCGAAAACTTGGTGCTCACCTGCGGGCACGCTTAGACCAGCCTCTGAAACTAAAGGTGGAATACATAGTGGATCAAGTGAATGTTGTAGTGATGAAACGGACTGCTGCTAACTAAACATGGCTGATATAAGCATCATTATCCCCACTTATAATGAAGAAGTAGGGATCATAACGTTTTTAACCAAGCTGCAAGCTTTGCGGCCTGAGTGTGAAGTAATCGTGGTGGATGGCGGCAGTGAAGATGATACTGTGAGCTTAGTTGAATCATTGGTTGATGATGTGCTTCGATCTGATAAGGGTCGGGGATTACAGATGAATGTAGGCGCGGCAATGGCAAATGCACCTATATTGCTGTTTCTTCATGCCGATACTTTTTTGCCAAAAGATGCATTAGAGCAGGTTCAACGAGCGATGGATGAAGGCTTTCAATGGGGGCGGTTTGATATCAAGCTCAGCGGAAAGTCAGTTATTCTATCGCTTGTTGCGTGGATGATGAATAAACGGTCATGTTGGACAGGCATAGCCACGGGCGATCACGCTTTGTTTGTTGAAAAAGCATTATTTGAACAATTAGGCGGTTATGCAGATATCGCTTTGATGGAAGATATTGAATTATCCACTAAATTGAAAAAACACAGTAAACCCTATTGTGTAAAAACTAAAGTCATTAGTTCGGGTAGAAGATGGCTAAGTTTTGGTATAGTTAAAACAATATTATTGATGTGGTGGCTACGTTTACGTTATTTTTTAGGTACGGATCCTACTGATCTAGAACCACTTTATAGGAAAGGGCGATTTTGGAAGGCGTAGAGCGCTTAGCTATCTTTACCGGCGTTTTGGCGGTGATGATCCTATGGGAAGTCATTGCGCCACGCCGGCAAATACTGATCTCGCGTTGGCAACGCTGGTCAGCTAATTTCGCACTTTCCGTACTGAGCATGGTTTTAATGCGAGTTACTATTGCCACTGCGGCATTGTGGGCTGCTAATACCGCGATGGAGAATAGCTGGGGCTTATTACATCTTATAGATTTGCCAGCGGTGGCAGGTTTTGTGATCAGTATTGTGCTACTTGATCTTGCTATTTACGGGCAGCATCGCGCCTCACATCAGTGGAAATGGTTATGGCGGTTACATAAAGTCCATCACACTGATCTTGACTTTGATGTCACTACAGCAATAAGATTCCATCCAATAGAAATATTTATTTCAATGGCTTACAAGGTTGTCTGCATCTTAATTATAGGTGTAAACCCTGTCGCTGTTGTTGTGTTTGAAATCATATTAAGCAGTTGTGCGTTATTTAATCACAGTAATATTCGAATTCCGTTAGTAATCGACAAAGTCATCCGCTTATTTTTGGTTACACCTGATATGCACCGAGTGCATCACTCGGTAATTCAGACCGAAACAGATAGCAATTACGGTTTTTCTATTAGTATTTGGGATCGATTATTTAATAGCTATATCGATCAGCCACAGCAGGGGCATATTGAGATGAAAATAGGCTTAACTCAATATCAGCATATAAAAGATGTCAATATACCGAAATTATTACTCATGCCTTTTAAGCGTGCACTATAAATACCCCAACACCGCAATTCTAGTCTTCTGCAAAGCACCCGTAGCAGGACAAGTGAAAACAAGGTTAATGCCCGAACTTAGCGCCCAACAAGCGGCTGATGTGCATATTGAATTGACTCAAAGAACTTTGTTATTATTATCTAAAGCGCATTTTTGTCCAATTCAACTATGGTGCAGTCCTGATATCAAGGATCCGTTCTTTAAACGCTGTAAAAAACAGTATGCAGTGTCTTTGCATCAACAACAGGGCAACGATTTAGGTGAGCGCATGCACCATGCAATTAGCACAGCGCTACAATACGTATCTAGAGTATTGCTAGTAGGCTGCGACTGCCCATCTTTTACAGCTAACGACTTTGAATTTGCAATTACTACACTACAAGCACAAAATGAAGTAGTTATTGCGCCAGCTGAAGATGGTGGTTATGCCATGATAGGAATGAGCAAAGTTCATCCACAGTTGTTTTTAAATATGACTTGGGGTCATAATCAGGTTTTAAAAAACACCCGCCAACGTATAACTGGACTGGGCTTAACACTGATTGAAGCACGTCAGCAATGGGATGTTGACACGTTTGATGATTTAAAGCGCTATCATTCAAGTTGCAGATGATCTTGTAGAAAGCTTGTCATCCCCGAGATCTTTTATCGGAGATCTCTAGCGGAAACACTAGACTCCCGCTAAAAGCATGCGGGAGTGACGAAAAATATAAATCTGTATCTTCAAGTAATTTAGGTATAAAAGGAGAAAAGCATGACCATAACTCGACTTATTACGCTGATCCTTCTTGGGCTGCTTTCTTGGTTTTTATTTACGGTGGCCAAAAACGCAACATCAACTATAACTGAAAGTGAGCAATTTAAATTAGGAAGTGCAGTTATCGCTGAGCATCGAACAGCTAATAATAAAGCTAGAGACGTTTATCGTAACCCCGGCAAAACACTGGCATTTTTCGGCATTAAATCTGACATGACAGTGATTGAAATTTGGCCGGGAAAAGGCTGGTACACCGAGATTATTGCACCGTTTATTAAATCAGGTAATGGTCAGTTCATCGCCGCAGGTTTCCCTCAAAATACAGGCCCGGAATGGCGCAAAAATATGGCCAAAAACTATCAGCACTGGCTAGAACAATCTCCTGTTCAGTATGACCAAGTGAGCCTAGTTGAATTAGGGCCACCTTCTCATTGGAATATTGCACCAAATAATAGTGTAGATGTGATTTTAACCTTTAGAAATGTGCACAATTGGTTAAAAGGAGGCTATGAAACTGAGATGTTTACGGCTTTTTTTGCTGCTTTAAAGCCGGGTGGAGTGTTAGGAATAACGGAGCATCGAGCACTGCCTGATACTGATTTAGAAACGATGAAAAGTTCAGGATATCTAACAGAGCAATTAGTGATTAATTTAGCAGAACAAGCAGGGTTTGTATTAGAAGAAAAGTCAGCAATAAATGCTAATCCGCTTGATAATACACTCCACCCTAAAGGGGTTTGGACATTGCCACCAACACTGCGTTTAGGCGATGAATATCGTGACAAATATTTAGCGATTGGTGAAAGTGATCGAATGACGCTTCGTTTTAGAAAGCCTTAAAAAAAGTAAAGCCATGTGATGAGCAATTGGCCATCACATGGCTTTTTATCTTTAGTCTGTACGGCTGGTAACCTTTAATAAGTGATAGCCAAACTGCGTTTTTACAGGGCCTTGAACCGTATTTACCGGTGCTGAAAAAACAACCGCATCAAATTCAGGCACCATCATGCCGGGACCAAACTCACCTAAATCACCACCTGATGCACTAGAAGGACAAGATGAGTTGTCTTTTGCTACAGCAGCAAAGTCTGCGCCTTCTTCAATTTCTTTTTTAAGTTCAAGACAGATTTCTTCACTGTCTACTAATATGTGTTGTGCAGTTGCCACAGCCATGATTTTATTCCTACAAATTTAATATAAAGATAAGATTATATCAGCACTACTCACTAATCTCTAATACGTTACCATCAAATTCGATAGTATCACCCGCAACTATTTTTTTACGTTTTTGTGTTTCTGTTTTGCCATTAACTTTGACAATACCACTTGCGATCACCATTTTAGCTTCTGCGCCGCTAGAGGCTAAACCTTCAAATTTTAAAATTTTGAATAGCTCTGTTGGTGATCGTTTAAGTACAACATTAGTCATTTTTTGGCTCATAAATATGATCTGTTTAGTATTAAGATAGTTTATTATAGTGGAAACTAACACTCATAAAAAGTTAAGTGCATGGCTAATGATAAGAATAAACGACTAGATGATATTGTTGCTCAAGCAAAAAAATATCAAAATGAACGCGAACAATCTTATCGCGGCAGAGCGCTTAAGCTATACCCTTGGATTTGTGGTCGGTGTTCACGTGAGTTCACCAATCAAAACCTGCGTGAGTTAACCGTTCATCATCGCGACCATGATCACGACAATAACCCTAGTGATGGCAGTAATTGGGAACTGTTATGTCTTTATTGCCACGATAATGAACACTCTCGTTATATTGAACAAGTGCGTTATGGCACGTCAGAAAACAAGTCGAAGAACAATACATCCACCCATAACCCTTTTGCAGATTTGGAAAGTATTTTAAAGAAATAGCTGTGTTTATCTGAGGATAATTATAAGGAGATGTATTTTGAAAGGTGGGACAAAATTCGTAGCTGATATACCCGTAATCATTCAATCACGTGGATTTTCGCTCCTCCGTCACTCCGGTATGCTTTTAGCCGGAGTCTTGTTTATAGTCTCAGATTCCGGCTAAAAGCCTGCCGAAACGAAGTAACCGCAGGATCAATGACGAAACGGTAAAGACTGTAAATTGATTTCACTTGGGGGTATATTACGATTTGCGGTTATTTTAGCCGTTTTTTATCCGGTGTATTATTTTTGGGATACCGGTAAAGTGGATAAATTCTGTACCGCCTTAGAGCCCGGAATGACTAGACAGCACTTAATTGAACTGGCTGATGAGAAGAATGTCAGATTAATTGGGCCTGTTAATGCATTCCGAGGTGCCGTTTGGCACGCTCGGATTGCCGCTTTTTCTGGTTTTTCAGATTATTATTGTGAAATCAAAGGTGTGGCTAATATTATCGTATCAATACAGGATATTGATTAACCGACACCAATATAATTAATCATAATACCCGCTGCGACTGCTGAACCGATAACGCCCGCCACGTTGGGCCCCATAGCATGCATTAACAAGAAGTTGTGAGGATCTGCTTCTAAACCTAATTTATTCGATACACGAGCAGCCATAGGCACTGCAGACACACCGGCAGAACCAATTAACGGGTTAATGCCGCCGCCGCCAAACTTGTTCATCAGTTTTGCCATAATAACGCCAGAAGCCGTGCCGATAGAAAAGGCAATTAACCCAAGAATGATAATACCGAATGTTGTTACATCTAAAAATGAATCAGCACTTAGTTTTGAGCCTACGGCTAGACCCAAGAAAATAGTGACGGTGTTGATTAATGAATTTTGCGTGGTGTTGCTAAGACGATCGACTACGGCACATTCTTTCATTAAGTTACCAAAACAAAACATACCTAATAATGCGGCTGCATCGGGAAGCAAAAATGCAACTAACACGAGTAATACCAGTGGGAAAATGATTTTCTCACGATGTGACACTTCACGCTGCTGCACCATTTTAATCTTACGTTCTGCTTCCGTAGTTAAGGCGCGCATAATAGGCGGTTGAATCAATGGTACTAAAGCCATATAGGAATAGGATGCTACGGCGATTGCGCCTAATAAATCAGGTGCAAGTTTGCTGGCAACATAAATCGATGTGGGGCCATCAGCACCGCCTATAATGCCTATTGCCGCTGCGTCGGCAAGGCTAAAGTCCATAATACCAAAATAAGATAAGCCTACCGCACCCATAAGTGTAGCAAAAATACCAAATTGTGCTGCAGCGCCTAAAAATAAGGTTTTGGGGTTGGCGAGCAGTGGGCCAAAATCTGTCATTGCACCGACACCCATAAAGATAATCAGTGGGAATGCGGTACTTTCTATGCCAACAGTATAGAACATATGTAAAACACCACCTGCCTCGGCTAATCCGGCACCGGGTATATTGGCTAAGACCCCACCAAAACCGATAGGTACAAGCAATAAAGGCTCAAAGTTTTTGTTAATTGCAAGATAGAGTAATAGCATGCAAATTAAAATCATAAAGCCTTGTCCAGGCGTTATTTGATACAGACCTGTGTTATGCCATAGTTGTACTAATTGATCCATTTGGGTTTCTCTACTAATTTAAGGATTATTCTAGCTAAGCTTTTTGAAAGATGCGTTAAAACACGCATTTTCGTTAATATATTTATTATGCAATTGATACAAGAAGATCGCCTACTTTAACAGCGTCTCCAGCTTTAACTGAAATGGATGAGATAATACCTGCATTCTCAGCAATAACGTGTGTTTCCATTTTCATTGCTTCAAGGACAACAAGCACATCGCCCTCCTGTACTTTCTGACCGATAGCAACTTCAACTTTCCAAATACTGCCTGCTAGTGGTGCAGTAACTGGCGTGCCTTCAGATGCTGTGGGTACTGATGCAGTAACGGCAGCCGCTGATGTGATGATATTACTAATATCACCACCTTCATTTACTTGAACTACATAGCTTTGACCATTAACGGCGATGGTATAAATTTCTTCATCACTTGGCGCTCGTGTTGCCGCTTCAGCTGCCTCTAGTGTTGGCAACGGTTCAAAGGCATCAGGATTATTACGGTTTACTAAAAAGTTAAGCCCAACTTGGGGAAACAGTGCATAGGTCAATACATCATCTATTTCACGTTCACCCTCTTCAAGCTGAATATTATTTGTTTCAGCAATTTCTTGTAATTCTGCTGTCAATCTTTCCATCTCAGGCTTAATCAAGTCTGCGGGGCGGCAAGTAATCACCTCAGCACCATCAAGCACAGCTTGTTGTAGTACCGCATTACATGGTGCAGGGGTAGCACCATATTCACCCTTGAGTATGCCTGCAGTTTCGGTTGTCACTGTTTTATAGCGCTCACCGGTCAATACGTTTAATACCGCTTGTGTGCCGACAATTTGTGATGTGGGTGTCACAAGTGCAATATAGCCTAGATCTTCACGAACACGCGGTATTTCAGTTAATACGTCTGCAAAACGGTCAACTGCCCCTTGCTCACGAAGTTGACTTTCCATATTGGTCAGCATGCCACCTGGCACTTGTGCATTAATAATGCGTGCATCAACACCTTTTAAAGAGCCTTCCCATGGTGCATATTTTTTTCGTACTTCACGGAAGTAATCTGCAACTTCTGCCAATAGCTCTACATTTAAACCCGTAGCACGATCACTTTCTTCAAATATCGACACGATGGTTTCAGTTGCTGAATGGCCGTATGTCATCGACATGGTTGAAATAGAGGTGTCGACATTATCTATGCCCGCCTCAACAGCTTTTAGAATGGAGGCTGTAGAAAATCCTGTGGTTGCATGTGCGTGCAATTGTATGGGGATATCAACGGCTTGCTTTAAACTTTTCACTAACTCAAAAGCAGTGTAAGGCTTCAGTAAGCCCGCCATATCTTTAATACATAAAGAGTGTGCGCCCATATCTTCAATGCGCTTAGCTAAATCAATCCAGGTAGTAAGATCATGAACTGGGCTTACTGTATATGACAGTGTACCTTGAGCATGGCGATCGTTTTCTGCGACAGCCTTAATGGCTGTTTCAAAGTTACGAGAATCATTCATTGCATCAAACACGCGGAAAACATCAACACCGTTAACAGCGGCACGTTCAACAAACTTACGCACCACATCATCAGCGTAGTGACGATAGCCTAATAAGTTTTGACCTCGCAATAGCATTTGTTGGCGCGTATTAGGCATAGCTTCTTTTAAACTACGGATCCGGTGCCATGGATCTTCACCTAAATAGCGGATACATGAATCAAAGGTAGCGCCACCCCATGTTTCTACCGACCAATAGCCAATTTGATCTAGTTTGCCAGCAATAGGAAGCATATCATCTAGGCGAAGTCGGGTTGCAAATAATGATTGTTGTGCATCACGTAATACAACGTCAGTAATGCCTAGCGCTTGTTTAGGTTTAGCCATGTTTAAAATATCTTCTAATTATTTATTTGCGTGAACGAAATTTGTGTACAGCGGCAGTGATTACTGAAACTACCGATGAATTATCGTTGGCAGTGCTAGTTGGCTGCTCAATAAGAGGGCCGTGTCTTGAAATGTAAGTTGTAGGAGCGGGGACACCTTCATCAGGGATCACACCTGCACTTTTCTCATATTTGGTGATTAGTTTCGACATTAACGCTGTTGCAAAAACTAATACGGTCAAAAAGACAAAAACAAAACCCATGCCAAATAGCATCAGTGTTAAGCCTTCACTTAATAAGTTTGATTTATCCACTTATTCTCTCCTTTTTTGAATTAAAAGCTACAAAAATAATCAGTCATTATATCATCATTAACTGACTTTGATTTTTTAGAAGTACAATTAACTGGGCTATAATGATTATTATGACAAAGGTAAAATATGACACCTGATGCATCTTCAAGATATTTTGGGTATATACCCGTAATCATTCAATGTGTGAAGATTCAGGGCAAAAATAGGAAGCCAGAACAAGGCGCAATGTGCAGGTAATGGCTAGCCCTTATCAAACATTGTAACGAAGTGCTGGTTTTCTAGCTTTTGGTCTGAAATTTACAGATTGAATGATTACGGGTATATATCTAAATACTGTGGGTATAGAGTCCACCACTTACTTAAAACAATTGAAATATACACAAATATGCTAGCTGCTTTATTACAAATGATGTTATTAATGGCATGTGGTGCTGTGTGGAAACATGCCGCCCCAAGTCATATTTCTACACTATCACATCGCCGCGCCATAACAGATTTAGTTTTTTATATTTTCTTGCCGGCATTGGTGTTAGAAGTTATCTGGAAAACACCGCTAAATGAATCCTCGTTACAGATCTCATTTTTAGCAATGTCTGGCGTAGCGCTCGGTTTATTGCTAATGTGGCTAGCATTACGTGCATTTAAAGCCAGCAAAAAACAAACAGGCACTTTGCTTTTAGCTGCCGCCTTTCCTAACGCAACCTATCTTGGCTTACCCGTTTTAGATCAAGTATTGGGTGACTACACGCGTGCAGTGGCATTGCAATATGATTTATTTGCCTGTACTCCCATATTATTGTCACTAGGTATACTATTAGCAAGCTACTATGGAGACGCTAAAGTAGCGGCAAATCCGTTAACAGAGTTAATGAAAATACCGCCATTATGGGCCGTTGTCTTGGGTGTCACACTCAATTTAACTGGCGTTCAACAAGCTGAATTTTTACAAATAAGCTTGTCAACCTTGGCAGCAGCAGTAGTACCTTTAATGTTAATTGTTTTAGGCATGAGTATTCGTTGGCAGAGCTTACAGTTGCGCTATCTCCCCTTATTGTCACTGGTTGCAATAATTACGCTGGTATTGGTGCCAATAACAGTTTTTGGATTGAGCCATGCTATTGGCTTAGCCGAACAATTGATTACACCGGTAAGCTTAATCGCGGCAATGCCTACCATGGTATTTGGTATTGTTATCTGCGAACGCTATCAGTTAGATAGTGAGCTATATGCTGCTGCTGTCACCTTAACTACCGTGCTATGTTTGGTGACACTGCCTATTGCTTTTTACTTGTTATCATCCAGTTTATAAGACCAATCAAACCCTTCGCTATCAATGGCTTGCTTGACGAACCTCATCGCGTTTATTATTAACTGTTTATTGCCTCGCAAACTCAATTCTATATGAGGTTGCTTGCCATGATGAGGTAAGCTTGATAATTGCAATTCGGGGTAATCTGCGACCACTTTTGCCATCATGTCCAGCAATTCAGATTCATGGCCATTTAATATGTAAATAATTTGTTCACTTTCTGGCGATAAATTTCTTAATTCTGGATATAGGTTTTCAAGGATCCATTCTGACATAGGCCATGACATTTCAGGAAACCCAGGCATAAAATGATGATTTTTAAAAGAAAACCCAGGCACACGATTAACCGGGTTAGGAATAATGCGACTACCTTCGGGTAGGTTAGCCATTAAAATACGGTTTGGATAGGCACGCCCACCAAATTGCTGCTCAATCTCAGAAACCGCTTCAGGATGTGGGATCAAAGGAACCTCAGCAACCTTTGCAACAGATTGACGCGTTCGGTCATCAGGGGTGGCACCAATGCCACCAAAGCTAAAAACCAAATCATTACTGGCAAGGCTAAAGGTTAAAAAGCGCTGCAATTGTTCGGGTTCATCACCAACAATAATAGTCCAGCTAAGCTCTAAACCACGTTTAGCTAATAATGATTGTAAATGGTTAAAATGGCGATCTTGTCGTTTCCCTGATAATAATTCATCACCAATAATAAGCGCGCCAATTTTCATCGTAATTATCCTTGTTTATTCGGGTTTATTCCTCATAAAATCAGCTGTTTGCACAAAGGAACTCATTAACTGTTCAGCAAATATCGTTTCCAAGTCCATTATTTTTAAAGCCTGAGCCATACAATATAACCATTGGTCACGCTCTTCAATGCCAATAGGGAAGGGCAAATGACGACCGCGTAAACGAGGATGCCCATATTTATCAGTATAAAGAGGTGGCCCACCCAGCCAACCCGTTAAAAATAAATATAACTTTTCTTCACTTATTGCAATATCATCAGGGTGCATTGCGCGAATTAACTGTGTTTTTGGTGTGTCACCCATTATTTGATAAAAATTTTGGCATAGCTTGCGAACAGCTTGTTCACCGCCAATACGCTCATAAGGGGTTTTAATTTCTGACATTTCGACACTCAAAAAAATAATTATGTTCATTTTAACGCTGTTTGGTAGCGCTAATAAAGCATTAGATAGTTGCGATATGTAAATCAGACAAGGATAATTGACAGGTTCTTCGGAGAATAGCTTTACTTAACCTATTAGGTAAATCAAATATTCCCGCCAATTTTTAATTTTAAATGGAGATGTATCCCAATGAGCGAAAAAATCATTATGCGCGTAGGCGAGTGTTTAGTAGCAGGTGGCCCAGAATTTACAGCAGCAGAACCAGAAGTCATTATCGGTGAGTTCGATGGCCCTTTTGGTACTGCATTTGCTAATTTGATCGGCGATCAAGTGAAAGGTCATACCCGTGTTTTAGCATTAATGAATACCGATATGATGGTGAAACCAGCCACCATCATGGTGAGCAAAGTTACGGTTAGAAGTAACGCTTACACCACTATATTAATGGGTACCGTACAAGGTGCGATTTCTAACGGTGTTTTAGATGCTGTTCGTAATGGCACAATTCCTAAAGAAAAAGCCAATGACTTAGGTATTATTGTGTCTGTTTGGTTACACCCACAAATTACCACTGTTGAAGATTTGGATCACGAGGCTTTATATAAAATTCATCGTGAAGCAACACGCAAAGCGATTGAGAAAGCAATGAACAATGAACCAAGCATTGATTTCTTATTAGAAAATCAAGATAAATTAGTTCATAAATACTACCAAAAAGAGCTAGATGCTAAGAAGTAATTAGCGCTCTTAATGAATAAATTAAACGGTCTATCTAAACTATTTAGCTAGACCGTTTTTTTGCACTATATAATGATAATAAATAACAAATTAGAGCTTTAGTATGGATCTTTACTCCATTGATAAATTAATGCACGAAACGCGGCAACTTGCCGCTAAATACCGTCAAGCTACTGGTTCGACACTGGCAGTAACAGGTGAAATCGCGCGTTTCGATGTGGCAAAAACACTAAATCTAAATTTAATTGACGATATGACCTTGGGACACGATGCTATCGGCACGGGTAATAGGGAAAGCCTGCGCATCTTAATTAAAGGTCGTGTTATTTTTGAAGATAGTAAATCTAGCCCCCGAGTAGGCCAAATTAAAACCGATGGCAGATGGGACAATGTGGTACTGGTATTATTTGATGATGACTATATGCCCGCTGAAATGTATGAAGCTACAGAAAAAGCCATCAAAGAAGCAACAGGCTCTGAGTCGGGCTCTGTAAATAAAAAGCGCGGCGCCATGTCGGTTGCTCAATTCAAAAAAATTGGTCAATTAGTATGGAATAACAATTCTAATTAGAACGAGGAGATAGGGTAGTGGATATAGATGTAACGAAGTTTCTATTTTGGGGAATTATTGCCGTTGCTATATTTTACCTTGTCTCTGTTTATAATGGACTTGTCAGCCTAAAACATGCGGTGAGCAAAGCATGGGCAAATATTGATGTATTACTTAAACAGCGCCATGATGAACTGCCAAAACTGGTTGAAACCTGCAAGCAATATATGGAATATGAGCAAGAAACACTCGAAAAAGTGATGCAAGCCCGCACATCGGTCGCATCGGCTCAACAATCCGGTGATATGGCAGCTTTAGGCAAAGCAGAAGGCGCAATGCGTTTAGGCTTAGGCAGTTTATTTGCTGTTGCTGAAGCCTACCCAGATTTAAAAGCCAACAAAACCTTTCAACACTTACAAATACGAATCACTGGCTTAGAAAACGATATTGCCGACCGCCGTGAATTTTATAATGAAAGCGTTAATAACAACAATGTTCGCATTGAACAATTTCCCGATGTCGTCCTTATTGCTCTATTTTTTAATTTCAAAAGCTTTGAGTTGTTGGAATTTGCTGACGAAGAAAAAACAGACGTTGATATTGGCCAACTATTTGAAAAATAAATAGTCAGCATGATTCGCGAGTTTTTTGATGCTGTTGCAGCCGATATTCCAACATACAGCAACACTGAATTTTTAGTTGCCACTGTTTTAATTAGCACGATTGGACTCTATGCTTTTTACCTTATGGTGAAAAAGCATCACATCACTCGACTAATTGAAAACACACCCACCTCTAAAATCCGTAGCGCCGCCCAAGGTTATGTTGAGTTAAATGGCAAAGCAAAGCTGATGGATGGGGCTAGTATTGTATCTCCTATTTCAGGGCGTGCTTGTGTTTGGTATCGGTATAAAATTGAAAAAGAAGTAACACACCGAGATAGCAAAGGTAATACCACCACATCATGGCAAACAATAAAGTCCGCAAGCAGTGATGAGTTATTTTTGATTGAAGATGAAACAGGGCGTTGTATTATCGATCCTGATGATGCCGATGTCGTCACCACCGATAAACGAATTTGGTATAAAAATGAATTTATGCAATCGCGACGTTATACTGAAGAGCTTATCATCGAATCAGAGCCACTCTATGCCATTGGCCTATTTAAAACAGTTGACCGTACAGAAACACATAAGTACAAATACCATATAAGTGAACTGCTCCGCCAATGGAAAAAATCACCCAATTTATTGTTGCTTAAATATGATAAAGATAATAATGGTGAATTAAATGAACAAGAATGGCGGCAAGTTCGTTTAGCGGCACAAAAACAAGTGCACCGTAATTATGGGCAGCAAGCACTGCAAGAACCGCTTAACCTGCTTAAAATGACCCATAATAAAGACCAGGCATTTATTCTTTCAACCTTATCAGAACAGCAACTCATCAAGCGCTATAAAATACACTTAGTGGGGTATATATTGGCATTTTTTATTATTGGCAGTTTTGTGGCATGGGCAGTCAGTATCAGGATCAGTAGTTAATTAATGAAAAAAATATTTAGTGAAGGCGGTTTATTATCAACGCATATTAAAGATTATGCGCCACGCGATCAACAGCTTGAAATGGCAACAAATATTGAAACAGCTTTGGCTGAAAGCACCACCTTAATTGCAGAAGCAGGTACAGGAACAGGAAAAACGTACGCATACTTGGTGCCCGCAATATTATCTGGTCAAAAAATATTTATTTCTACTGGAACAAAAAACTTACAAGATCAACTTTTTAATAAAGATCTACCTACACTCAGAAAAGCACTCGCCACACCATTTCGAGCAGCCTTATTAAAAGGACGTAGCAATTATTTATGTCAGTACCGCCTTGGCTTGGCATTAACAAATCCACAATTGAAACAGCATACTAAAATACTTCAAAAACTTGCCGAATGGTCAGAGCAAACAAAAAGTGGTGATTTAACGGAGAGTGGTCTACTAGAAGAACATTCACTATTGTGGTCAAAAGTAAACTCCAATGTCGATATTTGCTTAGATAAAGAATGTCAAAAACGCGGCAAATGCTTTGTGGTTGAAGCCAGAAAAAAAGCCCAAGAAGCTGATATTGTAGTGATTAATCACCATTTATTAATGTCAGATATGGCATTAAAATACTCGGGACATGGCGAAGTATTACCCAGTGCTGATGCCTATATTATAGATGAAGCGCATCAGCTTCCAGAAATAGCCAGTCAATTTTTAGGCAGCCGTATTAGTAGCCACCAAATCCAAGAATTATGCCGAGATAGCATCAGTGAAATGGAACAAGATGCTGAAGATATGGGCTTAATTCGAGATTATGCTGACAAAGTTGAAGCAACATTACATGGCTTTCGTAACAGCCTTGGCGATAATGAACAGCGTGCGCCTTGGCTTACGATCCTTGAAAAGCTAGGTGTCAAAATAAAACTAGCTGATCTTATCAACGGTTTAACAGACTTATTAGAACAGCTCGAGGTAGCAGCAGAGCGGGGTAAAGGTTTACAACAATGCCTGAGCCGTTGTGATGAATTAATCAGCTTATTACAATACTTTGACCAAACAAAGCCCGATGATAATATGATTTTATGGGCAGATATACGTGCTAGTAGCTTAATTTTACACGCTACACCCCATGAAGTTAGCCAGTATTTTCAGCAGTGGATGGATGAAAAAACCACCGCATGGATCTTCACTTCAGCAACATTAACAGTCGCCGGAAAGTTTAATAATTTTAGTCAGCAACTAGGCATTCATCATGCTGAAACTAAAATATGGCCCAGCCCATTTGATTTTGAAAAACAAAGCCTATTATATATGCCCCATATTCCTGTTGAACCTAAAGATGAGAGCTATACTGATCATATTATCGATTTGGCAAAACAGCTCATTGATTATAGCCAAGGACGAACATTTTTATTATTCACTAGTTATCGTGCACTGAATATTGTTGCCGAGGCACTCGCTGAAATAGACTACCCATTAATGGTGCAAGGCACCGCATCAAAAGAAAAACTGTTAGATGATTTTCGATCTCACGGCAATGCGGTGTTATTAGGAACAAACAGTTTCTGGGAAGGTGTCGATGTGCGTGGCCAAGCCTTATCTTGCGTTTTAATAGACAAGATCCCCTTTGCCTCGCCGAGTGATCCAGTATTACAAGCACGGATTGACGCACTAAGAGAGCGGGGCGGCAACCCATTTTCCAGCATTCAAATTCCAGCAGCGGTTATTCAGTTAAAGCAGGGTATTGGGCGCTTAATTCGAGATCCTAAAGATTATGGTGTTTTAGTGCTTTGTGATCCACGGTTTTTAACCAAACCCTATGGCAAACTCTTTTTACGCAGCCTACCTGCTATGCCTATTACCCAAGAAATTAAAGATGTAGCCCAGTTCTTTAAAGACAGAGAGTGAAGAGGCTGTTGCAGAAGCAAACCAACAGTCAAGTAATCATAGTCACACTTTATTTTTCACGCTAAGGAACATTTTCAAGGTTAACTTGGTCACAGTAAATAATAATATGCTAATATAGATAAAATGTAATATCCAAAATACGAAGATTTTTGTTCGGGCTAAATTTAAAACCAAATGAAAGCTTAATCTTTAAAAAGGAGTTTAAAACCTAATGAAACGTAGATCTTTCCTTAAAGGCACATTAACAACGAGTGTCACGGTAGCAACAGTAAATACAGGGCTTTTAACATCCTCAAAGGTGTTAGCAGAACCGAATAACAAAACAACAGCTACTTCTGACAATAAAGACACCACCATAGGCAAACTAAACTTAGCTATTTTAGGATCGGGTTTTGCCGCTTTAACCGCGGTAAGACAAACGAGAAAAAACTTTCCCGATGCTGACATTACAGTAATAGCGCCTCAAGCCAAAATGGTTTACTTACCCAGTTTAATTTGGATCCCTTCAGGCTTAAGAGAAGCCAGCGATCTTGAAATAAACTTAACTGATTTTTTTGACGAAGAAAATATCAACTTTATTGCCGCGTCAGTAGAAAATGTTACCCATAGTGGACGGACAGTGGTGACGGATAAAGGTAGCTTTAACAACGACGGTTTAATTATTGCCACCGGTGGACGTTTTATAAACAAACTGCCCGGGCTTGAACATGTAATTACACCTTGTAAAGGCATCGCTGCAGCCGAACAAATAAAACAAAGACTTGAATCTATGACAGGTGGCACGATTGCCGTAGGTTTTTCGGGCAACCCAAAAGATCCAGCGGCAGTGCGTGGAGGGCCTATGTTTGAATTTTTATTTGGCATAGATACACTGTTACGCCGCCAAGATCGTAGAGATAAATTTAAGCTAGTATTCTTTGTTCCAAGTAAAACACCTGGTAAAAAGCTTGGCGAGAAAGTGCCAAAGGCGCTGCTAGAACTGATGGCAGAAAAGGGCATAGAAACTCATCTAGGTCATAAAATAGTTAAATTTGAAAAAAATAAAGTCATCACAAAAGGCGGAGAAATTATCGCCGATCTGATTTTATTTATGCCAGGTAGAACAGGGCCTGCATGGCTTGATAATTCTGAACTAGTTCAGTCCGAAGGTGGCTTAATAAAAGCGAATAAATTCTGCCAAGTTGAAGGCTTAAAAGCCACTTATGTAGCAGGGGACTCAGGTAACTTCCCCGGCCCTAAATGGCAGGCAAAACAAGCACATTCAGCAGACTTACAAGCTACCGCGGCCGCTAATAACCTTTTACAAGAACTTGAGGGTGAAAGCCAGTTTGAAACCTTCAAACATGAAATAGTGTGCATAGTTGATACGCTCTCTCATGGTATTTACGTGAAACGCACGGCTGAAAAACAAACTCTGCGGTCTCCTTCTCGTTTAATGCATTTTGCCAAAAGGGGCTTTGAAACCGTATATCTACGACATTATAGGTAAATTCAAAGGATCTATTTTATCCTCGTCACTCCTGCATGCTCATGCTGAAATAATGAGGAGTTAAAGTACGGGTATATGAAGCTAATTCTGCTCCAAAAATGCAAAACCAGTCATAAATGCCTGTTCCTGGAACTGCTTTAGCCCCGTTTCATCAAAGCTCATTTTCACCCGGCTATTTTTAATTATTTCTTTTGTTTTAGAAGGGGATAGCAGTGATATCTCAAAAGGTTCTAGAAGTTGAATTGCTGCTTCTAATTTAAAACTAACCGCACCTCCAGCAAATTTACCTTTTGTCATTCTTTCACGGATCACAATATGTTCAATTTGATAATCCGCCATTAATTTAGCAAAATCAAATTGGAACTTCCTTAGCTGCTCAGTGCTTGTCGCATTAACGATGGTTAACTTCTTAACACGGCATTCATGTAAGTTATACAAGCCATCTGTTAATGACATTAAGCAAATAATGGCATCATTGGCCTTTAAATCGACAGCACACACTTTCATATTGAATAAACCTTAAATCTGAAAGTGCAATTATACTATTTTTTGAATAATGTCGTGGAGCATTGACCAAATTATGCCGCCTAATTGACTAAATGTATTGCTTTGTTATTTTTTCAGAACAAGATAAATGAAAATAAATTACTAGAAGTAACCATCTTAATATATCCACTATTAGTATAAATAACAATCTATTAAATAGTAAACTTAAAGTTAGTTAAATACCATGAAATAACATAAAAAAAGAGGCAGCCAGGATGTACTGGCTACCTCAAATCCAACAAGAGAGAAAAAACTGTAAATGAAACCAGTTTTAATAAAGTTTACTGCTAGTTCGTGGTGCCATAATTTTAAATCATGCGAGTTATATTACTCATAAACTCTAGGTTGCTTCACATTTCAATATCTGAAAAACAGAAAGACAGGATGGTAAACCACTGTTATATTTAAATTCACACTTATCTTGATGTCCTTTTTACGCAACCATTGTGTTCGCATAATGTATATTATGTTAAATACAGTAAGTGATAATATACTAAGTATGTCTTTGATTTTTATATGTTTTATTGTTTGTAGTTTTTATAAAATAATTCACTTTTTTTGGTTAAAGGTGTCTTTATGTCTTGTTTATTTGAAAATCTGCGACAATCTGCTCGGCTTTCTCGCTCTTCTTGTGCAACTTATTTACAGGTTAATATATCAACTATTAACAGATGGATAAAAGGCACGGCTAAACCATCTTATGCTGTTTATGAATTGCTCAGGTGTGTTGCTGGTTACATCCCTGCTGTTTCGTGCCATAAGAGTTTAGACTTTAAAGGCTGGCGTTTTGTTGATGAATATATCTATACATCTGACGGTGATCGCTTTACTGCAGGTGATATTCTAGCAATTAAGATCATGTATCAGCAATTATCAGATCATAGAAGTACCATTAAAGCGTTAAAGGGCCAGGTTAAACTGCTTAAAAGTGAGGTTTTATCTATGAACGCTCCAGTCGTTCCTGATAATGTGATAAAGTTCCCTACTTTCGCACGTTCATAGTGCGTTCAGTTTGGCTGGTTTATTATTAAATCTAACACTAAAAACATTAATCAAGGAATATTAATTTATGAAAAAAATAATAGTCTCTACCCTTTTCTTTTTCGCTATAACATCAAATGCCGCTGACTTTCCTTTACCTGATAAAGATTATTGTTCTGGTAATGATGATTGCCTGTTGTTGGAGGATAAGCTAATTCAAGGCCAAAAAGACTTAATTGATTCGTATAAATCTGAGTTATCTTTGTATGTGGATGTTCTTGGCCGTCTTGAAAAGGAAGATCTTAAAACCGCATCACCAGCTAAGCACTATTCAAAGGCTCTTAAGAAGTCTCATGAGTCATGGGTTCAATTCATTAAAGATGATTGTAAGCTGGAACTTTTCCCATCTCTAATTACCCTGTCTGGTTCCAGCTATCCGGCTCGCCATAAGCGGGTGGCATACACTAAATCAATTAGCTGTATCGTATCAAGGTTAGAAAGTCGCGTTGCATATATGGCTGGCAAGAATGAGCCACACGGTTCTGAATACTATGGGCGTTAAATAATAACTTGCACGATATCTAAAAACCATGCTAGACATCACTAAAAAATACCGATTTTTCTAAGTTGTTGAAAGTTGGTCTTTTTATTTTCCCTGGTAAGCTCCTGCAGCGCTTGGTACCACTTCAATATTTGCGCACTATCACTCCTTACGACATCGCGGATGGCTAACAACTTCTAATTTAGCAAGTCGTTCGCCGTGTTGTATTGCCATGTTTTTAAGGTCAAAATGAATTTTATCCATTTTTGCAAGTACTGAGCTTGCAAACCATCCCACTAAGCCCAATATTCCAAGCCCGATCAATTCTGATAAATGTTCCATTTAGCTCAACCTCACCCATTTGCTCAATGTTTCATCGTAAAAGTGCATATGACCAAACATATTACGAGTTTTTGCACCTGTTGTGGTTTTTTGCTGTTTGTTGGCTTGCATTCTCATCAATCTCTTACGCGCGTTCATTTTGTTTTTGCTCCCAAGTTAAGGCCTAAATTATTTAATGCTCTTTCACCATACCAAAAACCCAAACTAATTAGGTTCAATTGGAATAGGCTTTGCATGTTTTGTGGTGTGAACTCTGTTGGATTGATAAATCCATATCCGTAAAGAATAACAAGGCCATAGGTTAAAACAGGTCGAACACTGCCGCGTAACACTTGTAAGACAGGGTGAACATTTGCACCATCCCCTTCATACGCCACGATAAAATCGTGAAATTCTTTGGTTTCTGCCTGTTCTAGCTTGGCTGATTCTGCCATAAATGCTTGTTTTGCTTTTTGTGCTTGTTCTTTGTCGGGGAATATTCTGTCGAATACATTGCTGACAAGATCTAGGGCTGGTTTTACTAATAACGGGTTCATACAAACGCCTGTTGTATTGATTTGTATACTTGTTTGCCACTTTCTAAAATGCCTGACCATAAAGCAAGCGGTGCTTGTCTTACGTCAAGGTGCATCCCTTGTGTTGGTTTCCAGTCAGGATAGGCTCCGATTCCTGTAAACCCTACTTCTTTCGCTACTTTGTAGGCTGTTTCTAAATCAACACCGATAAACATAACGTCACCCGCTCGAACTTCGCCCCACATATCCACATTATGCTGTGAGGTATCAAGGCCTGATTCACGGCCTAAACTGCCCGTTGCTGGCGATATGCGTACTGGCACGCCTAAACGGTGTCTAAATTCATCTAGCTTGGTTAGAAAGTCGGTAGACATTAAAGGCCACCATTCGCCAAATTCTGCGGCGGTAAAATATCGTAGTTCTGGCATGGTATCGCCTCGGTTAAAGTCTGGAATATCAAAGCCTAAAAAGGTGGTAGGCTGTTGTAGTGCTGAGGCATAGGCATTGCCCGCTGTTAGGCGCTGAAATATGTACCATCCACTGATTATTGCAAGCATGGCGGCAGTAATTCTCATTTTGCTAACTTAAGACCTAGATTTTTAAGCGCGGGGCTAACGATCGGGTTTAATAATAATGACCTTAATGCTTTGCGTTCTGCTAGTTTTTGAACTGCGAACGCGGGTAGATTTGCGTCAGTGATAACGCCAGCAACTTTTAATGCGTCGATTAAATCCTCAGTTATTCGCGCCATGCCTGCGTCTGTTGCTGATAGCTGTTGCGCTGGTGTCGGCTTTATTGGCGGCGGGTTGATATGTGCGTCAATTTCTGCCGCTTTCATCTGCATCATATCTACTGTTATTAGCGTGTCTTGAGAACCGTCCAACTCGAACGCAAAAACTTCATTTGTTATTGTGTTTTTGTAGTATTTCATTATCGTAGCTCCGCCCATTTGTATAGCGTTGTGCCTAGCGTGCTTATTGAGTATGAAGATCCAGATGGGACAACAAAGGATGACTGTCTACTGTCTGTTGTTGTTGTTGATTGGTGCATAATTGCAACTCCTGAAACAATAATAGCGCTATCAAATGGCCCACTTGAAAATGTAATTGCTATAAAAATCGGCTTTGATGATGTGTTCGTGTATATTGTATTTAAAGCCCTGCTTGCAATCATATTTTGCCACGTTTGTCCAACTCCCAACCCAGCCGCGATAGCCGCCGCCAGCGCCGCTGTAATATCTGCCTGTAATTTTGTTGTGCTAACTGATACTGCGCTCATTAGTTAAGCTCCGACAATATTCTAACGTCTAATCCCGCCGCGCTACCGACAGAAAAAATAGCGTCGGTAGGTGCTTTATCTAGTGTCACCGTTTGCCCTGCTGTGATTTTAAATCCGCTTAATGTTGTTACTGCTGCATCATTGCCGATATAGATATCACCAGCTGAATTATTCAAAATGATATGACTGCGTGCCGCGCTGTTTGCGGGTATAAGCAGTGCCGCTAATGTTCCAACGGTAGCAGCGTTATTTGATAATGTTGAGGCCAAACTTATAGAAATAGTTCCGACTAATGAACTGTCGTCAACTTCTCCCAATCCTATGATTAAGACTACTTTAACTTCTATGGCTTCTTTGTTTTCAATTCTGATGGTTTGAAAAGGTGTGGCTGGTAATTTTACCCACGCACCTTCTGACATTTTAAGATCAGCAACTACCGAACCGTTGGCATCTTCTGCAATAATTCTTACATCTACGGTGGCTGATTGAACTTTTATAAAGCTGCCAATTACAGGCCGCCTGTCTTGTCCGTTGGCTTTTATTGTAAATTCATAATCACGCATTTATTTTTTGCCCCATATTTTTGCAATGCCCCAGATAGCTAACCCTGCCGTGCTAATCTGAGTAATTCTGTCCATCGTCATGGCACTGTCGCTTAGATTACTTTCGTTTATCTTTTCAAAACTACCAAGCGTTGCTTTAGTAAGCGCATCGAGATTATTACTTGAGTTGTCACTTACCGCTGTTAATGCCGCCGCTTGTGATGCTTCTAGCACTTGCAATGCTTCGCCAACAAGGTCAAACGCACCCGCATCTGTCATGTTAACTGTGACACTTTCTGAGCCTGCAACGGTGACACCTTCGACACCATCAAGGCTTAAATTCTGCGTTGATGTGCTGGTTCTACTCGTGCTATTGCTTCGACTTCTTGACCTAGATCCGCCCATAAAAGACATTCTCCCCTAGCCCGTATTCTGTTTGATAGTTTAGTTTTTCTAACATCCGCACCATTCCCGCTCGTCTGCTATGTATTCGTATTAGTTTTGCCCCGTTTGCCTTGGCAATTCGTGGCATAAATGTCATTACATCGTTAAGGCCTCGGCCTTGTCCTGCCACTATTACTAGCGTTTTTTCTGGTTCTAGCTCTAATCTCGTTATCAGATAGCCATAACCTTCAATATGCCAACATTGTGAAATGCCTTTTATCACTTCATTGGCAATAAAATCTTGTTCTGGTGCTATGGCTTTGGCTAGTTTGGCCGCTATTTCTAGCGACCAATCTACCCGCTTAAATACTAAGCCTTTGCAAGCCATACAATCGCCGCACCTAATAAAGCCGCGCCTGCTATCACTAGCAAGTCTGGTTTTTTATTAACGGTTAAACCGCCCACGGTGACACTTGAACCAAAGGCTTGGCCTGATGCTGTTGCCATACTCGGCCCCGCACTTGAACCAAGACCTGATGCAAGAGATGAAAATGCCGACAATGGATTAAATGGATCTGTTACTTGCTCCATTATTTAACTACCTTGTAAAGAACAACGCCAACCAAACCATACAGAACCGTAGTTTTTAGGCTGTCAATACCATCTGCCGCCACAAAACCAACCACACCCCCTACCACCGCTGACACTGCCAACGGCATTAACAAAGGAAGCGGCATTATTCAGCCGCCTTGTAAGCAATTAACGCCAACAACAACAAGCCAAAGCCTGCCGCATACGTTGTCGCATTGTTGCCAATGATAAAGCCTGCTTCTGTTGGTGGCTGGTCGCTTGGTGGTGTGATTTCAGGATAAAACCCTAACCAACTATCAGGCTGAATAATGCCTAATTCGTCGCCAATCTTATAATCTAACCACTGACCGACCTTGCCACCAATACCGTCAAAAAAGGTTTCATACCAAGGAGTATCATTTTCCATGATTGCCCCTTTACCCGTTTAAGGTGTGAAGGTATTCCACCAGCACATCAATGTGACCAGCCGCCGCCATGTCAAGCGATAGGCGAAAATCTTGGACACCAGCTACTTCTAACCAGTCCTGCCCGTTGCCTCCTTCGGTAAAGTCAACAACGTAGTAACCAGCCTGTGGCACTCGCACACCATCGGCTTGGTTCACTTCATTTTCAGCTTTATCTAGATCGCTGATTACATAGCCGTTACGTTCTACTTTGATGCTGTTAATGGTTGCCGCTGATTTTAAGAAGATACGATTAATCGCCCCGATCTTTGGCAGATCTGAAATTTGGAACTCACCTGAACCCGCTGGATCATAACCAAACACACGAATGTGCTTCATTACATTTGAAGGGTTCGAGATTGCGCCTGATTGCTTCGCTTTAGGAACGCCCAAAACAGGAGACAATGCCGCACCATCTATATCAACCTCAATTGACAAGGTTGTTATTTTGTTCGGATCGCCTTGTTTCTTGGCTGTGGTATCAATAACGGTTAATTCACTACCGGAACGAGTTCGCAGACCAAATCGTTCAAAATCAATAGTGATAATTCCCGCTGCCGAATTACGGCCATCAAACCTATTAATGCTGTCCAAAACATCTGCACCGATTAAGCGTTGAATCACTTTACCGTTGGCGATAATTCGGATTTCTGTCATTTGTGCAAGTGTTACGCCTGAATAGGCAAACATTACATTGTGAAAACGTAAGCCAACGGGTAAGCGTGCCGTGGCTGTTTGACCAGCGCCCACACCCTCAAAGGCTTGCATTTTTCGATTTAGATTAACTGGCATTTTCTATGCCTCCTAATAATTAATTGTTCTGTTTAAGCTGCTTTAGAAAATACCTAAAAACTTGCCATCACCGTTTAAGGCTTCTTTTGCTGGTTCGTAGCGATTAGCCGCCGCGATAACTAAAAGCGTTAAACCAATAGTGATAATTCGTGATTTTGTGAACATAGTTTACCCCTGGTATTAATTAGAAAGGCCAATAATCAAGTAATGACGTTTCAGGCTGTTGCTGTACTAAAACCTTTGGCTTTATGTATAGCTCCCAAACTGCCATAGTCGTGACACCTGCCAAAACTGTGTATAAAAATTGTTTTTGATTTGCTTTCATAGCGGAAACAACTTTGCAACTTTTGCAGTAATTAATCTATTTTTTTTTGATGTTTTTCGTATATGAAAGAATTGATGTTTTTCAGGGGGTTGCAGTGTGCGTTTTGCGCTACATTTTGACCTTTTTACTCGGTGTTCCGTACTTAATATCGTTACCATAAACGAAATAATAGTGATATGAGTTAGCTTCTATTTTTGAAAGGCCACCTTTCGGGATTCCCGTACTTCGCTCAACGTACGCATGATCATAATTTGAAACCAAGCCCACCCAGACCCGTGAAACTTGAGTAAATACAGTTTTGTCCACTTCGTTAGGCCGTTGTGTTGCAGGAAATAATATAACGCCGTACTTTCTGCCGACCCTGACCATTTTCCCCCAATGTGGTGAAGCCTTGCCCGTTGCGGCAACGTCACCCAGTTCTTCAACCACTACAATCAGCTTTTTACTACCATCTGCCGCAATCCATACCATGCGACAAAACCTCTCGAATGCTTCCACCGTGGGATTAACAGCAAGTCCAATTTTAAAACCTTTCTTGCTTTTGATTGCTGAACTTAACGACCGCCCAAAATTGGCCACGGTCTTAGAATAATGGCAATCATGGCTTTCATACGGATCCCAAACAACAACACGCGCCCCCCGCTTTTTAATTAACGGATGATTTTTGATGGCAAATGTTTTACCACTGCCTGATTTACCTATGAATAAAACATGATTATTTTCTAAATCTTCGTTAGGGTTAATCGGCACCATCAATTCCTTTTTCCTGTGTTTGTTCTTTTTCTTCTCCCTGTTCTTTGGCGGCTCGTTCGACCTCTCTCAATTTCAATTCGCCAATAATTGCAGGAGCGAAAAGCATCCCGTTAGCAATTACCAATTCCATCCACCACGGCATTTTTTGTTTGCCTGTTGCTCTTTCGATAGCACTAGCATTAATCCCCGCTACTTCATCAATGGCGGCTGGTTCAAACGCCCAATGCTCACCCCTTACCCTTGTGGCAATTCCTGACAAAGAAGCCATGATCAAAGCAACCGCATCTTTGGTGCTCATCATGTCATCTGACATGGAACTACTGGCCTCGCTCGGCTCCCATTCGCCCGTTAATGGTTCTGTTTGATCTTCCATTTTAGTAACGGCATCTAGTTCATCTGCTTGGTTCTGTTCCTGTTCTGTCATTATTCTTCATTACCTAGTGCGTTCATTAACCCAGATAGCAAACGGCTCACCTTGCGCGGTTCTTTTTTCTGAGGCGGCGTTGGTTCTGGCGTGAAGTTTTCCGCTTTTGCTTCGGGTTCGTTTCCGACCGCTTCGGGGTTTTTACTGACTTTTTCAGGCTCGCCCCCTCCTGCATATTCACTGCTTGGTGTTCCGTACATAACGGCGCGGCCTTTAATGGTTTCTTGGAATGTTTTACCTTTAGCCGCCGAATTACCGCAACTAGGACACGAGATATACAGCTTTTCTTTTTTATCCATTCGCACAAATTTAATAACTGCAGCACAACAACCCCATTTGATTTCCCCTATATTTTCATTTGCCATTTTTCAACGTCTCAATTTCTTTCACTAATTGCTCAATAAAAAAAAGCGCATCTTGTAAAACAATCCCCGCCCGCCTTGCTTTTTGCAACATCGGCGCGCCCTCTAGTGCTTTTGCTTTCTGTTGCAAAAGTCCGATTTTTCTTAGTAACTCACTTTCCACTCCCTACCCCTTTTTTATTTAAACCCTTAAACAATTCGCTTAGGTTTCAATGCCGCTTTCATAGCAGCTCTATTTGCATTTAATTTTTCTTGATCAACAACTCGTTCTTCTTTCGGTTTGTGCATTTCATTATGTCGTGCTTTTGCTTCTTGTCTATCAATCTCAACTTGTTGCCTACGTTCTGCAATAGCAACGCCTGACGTTGGTTCAAAATCCCCAAGATTAAAACGCTTGATAATTCCCCTGAAATATCCAGTAGGGCTTTTAATTTCCTGTTGCTTCATCATTCCCGACAATTCATCAAGCAAAGCCTGTGCTGTTTCGTCATTGCCTTTGGGTAATAACTTGCTAATTGCTTCAACTGAACGCTGTCCCAGCTTTTCAGGAAAAATAAAATTAACAAAATCACCACCACCACCACTTTCTTGTATATCTGTCTTTATAGTCTTTAGTGGTGGTGGTGTTTTAGTATTATTACCTGATACCTGAGGTGTGGGGTTCATCGGCTGATCGTGTGTGGTGTTCATATCATCCCGCCAAGCATCTAAATCATGCTGTGGCGCGGGTTTACCTTGTGGGGCTGATGTGGGGCTCACCTGTGGGGCTGATGTGGGGCTCATGCTTTTAACGGAGCTATTCACTGTTGCTTTGTTTAGCTGAAAAACAAGGCGTTTATCAGCGGGAATAGTCGTTAAAAGACCAATTTTAACAAGGGCTTGCACTGCATTACGCAACGCATCGAGTGATGGTGAACCACTTTTGGACTTGTGCCGCCCTCTTTCATGTTCAACGTACAGTTTGAAGTGGTCAAGTATTAATGCAGAAAATTTAAGCCACTTTTTTCAATTGTGCCATTTTTTGTGCAGGTGTAATATAGCCGAGCGATGAATGTAA
>NVVW01000023.1 GCA_002733505.1 Methylophaga sp. | reverse complement strand
ACAATGCTTGACAAGGACTAGTCATTGCCTTCACATTGCGCCTTGCTCTGACCTTCGTGCTAAGCTCTGAAATCTGCATCTTCAAGTAATTTGGGTATACATTATCAAAGTTCGCTATTGTACTTGAATAATGAGCTATAACCAAAGACAACTTAGCAAGTAAATTCGTTCAAAACATTTTAGAATCACGGCTGGAGGTTAAAAGTCTGAGTCATAGCCTAGAATACTTTTTTCTAATAAAGCATCTGTTTTTTGACCAAAGTTGCCCAAGCCTTTTAATTCTATTTGAAATAATATCGCTAAGTTACCATCATCATCAAACGCATTATTAACGTAATCTCTCACCACAAGTCGTGTTGCCCAACAACAACTATCATATTCGATGCCCGCTAAGGTTTCTAAGGTTTGACTTTCTTTTAATGAACGATACCAACGTCCTACAATACGCCACTGTTTATTAATGGGCAGTCGAGCTGAAATATCTATCTGCTCCAATCCTTCCAAATCGGTCACATTATCTCGCCGATAGCGATGCGAGAAGTTCAATAAACGGCCATCATTACCTCGATATTGTAAGCGCACTGATGACATATTTGATCGGCTTTGATGCGGATCCCATTGCATTTCAGCACGCACCGTCCATTGTTTCGCTAACGATGCCGCTATTTCCGCCACCATATCAGAGCTTGAATCCGTCTCTTTTGCAGTATTGTTAAGCGTTACATCACGATCACGAAAATACTGAATTTGGCCTAGGCTTACTCGAAAAGATTCACGCCCCGTTTGTTGATCTATAACACGCGAGGTCAGTGCTATTGATAATTGATTGGCATCACCTAGACGATCTGAGCCAGAAAAACGATCATAGGCAAATAGCTGACCCATGCTAAATGTCCGTAAGCTACTATCAAACACCGGAATATCATCCTGATCGCGTTCAGGAATATATAAATAAAATGCGCGCGGCTCTAATGTTTGAATATAACTACCTTGCCCTAATGACATTGCTCGCTCAAAAAACAAACCGCTATCTAAACTGACAACAGCTGCTGTTCTCGTTGGCATCTTATCAATGCCTGTCGTTACATTATCGGTTAAATCATAGCGCGTGTGTCGCAATGCTATCCGCGGTGTAATAAATGCCGCTACCGATGACCAGGGTAGACTTATTGATGGTTCTAAATCTATCCGCTGACCCGCAATATCATCATCATGATCAAAATCAACATATTCCGCTGTCATGCCATACGTTAAGCCCATTAATTGGTCAGGGAAAGACGCTCTGAACAATAACTGAGGTAAACGCTGATAGGGTTTATCAATGTCTACCAGAGTTTGGTAGCCTTGCAATCGACCGGTGAAATTCCAATTATCTGCTGTATAGCCCACACTAATTTGGCGATTTAAATGGGTCGTGCTCGCTAAACTAAGGTTCGAACCAAAGTCTTCTAAATAATGGTCATCGGACACATAGTTATAATCAATGGTGGTATTCCAGCGTGATGAAAAATAGCCGGTATGTTGCAAAGAAAAATGTTTACGATCTTCTTTATAATTAGGGTTGAGAATATCGCCATCATTTTTCAACTGGTCATCAAATAAAATACCTGCATCCATTTTTCCTTTATGCCGATCATATAAGTAGCGAAACTCGGTGTTTAGCATTAACCCACGCTCAGACATCAATCTTGGCGTAAATGTAGCGTCTTTATCAGGCGATATATTCCAATAATAAGGGGTTTGAATATCCATTCCCGTTTCATCTGAGCTACCCAAAGAAGGGATTAGAAAACCAGATTTTCGCTGATCACTTAATGGGAAACTCAAATAAGGCGTATAAAATACCGGCACACCTGCCAACCGTATCTTCACATTTCGCGCCACACCTACATCGCTCACATGATCTAAATTAATACTTGAGGATTCTAATAGCCAAGCATTGTCGCCTACATCGCATGTAGTATATGTAGTGTCTTTTAATAGGGTTTTTTCAATGCCTTGTCGATAAACAGTTTTAGCACTTCCTCTGGCATGACTTTCGCGTAAGCGATAGTCGGCATCAATCAATTTCCCTTCATCGCTTGATAACGCCCATTCCGCTTGCTGTGCATTAAGAATAATTTCACTGTCACGAATTTGAATATTACCTTGCGCAGTGATGTCACCTGATATTTGATTGTAAGTTGCTCTGTCAGCTTGTAATTCTTGGCCACCCCGCCTGACTACAACATCACCCGTAAACACCGATATGCCATTTTCAACAAGTTGCGCATCATTGGCTTTGACATCGACTTCAGACTCTTCAGGATATTCTACGTAGGGTAGAAAACCTGTATCTTGGATAGATTCGCACTGCTGCCACGCTAATTCAGCTGATGCCTTGGTACTCAACCCAAATAAAATAACGCCAATAAAAATAAAGCCTTTGCGCATGCTGATCCTTAAAATATTATTTCAGCCTTGAAACCATGTCAAAAGACATAAAATGATTCATACTTTATCGCATAGAATGCTATTTTTTCCAAATTATCCTTAACATTTATTAAGCCTTCTTTAAGCGGTAACATTTAAAATCAGTGACTTAACACAGTATTCTCAATATAATATTGGCTCACACCTATAGTTTCTCCGTGTTATATCCGATGCAGTGAAAAATCTTTCAAAGTTATTGTTGACATAAATTCAACTAATCCCTATAGTATGCGCTTGCTTTCGGGGGCTATAGCTCAGCTGGGAGAGCGCTTCGCTGGCAGTGAAGAGGTCGACGGTTCGATCCCGTCTAGCTCCACCAGTTCAACCGAAAAAAACAGTTTTAGGTCCCCATCGTCTAGAGGCCTAGGACACTGCCCTTTCACGGCGGTAACAGGGGTTCGAACCCCCTTGGGGACGCCATATTAAACCCTCGGATGTTGATCGAATAATGTATCAACATCCGAGTTTGGTTTTCTGGGTCGATTACGATCCTATCTACTATTTTCCTAATAAAGTCCTTCAAGTTTTCACTATCCAAGCTATCTAGTTGTTTAAATATTGCTATCAAAGCCCGTTGAACTTCAAATTCATTGATATCTGACAGACTACCTGTATTGATGTTGGCCTGTTCTTCTCGTTTCAAATTCTCCACAATGCTATTTCGTCGCTGCTCTAACGATTCAACTTTTCTCATGAATGGTGTTGGGTTATCCGACTCTGCCATTATGTCGATTATATTATTGATTTTATCTGACACGCTGGCTAGTTCGCGCTTGATTGATGCTGCTCTTGATTTTATCTTTGGTTTTGCTAACGATTTAATTTTTTTGGTGATTTTTGAAATAAACCTTTTTGATTGAAGATCTTTCTTCACCTGCATCAGCAATGCTTGATCAATAGCATCACATTTAATGCGCAAGCCCCTGCCTTTATTTGCTCGATAATATTTCTTTGCATCACCATGCCAGGATAAACCATCACGTGATTGCAACAAACCCGTGAGCAAATATTTTGCAGGGGTTCGCCTTGCTTTGCTGAGATTGCTGGTTTCTAATTGGTGCAAGATGAATTCAGCTTCTTTATCAGTGATTAAAGCTGGATGTGTATTTTTTGTTATTTGCCATTCCACTCTAGGCCGTCTTTTGCTGCCGCCGATTGTTTTACCATCGCGGCGTTCTGCATGAACATTCCAAACAGTGTGTCCAGCATAGGTCAACGCGTTCCATTCCATGCCCAGTGTTGAATTTTCTGGCCATGTGATATTCAATTTTGAATGTAATACCCTTCGGCTTATACCTTGTGCTCTTTGTTTCAAAAGTTGTGCCACTAAATCGGCATCATCACTGACAATAAGACGGGATTTGGTCACTGGCTTGCCATCACGAACAGCACCCGTCTCTATTTTGTCTAATGCATAGCCTCGTGGTGCGCTGCCCCCGGCGCGATATCCTTGCCTGACATTTTCCGCCATGCCAGACAAACCTTTTTGCTTACTAATCATCGAATGCCATTGGTCCATTGCCTGCAAAATGGCTTTTAACATCATCGACGAAATAGGATCAGCATCAGGAAGGCTCTTATATATAAGAGTAACGCCCTGCTTTTCGGCTTCGTGTTCAAAAAAATGCGATATAAATTGCCGCCTCGAAAGGCGGCTAGTATCTAATAAAATCAGGGTTTTCCATGACCGATCACGTGATTTAAGCGTATCGACCAACAATTGAAACCCTGGTCTATTTTCTGTTTTGCCGGACTCAACTGCATCAACAAATTCTTCAACAATGATTAATTGACGCTTTTTAGCCAGTTCGTGCAGATCACGGCGTTGCACTGCGATGCTGACATCGCTGCGGTCTTTGCTCGATCTTAGGTATATGGCGGCTTGGTTGGTCATGTTTGGCTTTATTAAGGTGCTCGATAATTAAGGGTAATAGAAACTCAACGGCTGAATCTATGTTGATGTCGCCGGTCGTTTCGACATTAATTGAGTTTTCCATCACTAACAATCTCCCCAATTCGTTTTTCAGCAGAAATAAAATACTGCTCATCAATTTCAATACCTATAAATTTTCGGTTTAATCGTTTTGCCGCGGCCCCACAAGTTCCGCTACCCATGGCAAAATCCAACACTGTTTCGCCTGGGTTTGTATAAGTGCTGATCAAGTACTTCATTAACTTTTCTGGTTTCTGGGTTGGGTGTAGCTTTAGCCTTTGTTTGTCACTGCTAAATTTCTGGACGCTTCTCGGGTACCGGCTAGTTGAATCGTAATTGGTTTTCTTTACAGCCTTTCCATACACTGCAGATCCAACATCAATCCGCCCAGAAGTTTTTCTGGGGTGACCCTCAGTTATTTGCGGGTTATAAGTAGGAAGTTTCTTATAAAATATAAGTATATTTTCATGTGCTTTCAACGGCATTTTTTTAGCATTGAAAAATCCTGTAGCAGCAGGTTTTTCCAAAATCCACTCATATCTCAGCATCTTTAAATTGGAAGCACCCAAAACCTTGTCAAAAGGTGTTTGAGCCATTAACGCAATAACACCATTTGGCTTTATTATTCTGTTCAATTGCTGCCACATTAAATCTAAATCAATAATAGAATCCCACTTGCAACAAGTCGTTCCATAAGGTGGATCGGTTAGCACCAGGTCAACTGAATTACTTTTTATTTTCTTCATTTCTATCAAGCAGTCACCGTGTATTAATTGGTTCATACCTCATCCCCCCAACAATCCCAACCCTCAACCTTTTGTCTTGCAAACAATTCTATTCGTGGCACATCACCCATTAATTGAACAATACGATCGCGTATTTCTAGTGGTTTGGCTGAATGGCCTGCGTGTGGTGATTCGATAAATTGCCGAACACTGGCGTTTATCCGTTTAGGATTGCCTCGGACAGCAATCAAACAGTCCTCAGTATTTGCCCTAGTCCAGCTGCCCATTCCTAAAAATGAGGTTAACGCTTTTTTATTGAGTTTATGCCAAGTAAAACCTTTCATGGTTTTGAGTTTGAACCCCCATGCTTCTACCACTTTCAATGCTTCGAGCGGCATAGGTGGGACGTGCCACATAAACAAAACACAATCATCTGCAGCAAGTTGTTTAACTTGCAATTGCATAAGATCAGATAATTCCATACATCTGTATTTATGGCTAGCACCCCGCTTGCCTGCGTTACATTTGTCACGATATGACCACGGTGGATCGGCGTATATTATTTGGTATTTTTTGCTAGGTAAGTCCATTAAATGATCTCCATAATTGCACTAATAAATTGAGTCGCCAGGGGCGCGACAATAGCATTGCCATAGCCTTTTATTCTTATGCTTTTTGCTAATCCGGTATTATTTGGGTCGATTGCACCGCCGCTATACACCACTCCTCTGGCAACCCCATTAACCAGCGGGGCAATGCTGGATTTAATTGGGCGGTATTTCTCGTCACCGCAGTAGATCCAATCAACCCCACTTGCTGAGTCAGTGGAACTCCCGTGTCTTGAGGTCTCAGCGGCTTCACTCCTCGATTGTGGTCTATCACTGCTGGGTCTCCCCATCCCGCTAACCAAGCTACTCGTGGCACAGTGTCGCACCTCCCCCTGCCGTCCTTCCTGTTTTTGAACACCACATTGTCCAGGTTTCCCGTGTCTTTGAAGTCCCTCACCGCTGGAGTAGGCCATCCCATCCTCTTCGCTGCTCCTTCCAAGTTCAACCCGTGCTTCCCCGCCAACACTTGCGGGCTGTTGTGGTTCGCGCCACCCGTCCCTGTTTTTGGCGTTGGCCACCCAGTACAATCGTTGTCTGATGTGCGCTTTGCCCGCGCCTGCTGCTGTAAGTACAACCGACCCGACGGTGTAGTTTTCTCGCTCCATTTCATCGTATAAATCGTCAAGCCATCCATGTTTAATCGCTCTTGGCACTTGCTCCCCAATAATCGTGTCAAAGCGGCACTGCCTAACGAGGTCGAGGAAGCGTGGCAACAGGTGTCGTTCGTCTTCTTTTCCTTTTTGATTACCGGTGGCACTAAAGGGTTGACAAGGCAGGCTTGCAGTGCAGACAGGTCTATCCTCTGACCATCCGGCGCTTCTAAGTGCGTATGACCACGTGCCAATACCTGCAAAGAAATGATGTTGTGTAAATCCTCTAAGGTCTGAGGCTTCAACGTCGGCAATACTTCGTTCATCTACTTCTCCATCGGCTATATCGCCGTTTTTAATTAACTGCTTTAACCAAGCAGCGACTTTGGGATCGAACTCGTTGTAATAAACGCCCATCATCTACCCCTCTTTTCCCAGCAAAGGTTACATCGCAACACGCTAACTTTTTTATAGTTGTAGCCCACCACTTTTTTAATGGACATATTCTCAACGGGTTTATATTGCCCACATGTTTGGCAGTATTTTTCTGTTTGTTTCATGATTTACCCTCGTTAACTAGATCTATTAATTGTTGCTCAACGGTTTGTTCTTCGTAGACTATTTCTGCCGAAAGTTCGTTTTTTGCAATGTTGTGGCACGCATTAGTCAGCACTTCACTCATGCCATCTTTTAGCTGTTGATAGAGCCAATCGACTTTAGTGCTTATTTGGGTGATAAGCGATACTTTTTGTTCGACATCGACCAGGCGTTTTGATAACACCTTGATCACTTTGTGAAGCGTTGCTATTTCTCGTTGAGACCTTAGCGATTGTCGTGTTTGTTTTTCCATTGTGTTCATCCTTATAGCTTCTAATGCTTTTTGGTTTTGATGTATAGATTTTGCCGTTTTCTATACCTGTTTTGTTTTCACGTATAAATTTTCAATTTATGTATACATGTGACCGCTTGCGCCGGTCAGTCGGTCAGGTCACGGGCAAAGGTGTTCTCTTAGGAGATATCCCGCCCTGACTGCCAGTGATATATGCCCCTCCGCTGGCTGGGGTGTTTTTAAACCATCACGCCACCAACCAATCATCTTGGTCTGCTGACATGTCTGGTTCATAGCCTTTTTTGGCATCAGCCGGCAACACAAACACCCAGCACTTAACAGTGGTGGTGGTGATGGCTGACTTCACGCTTTTGATGCCAACAAATTTATATCGTCTGCCTGTTTTTAATACCCGTTTTAAATCGGCAATCAGGGGCAGTTGTTGTTTGTGGTGCGTGGCTACTTGAATGTAGTGATTTAAGTTGATCGCAATATATTGTTGATCAAGCGAGTGATTTAATAACGGTTCTAGTCGAGCGCTTTGATCTTCTAAAAACTCGATTTGCTCCCAGAAACTAACCACTATTGGGTGATCGGCTGCTATGGTTCTTTGTCGTGCAATGGCCATTTCTTTTAAAAATAAAATGGTTTTGTTTTTAATCTCAGCTCCCAGCCCAATCACCTCGGTTAAACCATCTAACAGCGCCATCATTTGTGCGTGGTTTTTGGCGATACGAACTGTTTTAATTTTAGGATCCATCAATAATTTAATTTCATACTTAGGCAAACGCTCTTTCATTAACGCCATGATTCTTTGTTCATTTTCAATGGCCATTTTCAAAAAGTGGCTAACGAGTTCGGTGGGCATTTTTTCTAGTTTTTCACTCAATGCTTTGGTGCGTGCGTTATGGCCTGACTTATCAAAATTTAGGTGAATAATGCGCTGCAACACGGCTTCACTAGCTGAAACCTCAGCATTTTGGGTGATGACGATGCTGGCTCTGAACGGGGGTTCGTAGGTTTCGTTGCCGCTGTTTTTCATACCTCGCGCCCTGCTTGCCCTGCCGTTATAGGCTGTTTTTAATTCATCCCAGTCAAATTTCTTAGCGTGGCTGGTGTCTTCGTCGCGGTCTGCTTCTAACAACACCACCGGCAAGTTGCTAACCTGGGCAAAGTTTCGTGAGCGTGCCGCCATGGTCGATTTGCTCGGGTCAAACCCTTCATAATCGACACGGCCAAGCAGCTTCCACAAAAATTCAATTAGCGTTGTTTTGCCGCTACCAGGTTCACCAATCACCTCTAAAAATGGGTAGCTTTTTTGGTCAGCTCTTATTTGCTCAGCAAACAAACTTCCGAACCAAAACACCAGCGCCACCATGCCCTTCTCGCCAAAACACTGCCACACCATATCTACCCACGCATTGTCATAATGCTGTTTATCAGACACATGTAAATGTAGGCTTTGATTGAGGCTTTTAACCGCCACTTTTGGCAGATCAAAATAGTCTTCTTCGTTGATTTTGTATTCATTACCCTCGTGAACAGCAAAATCATTAAACACATAGCATTTATGCTCTTTGCTATAGCCCATAAAATCAATGGTGCTGACTACTTTTAGGGCTTCATCTTGTTCAATAAAGCGTTCTAACTGTGATGTTGTGCCGGTATATTGGCTCAGCGGTGCAATGCTCAATAAACGTTTTTTAAAGTCTGCTGCACCCGATATTTGTGAACCGGTGAAGGTGTTTTTAACTATTGGACCACCGTGGGGGAACTCTATTTTGCAGTAATACCAGCTTTCATCAGTCAGTTCGTTACGCTGATAATATAAGAAGGTCGGTTTGCAGTTAGCAATCTTGATCAACGCACCACTATGCTGTGCTGCTTGTTGTTTTAAATCTTCTGCAACCAGTTCATTTTCTTCATCGCCGCCTAGTTCTTGATACGCTTTATTATATTTTTCGATGTCCATCTTGAACCAATACAATTGGCGGTTATAATCAAGATGAAAAGACGATGTATTCTTTTGTCCCCATAATAAAATAGCCTTGTCTAATGCTGATGGTGCAATAAGCATCGCCCCCAAATAACGATAATCAGCCATGTGTTTGGCGGTTAAATGATTGTCGCCTGTTTCTTTATTTTTCGCTTTAAAATGGTCGTTCCAATCTTGCTTGCCTGAAAATGCTTTGCCGGGTTGTGCTGCTGTTACTGTTCGCTCCTCACTTCGCATTTGTTTAACATGTTTCCACGTGCCACGAATGCCCGCCTTGTCATTATCAAGCGCCCATATCCATGTCACGCCTTTATGATCATGTTTTTTCAGCATCACATCGGGATAATTGCCACAGGTTAAAACAGCCACCGCTTTAATACCCGCTAAATTCAGACTAATAGCATCAATCACCGCCTCAGTAATGTAGATTTCATCACCATCAAAAATTTCAAAGCCCGGCGGTTGCCACCACAAACCCTTATAACTGCCGTTGAAGGTTTGTTTGCGCGCTGTTTTTGTGTCACCATCTTTCAACCAAACAGTGTCACAAAAGCGTTCCATGCTAATGCCCTCAGCAATATCAAACACCACGGTTTCAGTGCCGGTGTTGGCGCTACTGCTCCACCACTTGCCTTGTTTATACCAGCCTTTTATCGCCTCTAAATCAAAGCCGCGTTGCTCACTCATATACGCATCAGCAGTGGCATTGGGGTTGTCTTTTGTGGGTGGGTGCACCTTATTGATAGACTGTTGTGCGGGCAACTGCATGCCCGCATCACCCGCCAAACTTCTGACAGCAGTAGGAAAATCAACCCCGTCATATTCCATCACAAATGAAATAGCATTGCCGCCTTTGCCACAACCAAAGCAGTGATACATTCGCTTTGATGCTGTTACCGTAAATGACGGTGATTTCTCTTCATGAAAAGGGCAACATGCCTGCATGCTCATGCCCGCTTTTTTTAATGGCACACGTGCATCAACAATGGCAACAATGTCGGTTTGCTTGATTAGCTCATCGATAAAGCTTTCAGGTATTTTAGCCATTATTTAGCCAGCCTCTGCACTAAGCGTCCGTTAAACCAGCGGCGCCAGGCATAAGAGCGAGCAAATGACACAATGGTGAAGATGATAACGATCCACAGGTTTTGACCGGGAGAAACATCAAAGCCAAATAGTGGATAAACCAGCATTCCCAGAATGAATGACACGATCATGCCTGTACCGATGTTGGCTATCGCCTCAACCACCGATTCAAGCCGCGTCTGCATTGTCAGCCTCATCATCAACTAACGACCACTTGCCGTTTATTTTTTCAATTTCACCGTCTTTGCGTAACTCGTCCACCGCCATGGTCATTTCACCAATAGAGGTCACGGGGTTACTTGGGCTTGCCAATTGATTGCTAGTTAAATCACCCTCGCTTGCTAATAAAAATAACACCTGATTTTGCACTTTTTCTGCACGTTTCATCTTTATTTTGTCTCCATTTCAATTATTACTTCACCGTCAAACGCTTTTAATACAGCCTGAAAATGCTCACTCTCAATTAGCTCGGCTTGATCAGGTCTATTGTCTTTAATCCATCGCCACGCTTTTTTCTTTCGATCAGTTGGCAATCGGGTGATATTCACCCGCTTCATTTTTGATTCCATTTCCATTTCGCCCAAACGATCACTGCTGGCCAAAAAACAACCGCCAGTGAGAAATATAAATCGTTAGAAAAAATACGGTGGTTGGCTTTATTGACCGTCATCGAATCAGCCAAAATAAGCACCAAACCGATGCATATATAAAATATAAATAGCATAGCCATCATAAAAACCACCATGCCAATAGCACCCCTATTTCTATGCCTATGAATAATTCAATCATGATGCCTCCTCCATTGCCACCGCCAGATCTTCCTTGCGTGGTTGGGTATAAATAAGCGTTGAATCAGCACAGCGATGACCCAATGCTGCTTGCGCCATTGCACGTGGGTCATTGGCTGTTGAGCGATCCATAATGCGAATAGCTAAAGTGTGCCGAAACGAATGGCAGGTGATGTTTGAATCAAGGCCGCACAAATCAGCCCAATGCCGCATCCGGTCTTGAAATGAGCGAATGGTTAAGCCTTGGTGGTTGCGCCCCATCACTAATGATTGGTCAGGCTGAGTGGTGTAACCCATAGTTTGTGAACATTTAATCAATAATCGCAAAGCTGATTTAGCCTTTTTATTAACAGGCACATCATAGCCATTGCCGCGTTTTGCATGCTCAGCTTTAAGCTCAAGCCGGCCTCTCATTAATGCTTTTCTAGCATCACCAATGGTCAAACCAGCCAACGCACCAATGCGCATACCGGTGTGCCTTAGCAACCACATCCACGCCCAATCACGCTCGGCATAAACACCTTTAACACTGCCCACCGCCGCAAACAGTTTTCGTTCTTCGTCTTCTGTTAAATATTTATTCATTTCCATAACGCACCCCAAGAAATTAAATGTTAAAAAAACCCGCCTTGCGAAGCTGATACAAGACGGGTGGAAAACTACAAAATGGCGGCTGATCTAATCGGTGTTAACGCCACATCAACCAACATCTTTGTTGATCCAATCACCTTGGGCATGATTTGAATAAAGCCGCCACACACATTAAATTTCAGCCAGTGGCCGTTTTTAATAGTGAATAAATGGGGGCGGTGTCGGGCTTTTTTCTCAACCAAAACCCGCGCGCCATCAGGGCAAATATGAAAGCTAATATGGTGATCACGCCCTAAACTAATGGCTTCACCTTCACGCATCCATTTTGAAACGGAATTTTCCAGAACCAAATCGGTGTTGAGCAGATTGATCACATTACTCATCGCTCATGCCCGCCATTCGAGTGGGCAACTTGGCAATGGCTGCAATCGCATCCAGCGCTTCTTTGTGCACCATGCTCACCTCGCGCTTACTAATTCGCCCATCAGCAAAGGCATCTTTAATCGCCAGCGATAGTTCGCCCACCTCCGCCATTGACGCGCTAAACTGGGTTAAAAACTCCAAGTCAGACACGCCATGTTCGTCATCCATCGGCACGCAAGCGTGCCCTAGCTCAGCGCAAGCTGCATATAAAAGGCGAAAATCTTGGGTGGTGGCCATAATATTAATGGCCTCTTTAAAAGTGAGGTGATGGCCTTCCATTGTCGGATTGACCTTGTTTTGCAAGGTGCCAGAATTCATATTTGTGCGCGCCGCTATCTTGCCCGCGCCGCCTTTGAAATCGTGAACCATGTGATACATGGCTTCTTCAATTGAATCGAACATGTGTGAACTCTCTCTATTAATCGACTACTAATTAGAGAGGCACCTGGGGTATGATTTGCAACGAGTGCAAAAGGTGATACGAAAAGCCAGAGCCTCAAACCGCTGGTTAGGGGGTGCAACCCCTAATCAGCAACTATTTCTTTATGCTGCGGCTTGCTCTCTCTTTAAGCTATTTTCAAGCCTAAATACCATTTCACTATTGATTGATCGCTGGTTTTTTTTAGCTTCAACAGATAGTGACTGCAGCAAATTACCTGAAGCTCTTAATGTGGTCGTTTTTCTATTTGTTATATTTGAATTGCTCATTCTTATGTCCTCAAGTAGTATCAATGTGACACCATCATTTCACAATGAAACTAGATTGTCAACAAAAAATGACTACACTGTGAAACTATGAACAAAAAGGTCACACCATTAACTTTGCGTTTACCTGATGAATTGAAAGAAGATTTAGAACAGAGCGCCCAAACAAATGATCGTAGTGTCAACAAGGAGTTAGCAGCAAGATTAAGGGACAGCTTTGATGTTGATTTTAACTCTGAATTATTCGGACGAATTAATAAGGAATTGCCAAAACAAAAAAATGATTCCACGTTAGGAATCAGGCTTCCGGACAAATTAAAATCTGTGTGTAAATTTAATGCAGATCTGCACCAAACAAGTCTAAACCAAGAAATACTGATTAGATTGAAAGGCTCATTTGACATGCTGGTTGAGCATGCCATACACAAAGGCAATCGAGTCGTGCTCGGTGTAAAAGAATCTAGCGAATATTCATTTGAGCAAAAAGAGTTTGTCAAACAGTTCGACAAGTTGAGTAGCAAAAACAAACACGCGGTAATGCAGTTGATCAAGAATTTGAGCGAATAATTAAACAAAGGAAAAGCAATGGAAAACTTTACCCAACGTATTAAAGAGCATGCAGACCATATCGCAGAAGCGGGCCCACACTGCAGAACCGAAGAAACGACCAAACAAGCATTAATACTGCCGCTTTTAGATATATTAGGTTATAGCCCATTCAATCCCTTAATGGTTAGAGCTGAATATCAAGCCGACTTCACCGGCGCCAAGAACAGTGAACGTGTTGATTACGCATGTTTCTCCGAAGGTGAATTGGTTATGTTTATCGAGGCCAAGCCATATAATCAGAAACTACCTAAACACATGCCCCAGCTTTCACGTTATTTTAATGCCACCCCTAATGTATGCGTGGGCGCCGTAACAAATGGCCATGAATGGGCATTTTATACCGATCTAAAAAACAATAATATTATGGACGACAAACCATTTTTAAAGATCGACTTCAAAAACATGGGAATATTAGATGCATCTGAATTGGCTAAATTCAGATATGGACACTTAAAAACTGAAAACATGCGGTCTTTAGCTGAAGATTTAACGTATTTAACCAGCTTTAAATCTGTTATTTATAACAGCTTAAAGAATGTTGATCCTGAGTTTGTTAAGTTTGTCTCAAACCAAGCAGATCCAACCTTACGAATGACCCAAAAAACGCTAGACAATATGACGCCTATTGTAAAAAAGGCAATTAAAGATGTGTTGAGCTCATTGGTCACCGATAGCCTATCTGCACCAGAACAAGAAAAGCCTGTAGAAATCGATCCTCTCGCTGCAGTAGTTGATCCTGACAACCCAAACATTGTTACTACATATCAAGAGCGGCAACTGCTGGTTTATGTTCAATCAATACTAAAATTAAGCACCGACATTGAAAATATAGAGTCCAAAGACACGGCCAGTTACTACAGTATCGTTTTTCAAGGCAAAAACAATCGGTGGCTACTGCATTATGATGGCGATAAGAAGAGCCCGGATATTGAGTTTGGCATTGAATTAAGTTTGGCACATAAAAAAGAGATTTCTCGCGCCGGATTAATATTAGAATCAAACAACCATATCAACCTACCCGATCCATCTGACATTATGCGGCTACCGGGGTTGTGCTTTGATGCGTTAGCCTATTGCCAAAATGATGAAAACTTTAGGCGCGGCTAAATAACAATCTCACTCTGCACTAAATTTGGTGCATCACCTTGAATTTGCCCTGAGCGAATATACACTTTGCTGTTGACGGTTCCCGTGCCGCGCACATGGGCCACGCCGCCATCAATCAGTTGAATAATAGCTGTTGTGCCGGTGGTGCTGGTGAGGGTGCCCACTAATAATGGATCTTTCGGCAATAGTGATTTAAACGCCACCCATTGGCTGCTTGTTTCTTCACCTATCGTGATAGTTTGCTCAACATGGCCATCGCTTGCCGAAATTTCGACACCGCTCACCACCCCTTTTGTTTCAACGCCATCAACAGTGATCCCCACAAAGGTACCAACATCAATAAAGGGCACGATAGTGCCGTCCATTTCCATTTTAATACTGCTGATATCGGGCTGTGTGTATTGCCCCGCCAATAGCCTTTCGCCTGCAGCACGCAAACCAATAACATCAGTCATTAAAGCATTGCTTTGCGTTTCAATTAACACATCACCCGCTGTGCCGCTGAGCCTGCAAAACCCGAGTTTGCCACCAATTTCACTGCCGTGGATATAAACACCATTAGCAAATTGTTGCGATGTTTGGCGATGCGTTAGCTCTAAAATAGCCGCGTCAGCAATAGCGACATCAACAGGGGTGGCCGCAAAATTCCACGGCAACACGGGGTAACGTGGCTTAATGGTTAATATTTGGCTATCACGGCCGGGCAAAATAATGGCGCCAGCCGCCGCGGCAATATCTGCAATGGCCTGCAGGGGTGTTCGGCCTTGCCATGAATAAGCGCCCCCGGTGACATTCCATATGACGGCTTGCCAGTTAATAGTCCATCCGCCCGGTAAATGTTGATCGGCTAACTGTTGAACCGTTAACAGTGAGCCCTGAGCACCGCTGGTTTGATGTTCATTAGGCGCGGCTAATAATGTGCTGATACCTCGCCCGGTAACACTAATAGTGCGCTCACCAAACACACGCCGATGATTAATTAAATCAGCCAACACATGCCAAACCGTGCCGTTAATAGTGACAATTAATTTAATGGGCGTGCCATTTGCCAGCGGTTTAACCAATGATAATTGACCCTGATCTAATAAATCACCATTAAATTGCCACGCAAAACTATCCGCATCAAATTTAAGGCTTAAATTATTCATTTCAATAGCGGTCAAATCGGCTAAAGTGACAGAAACAGTATGTTCCATGGTGTAAACCTCTTCAATGGGTATAGTGTAAGTAGCACCTGATGGCGGGATATCGGGTGGATCAGGCCGCGGCAAATCAACCCAAACCGACAAACCACGCTCAGGTTGCTTGGCTTCTTCAACAATTGCGCATAGTTTCTTTTTGTTATATTCGGTGGCTGCGTTTTGAGAAAAACACTCTGTTGTGGTGATAACCCCATTAGTCGAGCTGATCGTGACATCAAGCTGTTGCGAGCTTTCTAAGATAGTTAGATCGGGCGAAATAACCATTGGTGATAAATCATTATAAACATTATAAGATATATCGATTAGATCTCGTTTGAAGTTGGCAATGAGTGGGATTGGTGCAACATATTGATCGTTTGAAAAATTAAAGGTGATGGGGTTATTGCTAATGTAGGTGGCGGTTGGTGACACTTCAACGTGACTAATAGATTCATGTTGCAAGTCAATCGTATTCAGAATTAAGGGGTATGGTGCACCATCGTTATGCCAATAGGATCGCTGGAAAGAGCGATTAGTTCGCCCAGAATATTGGAATATAATCTCAACCGCATCGGGATTAACAACCGTCATTTGTTGCGTTACCATTTGCGCTTTAGAATAAACGGGTTCGGCATCATCGATTGAGATTGCCCGCTTGACCGTTAGCAGATCTAGCTGATCCTGCACACTCGCTGTTTTGGTAAAAATGTTTGTAGCGTTGTCCACAATGCTAATAGTGTGAGTTTGAATTAGAGTGCTTTGTTCGACAATGACCGCCGATTTATGCGACAAACTACTTGCCGATGTGATCGGTATAACATTGCACAGATTTTCAGGCGCGGCTTGTTCTGTTGCAAAATGCGTGGTTTTGGCCAGCATCACAGCGTCACCATTCGATGCTGTGATGCAACTTGTTAAAAACCGGTTTGTGCGCTCAGTCACCAGCGCATCGAACACAGCTACCGCAGGTTGCAGTGTTGCGAACAACGAGCCAGTGATGTCGAACTCAGAACTACCGCCAAAGTTAAATACCAACATCCCATTGTTTGTCGCAACAGGTTGGTTAAAATTAGCACTAATGGTCATGGGTTAAATTGCCAATAATTTATCGAATATCAACGCATTGTAATCAAAATCAGTAAACGCAATTATGTAATAAACTTCTCTGGGGTCGAGGCTTAATCCAGTGAACACAACCAATCCGTTTTCATCAGACTTGAGTGATGTCACTCTCTGTGCAGATGTTTTGTGAAAAAGTGTGCAGACGATACCACCAACAATCACATCATTAACTTTTGTAGTTATTGAAATTTGACCAGCGATAGAGCGCGCTCTATCCAGCATCGGTGCCGCGCTATCGAATGGGCTTATATGATAGCTCGTATCAGCGAAACCCATATTCACCCCTGTTGAGGTTTTTGGGGTGTGTGTTAATAGTGTAAAATGATCCAGATAGACAAAATCAGGGCGGTAGTCCGCAAATAAGTAAACAAGCGATGGTGTGGCACCACCTCTTATAAGTATTGAACCTAAATCAGCCATCTCACTACCCCTTTACGGTAATTCAAACACAACAGCCATTGAACGCAACTGCAAATAGATGAACCTGCGACCCGCATAGTCACCTTGTCCATCGAATGTTGTTTGATTCGCCAGTGCGGTGGGCAAGTGAAGAGGGCTGAAGATGTGATCAAGTGTGCCACGCTTCAAGTAGTTGCTCTCAAACACTTCAAGTCCGGCCATGTGAAAAGACCCATCATTCTGTTGAGGGTATGTCATCGTACCGCTACCGATCTTAATCGTGCATGTGTGGTGTGTCATCAATTGCAGTGTGGCAGGATTTACGCCAAGACGGTTTCTTGCAATTTGACCCTGTAGGCTATTGCTGTTCACATTAAAACTAGACCAATTGGCAAGATCAGCCATACCGAAGCATAGGGTGGCATAAGGATCGGCCGCGTCAATAGTGTTATAATCTCCAAATAAATACAGCGCTACACTTGTTGTGTGTCCGTTTGTCACAATATAAAGGAAGTTTTCGGTTGCTAGTATGTGCCACGGTTTTGATGAGGTGCTACTTGGTCTGGCAAGCCTTGATGTCGGCGCGAACGCATTCGAGCCTGTTTCGCTATCTGTCATATCCTCATAGCCGTGGCACGCATATGAGTAGAGACCCGTGGTCTCAGACAATTGCATGAACCTAGACAAGCTACCAGCACCGGTTTTGTAGGCGTGAACATTATTAGTGGGCGCAAAAGGCTTTGTCCAACCCGCGCCACCAATGGTGCCTAACAATGCACCGGTAGCATTGGCGAGGGCGGTTTGAACCAACCCATACGACAATGTTGTTGCATCGACAACCAACACAACAAACTCGCCATTATAACCAGCCTCGTTTGCGCCAGAAATAGTCATCACGGCTGATTTTGGTATGCCGTGAGCTGCGGTCATTGTTACTGTGACGGTCGTTCCATCATGGCTCATCGAAGAGATCCCTTGTGGTACGAAACCATCAATTAGACACGCATCTAGCATGGCAGATGTTGTACCCACAACATTGCTTGTGTTACCCGGGCTACCTGCCATTTCGCTACTAAAATACCTTAAAGTTGTCATTTTCCTACTCCTCGTAATATGTCGGTTTGTGCGGGTATGCTATGTGTGCGGGGGGGATTGCCTCGACAACTTCAAAAATAGCATTGCCGTCTTTTGAATATACTAATTTATTGTTATTGAATATTGGTTCTTCGTTTGCCGAATAGCCCGCACCAACACATATAAAGTAAAACGGGTTGGCTACAACATCCGTCGGGTACACATACTCACCCACATAATTGAAAATACCCCTGTGCCACATCCTGCCGATTTGCGGCACAAATGTCACAAAAGCATCTTCATCTGTTGCTGTTATTATTGTATATGTCGTAGCGCCTGACTCGACTTCTGTCGTACCTAACAATCCATTCTCAACAGATATGTCCAGCGTATTGTCTTGTCGCATTTTATGCGCTGCTATTTTGAACCCAACCGCATAGTTGCCAATAATTGTTCCGGTGAGCTTATATGGCATTATGCATTCCCGTCGATAATAACAGCGGATAAAATCTGTATTGCCCCACCAATCGTGGCTTCAAGTGTGCTTAGTGTAATTGCCGCTCCATCGCCAGCAATCCCGCAATCGAGATCCATCACAAATTCGCCAGCACCGTTCACTAATCTAGCCCACGCTATTACGCCGACAGTACCGATATTTAAGTTTGGCGCAATAGGTGACAGTGTTAATTGCCCCGCCACAACACTACCGCTAGGTATAGATAGTTGCTGTGCAGAAATCAACAAACCTGCCGCCCCACCGCCAGCCGGCATAACCCCGTCATAAAAACGGATCTGACCTGCACCATTAGCATCGAGGTGATCGGCGATGGTTTGCATTCGGGTGGTTCTGGTTCCCAGTGCCAATATTATATTCACGGTGTGTCAATATCCCCTCTCAGTTCGATACAGAAGTTATAATCATCGTCAGTGGCATCACCTTGCGCTACAGATTGAATCAACCAAAGTGGTGCATTGGCTCCAATAGTGTTGAATCGTAAAATGTTACCTGCCGACCACCCTGCACCCCAACCGCCTGAAGGTATTGTGAAATACGGCTGCGCTGTGTTGGGGTTGATGGGTGCGATGTCCGAACCAATTGAAACTGAGGTCAAAATCTGACCTACCCCCTCGCCGATAATATGAACCAGCGTTGCCGATGTGAAAATGGCATACCAACGCTCTTGAATACAACTGGCGTTGTCAACTTGCATCGGATAACCCGCATTATTGTATTGCGCTGAAACTTGTGAACCTTGCAAAATATCAGACCACGCACCATTCCACGTTTGCTGATCGAACGGAATGCTGGTGTGTGCAAATAAATCACCGTAAATCACCGCATTGGCAACCAGCGTTTCGCCAACAGGGAAGTCGTGCGTTAGCGGTTGCGATAGTGCCAATGTGCCGGTGATTTGAACATCACTCAACATCGCCATGTCTTCGATGCGATTTGTTATCTCAAGCGGTTGTGAAACGGTTGACAAATCAATCCAATCAATTAAACCCAAGTCTAAATCGGCGGTGTATCTACTTGCTAATATTTCTTGCCCCGCACTATCTCTCACATTCAACTTAGCAATTCGACCTCGTCCCAAATCCGTTTGTGTGGCGTTAACATAAGTGCCTGACGTTTTTTGATCGTGCAATATAACAACCACATCACCATCAGCGAAAATCGGAACGCGACCGTCTTGTGGTAATCGAACAGGATTAAGACCTAGAATTGCACTATCTAAAGGCAAGAAGGTTTGGCTGGTTGCGTTATAAAATAACGTATCTGCAAAGACATGATCTGTTCTAAATATATCACCATTCACATCCACCGCCGCCGCGTTATACCAAGGTTCGCCCTCATTGCCTGCCGCTGTTATCCACGCCCCAAAACTAACTTCAATGACACCCGTTTCATATTCACACCACCCTTGCATTTCTGGCGTGTTGATGTAACCCGTGGCATCGGGCGTGGCTGTGATCGACACACCCGCTGCTGTTACCGCACGAATTTGAACCGACCCCACTTTAACCGGCGCATTAGGAATTCTAAACACAACCCGCCCCACCGGCTCTTTGCCTGATTCGGTGGCCAATGATTTCAGCGAAATAGTGTTAGCTGAATTAGTTGCCCAGCTTGATATAACTTGATTACCCGTGGTGTAATCCGATGTGCCAGCAAAGGTGCCTGCACCATTGTCAGGGTCAATAGAGTGATAGAGCAAGCCAGCCCTGTCAATGTATTCCAAGCCGCCCAAAGTAAATCGAACCGAACCTGGCACGATTGTTTCGTCGAAGCCATGAGTGAGATCTAAATAAACATCGTTTGCGGTGATGATATCTTGTTTTGTTGTTGGGCTATCTGCTGTTCTAAATCGAACAGATACAACACCCGATCCATCCTGTGGAAAGGGGGCGTTTGCCACTGTTTCAGCAAAGCCAGTATGAACATTTTCATACGATGGCGGGCTAATATCAAAACCATAATGCGCCCCACCATAACCACTGCTGTGATTACCGGTCTGAACAGAAGTGTATGAAGGGGTGATCAGGCTAACCGAGTTATCCGGGTCAAATGTCAGAACGCCGGCTGTATAGTTCATACTTGATGACGCGATAGTTGCACCGGCCGCTGTTTTCAACAACCCTGTGCCGTCGTCACGCGTTCTGATAATACCGTTTATGCTTTGACGCGCTATTTGTGCCTCAGCTTCATAGATTAGATTGTCGGGCGTTACATTCCAATCAACCTCAACGCTGTTTGTTAGAATATTAGTGGCCAATAAATCTAACACCAAAACCCCACCGGCCTTGACAGGGGCGGTAAAAATCTTTTCTTGTGGCGTTCCTGAATCATAATCAACAGTGAACTGTGTGCCACCAAGCGGCAGCGTTGTTGGCGTAAATTCTAATTCACCGGTGGCATGTTTAACAGTACCTACAGCATCACCCGATATAACGCCTGTGGCGCTTGCAGTTGCTGTTCTGGCCGCTCCATCATTCCATGTGATAACAAGTGTGTTGGGCGCGACGCCTTGATTTGCCAATGTGTGCTTGATAACAACAGGTTCAGCAACCAAATCAGATCGGTTGTTGAACCGTGCTGCCTTGCCCCAGGAGAATATGATCGCGCTGCCCACATCAGGTAACGCGGTGAATGTTGCCGATACTGTGCCGGTAACATAGTTAATGGTGCCTGAACCTATGCCCGATTCAACGCCCAACAAACCACCTGTGCCGTTGTCATAAAGCGTAAACCATTCACCCAAAGCTCTAAATGAAACTTGAACCGAACCCGGCAACGGCGCAGGGCTGATAGTGTTATTCCAAACAAACCCTCGGTTAGCGGCTGTAACAGCAAGCATTGCCGTATCTGCCACTTTAACGGGCGCGGCGGCGGGTTTGAATGTGACGTTCTTATTGCCAGAATAACTCGGCGATGTGCTTGAAAAGGTGAATGTGCCCTCAATATAATTAATGCTACCCACCACCGTTGCACCAATTTTAATATTACCGCCATCATCAATAATCGTGCCGCCAGAAACGGCGATTGATAACGTGCCAGGTAGGCAAGGGCTACCCAAATAAAATGATTTATTAGCAGAGAATGTCGTGCCCATAACAACCGTTATTGTGTTTTGAGCAGAATCATAAAGTGGAGCAGATATACCGTTTAAATCCGCATCTAAGATGGCCAATTCTTGCAAAGAACTTGGAATAACCTGCGAATAAACCGTATCAACCTTCAAGGTTAGATCACCAATCGATCCGGCATCAGCCAACGGTCGCGCAGAATAATATTTGGCTGCATTAGCCACCACGGTGGCTTTGATTGTGGCCTGTGGTGCAATAGTGTCTAGTCGGTTAATTTGTGCACCGACAAAATCATATTCTAAGTTCTGAGATATCGTCAGTTCGACAATGCGGCGCTTAAATTCACCGCTGCTATCTGTAAACGTCTGGATTGATTCTGAGAGGGTTAAGATCTTAATAAACTGCACTTGAGTATCACTTATTTGTGTCAGATAAAGCACATCACCAACACCCGGGATCGGTGCTGATACGCTCTGAAACAATGTGACAACCTTGCTCTCTTTCCACTGCGTAGCCCACAAAAACCCGCTGTAGTTCGCACCTTTAGCGCGATAGTTTTCAACCCGTGTTTGTGCTTCAGGTCTTCTGTCGAACCAATCTTGCGAATCAAACAGATTAATACCCAGCTTGGTGTCAGTTGGTAGCTTACTGATAATGACATGCGATCCGAAATATTTATCTTGCGTTTGAGTGAAAACAGACGGGAACAATTTGCGCATATGAACCGCACCATAAACTCGATCTAGCGTGCTTATATCTTCAAAAATATTATTACTGAGACCGCCGACGACGACATTGCCAGTCATCGAGCCACCACCTTGAGCGGTATCATCCATTGTGTCTGATTTGAAGATAACTAGATCTTGGGTTTGAATTGGCATAATGTCTCCTAGACTTCCATCAAGCGCAGCGTGATGTTATAAACATCGTCTGGCTGTGGGTTTTCAAATGGCACAATAAGTTGCGCATCAATGGGGGTTTGGCTGCGTAAAAACATCACGCTATAATTAGTGCCGTGATAACTCAGCGTCATCGTCAAATCAGCCGTGTTTGCTTTGGCGCGCAACAACTCTAAATCAGCTTTATTAATCCATGTTGATTCAGGGTCACCTTGCAGGGTTATCTCACGGCCTTTTAATTGCTTTTGCTCAACAACAATAAGCGCGCCGGTGAGCGTTTTTTTAACGCCCTGCGAAACAGGTGACCACTCATATTCATCAGCCCATACCAAAGCCTGTGGCAGTGTGATGCCGTCAAGTGAAATGCTCATCGCGTCACTGCTCCCGATTGTTTGAGAATGTTGATTAAATTATCAGCATCGCGGTCATTAACATTGGCTGTCACTTGTTTGCCCAGGGGCGATTCAAACATCAGTTTCACTGTTTTTTCGGGTGAAACCTGTGAACTATTATTAGTGCTACCACCGGTGTTATTGGCTTTGTCTTTTCTAATTTGAGCTTGCTTTTTACTGTTTATTTGACCTAACAAAGCCAGCGATTTTTTTAAATTACTCACCGCATCATTATTGCCATCTTGCTGAGCTTTTTGTATTTTGCGTTCAATATCCAAGCGTTTTTGCTGGTTTTGCAACTGCTGCACCCTGCTATCATCACCGTTCAAGCCGGCCAGTTCAGCCTCAAGCCCCGCCACCTCACTAGCCGTGCTTTGCGTTTCGCTCTTCAGCGCCTGCATTTTAGACTTGGCTGCACTTAATGCTGCTTGCAAATTAGATAACGCCTGATCATCTAAATCTTCGCCACCTTTAATGGCCCCATTGAGCGATTTAATATAACTTTGCATTTGCTGTTCACTAGCACGTCCATTGTGGGTGATATCAAGAATTTTATGGGCAAACTCATCGGCACTTTGGCTGGCTTTAACAAAGTTTTCCTGAACATCGGCCACCATGCTGTTGTATTGTTCTAGCGGCACTTTCTGTGAAGCTGTGGCTAAAAGGCTCTCCCTGATTTGTTGCTGTGCCTTGAATAATGCCTTGCCCTGGCGTTCGGTGATTTCCAATGCAAAGCTACGCATTTCGTTTTCTTCTTCAAGCCGCTCAACTGTTCCCCGATCCTTGCCTGACTCGTTAACCTTGTCTTGTTCTTGCCCCTGTTTTTTAAGGTTCTCAGTGATTTCAGCCTGCTTGGCTAACACCCGATCCAGTGCTTTGCTATATTCATCTGCAGAGATTTCGCCATTATCAAAAGCCGTGCCTAATGCGTTGGCCAAGTCGTCAACCTGTGACAAGGTGTCAGCGCTGCTGACCGCGCTCAGCATTGTTTTCAGTGATTCCGCACCTTGCTTTGCAGCTTCATCAACATCATTTAATGCGCCTTCTAGATTCTCAGCCTCTGTTTTTATTTGACTAAGGCCGAACGCAACTTGATCACTTGTTCGCGCACCAGCATCACCCATATTTTTAAGATCACGTGTCAGTGCATCAAATGCTTTTTGAGTTTTTAGCTTGCCTAACGTGGCAATTAATCCAGCTTTAAATTGGGCATCTGTTAGCTTAGCGCTTTCGTTCATCGCGTTAAACTGTGATATTGCCGCTGTGCCTGCACTGGTGATACCCGTTTCAACTAAGGTTGCATCTATTCCTAGGCGCCGCATATTTTCAGCAAGCAACCCGCTTTCAATCGTCGCGGCCTTGGTTTTATCAATAAATCCGTCTGATATCGCATCATTCAGCTTTGCTGAAAGATTCTGCAGTTCATCATTAGAAAGCTTGCTTAGTGCTTGGCCCAATCCACCAGATGCTTCTGTCATTTCATCAAGCTTGGCAACAAGCGCTTGTGCAGCGACCGAACCCTCTGCCATCTTCTTGACCTGCTCATCAACACCAGCGTTCACACCTTCAAGTGTTGAAACATATCTATTTTCAGCTAAAGCGGCTAATTCTGCCGCCGTTTTTATTTTAGTGTATTGCTCGGTTTTCTTATCCAAAACAATGATGCCATCTTCAATTGCTTTTTTAAGATCAGCCTCATTCTGTATTTGAATGCCAGCTAATTCAGATAACTCCAAAAACTTCTTACGCGAAGCCTCAGCCGCTTCCTCAGCCTGATATTGAGCCCGTGCGGCTTGTTCAGCGCCATCCGACCATTCAAAATATTTATCTACCAGCTTTTCTATTGCAATAAACAGCCCACCGGTTAACGTGATCAAAATACCAATAGGATTGGCTTTCATCACAACGTTTAATGCTTTTTGTGCCACCGTAGCCTTGGTTAAAGCACTAATCATGGTCACAATACCGGCGGTGAATCCTGCAAGCTTAACGGCAATAAATGCTAACGCTAAATTCTTGATCTCACTTGAAAACTGAATGACCTTACCAATAACGGACTTCATCACGCCCAACAGAGACTTGGTGGCCTCTGCCGCCCCGATCATAAAGTTAGATATATCTTTAGCGAGCTCGGTTAACGATCCATCTTCACGCATTCGCTTGATGGTATCGGCTAAATCACTTAATTGGCCTTTGAAAAAATCGAGCGCACCTTGATCCGAAACCTCCGCCAAAAACTCCACAAAGGTATCTTTTAGATTAGAAACGATACCGCGAAAGTTTTTCATCTCGGCAGCGGCCGCACCCAACGCATCATCGCCCAATGCATCAATTAGTGCTTTTATCGCATCACGTCCAAGCTCGCCCTTTGATGACATCTCTTGAATTTCAGCAGTGGTTTTCCCTAATGCTTTACTTAGTAGCTCGTAGACGGGTACGCCACGCTCGACTAATTGCAGTGTTTCTTCTGCTTGCAGTTTTTGTTTTGCCCACGCCTGACCAACCGCTAAAATTATTCCATTCAACTTCTCTTGGCCACCACCCAGTTTGGCAGCTGTATCAACAAGCTTCTGCATGGTCCCGTCCATAGGATCCAAACCAAATGCTTTAAGCTTTATAAAAGACTCAGATACTTGATCAAGCTGGAACGGGGTTTCTTTGGTGAATTCTTTTATCCATGCGAATGCTTCTTCACCTGCTTCGGCTGATCCTGTTACCGCAGCCAACTGGGTGTTTAATGTTTCAAACTTAGCACCAGTATTAATGACGCCTTCAAACAAGCCTTTAACGGCAATAAAGCCAGCGGTTGCACCAATGAATGCACCAATTTTAGCGGTCAAACCACCCACTGAAGCAGACAGTCGATTAGTTCCAACCGATGAAGCACCACTCACTGCACCGAGGCTTTTAATTCTTTTTTTAAGCTTATCAATTTTGTCTGATGCAAAATCCTTAGCTTTTAATAAAATCTCAACTGCAGATGCCATGACTACCTTGGGTGTGGTTTATATAAAGAAAATCCTCATACGTGTTTTTTAAAAACAAGTATGAACACTCAATAAAATCCAGTTGGTCGGAATTTCCGACCAACTGGTTAGGGTTTAACTGTAGGTTTTTTCGAAGTCAATAATGTAAGGTGCTGTTTTGCCTTGTTGCGTGATCATTGAGCCCGATAATTGCACACCAGCAAAGTCATCAGCCATAAAGTCAACCTCGCCAGACGATGCAAGCACAACTTCATCTATAACGACCGTGACGTCCTTGCCGGACTCCAAGTTCTGACCATCAAGCGTGAACTCACCACGAACCTCAACATCTGTTGAACCATTGATGCGCTGCCCCGAAATTGCGCCATGCGCATAATCAATGTGAAGCACGTCATTAGCCGAAATTGCGCCACCACTAATAGGCTTAATCCACCCTAGAGCGTAGTTAACTTCATAATCACTACCCTCAGCATAAGTGATGATGTCAGTTGCATCCTGAACAACCACGCTCGCTGCAGTGATATTTTGACTAGCAAGATCAATATAAGTATCAACAACAGCTGTCACAGCCTCATCGGTTGCAGTCCCGCCCGCAACGACCAGTGCCTCGATTGAACCCATTAATGCTATAGCTAGAGATAACCCATCCAGCACGTTAAAATCAATATCAATACCCGTTGGCTTACCCTGGGTTAGCGTACCTAAAACCTGCCCGTCCGTGTCTTTCTCACGTGAAAGCAATTCCTTTCGTTCTGATTCAGGCTTAAATGCGACTTTAGTTACACCCGGTATTTTTACTCTACCTTGCTTAACCCCGTCTACGATACGGTTTAAATACCCCGTTCCTTTCGCTGCAAAACCAGCCATTAGCCTTCTCCTTCAATTAAGTTACGTTTTGCAAGCCACTTAACTTGGAGTGCAGTGACCTCTATTTGATCGCCTTTTTTACATTGCTTACCCGCATGGTTGTGCGGGGCAATTAAAGCGACCTTTACTTTTTTTTCTTTCACACTAGGCATAATTTTGTCCTCTTATTGCCATCGAATAGTGACAGCAGTACGGCTGCCTACGCTGGGGCGAAATGCATCGCCATCAGGTTCTGTTTGTCCTAGTCGGACTTTAAGTTGTTTGCTCTCAACACAAGTGAAGCCAAAGCCATTAATGGCGGCCATCACCACACCTTCTAATGCTGCTAATTTTTGATAGCCTTTTTTAGGGTTTTCATGGTCGTCATATTGCCAACACTCGATGTATACCGTTTGGTTATTCACCGATTGCCTATCGTTGGTTTTAGGCTCAAATGAACCCCGCGTTAACACCACTGTTTTGCAGTCAGGCACTTTTGAATCAGCGCCCATCACAATAATCGTGCCTTTTAATTCTGGCGTATTATCTAGGTGAGCGATTAATGCTGTCATCACTTCAAACCACATTTATAAACCCGCCTCGGTTACTGTTTTTTGTGCTGCAGCTTCAACCAACTGTTTTAATCGTTTCTGTGCAAAGCCACTGGCAACAACAGGCTGCACAAATGGCTGTGCTTTCGAGCCGCGCAACCCAATCTTTCTGCGAATGACCCAAGCCAAATCACTTAGATCAAAATTAGGGTTTCGCGGTGAGATACCTTTTGCTGTTATCCATGTCAAAATGGCTCGCAACGGCGGGAATCCGCCCCCACTTGTGCCCAGTTCAACTGCCTCTGCATAATCAACATGTGGCCCAACACGCCACTGCATCAACTTAACCCTGTCTGATTTAATGCTGGCCCACAAAGTTGATAGCGATTTGGGTGCGTTATCAGCAATCTTGCGACCTGTTTCAATCGCTGCTCTCTGAACAGCATGATCAATGTTTACTGGCATATTTTTAATGCCTTTATCTAATGCTTTAACCAATTTTCTAGTGTTCACATCTACAACAAAGCTAGTCATCGCATTTTCTCCACTTGTTTAGTGAATAATTCAAGCAGGGCTGATGGTGTGCCATTTGCGGGGTAACTACCCATGCCACGGTGCAATTGAATTGGCTCGCTCACACCCATTGATGCCAGCTCTTTCATGGCCTCGATCAGGGTTAGCAATAGAAATAAATCACGATCAGATGGGTTAATCGTTGTTTTGTTTGCATCGTCATCAATCTGATGAATAGCTAAATAAAAGAAGGTGTATTTATTGCCAAACAACCCGATCTGCGCTGATGTTGGTGGCGGGCTTAGGTTGATCATTAAGCCCAAATCACTTGCATAAGTGGTGAGTCTAGGCAAGCGGCTGTAACCATTTTGCCAAGGCTGTAATTTTCCGCTTCCCCATTGTGATACTTTTGTAGCAAAACAATCTAGTGGGGCTACATAGTTGCATTCACCTTCGACCAAGCTTAGTTCGCCCAGCAAGGTGCGGCGCTTAATGCGAGACAATGCCAATGCGGCATGGTTAAGGTGTCGATCTAAATCAGTGTTATTTGGAGCAGCAAACTTGTTAACCGCACTACCCAGTGCAGCTTTATGATCCGCTCTCAAATCACCTCGACTTAATGTGCCCGACATCAATCAGCCCCTTAAAAAGAAAAATGCAAGTGAAATTAAGCCCGTAACAATGATCCAGATAATGCGTTCATTATTTGAAACTTGGCTTTTATTAACACTGCTGTGCACTTCGGTTGTTCGTATTCTAGTTTCATGATCATCCACTTGCCGACCAATGCGATTTAACGCACCGTTTTGAGCTTTCATTTCACCATCAAGGCGAATTAATTCTGTTAATGCTCGCGTCATTTCTTTGAGATCGCTTTTAATGCCTCCCATTTGAGCATTAAAGTCTCTTCTCAGCGCGTCCATATCACTCACTTAGCAACCCCTTTGGTTTTTTCGTATGTTCTTGCACCGGCATACCCTAAAAACCCAGTAGTAAATGTCCACCACATTGCCTCGGGTATCGCTTTAAACCCCAGCGAAACATTGGTATAAAATTGCGTCATCGCATCAGGATGAAAAATACCCACAAAAGGGGCAATAATCACTAAGATCAACAACACCAAATAAAATAGATACATAAACGTGGGTCGCGCCCGACTTGTCCACGGGTCGCTTGAATTAGCCTCAGCCAATATCGCACTCATCCGGGTTTCTAATTCTTTCAGTTCGCCTTGCTGTTGCAGCAATAAATAATCCTGAATTGCCTGCGCTTTAGCAGTAGGATCGGGAAACAATTTATCAATAATCTGCTCACCCATACTAAATAATGGCGTCCACGGGCTAAAACTACTTAAATTCATTAATCAGGCACTCGCTCATAATGATTACCATCCGGTTTTTTAAAATCGCCACCCCAATTATTGCGCGGGTCTAGGCTCTCCCAGAACTCACCTAATGGGCGATGAGCCTCGCTATCTCGGCGAAACTTATCATCAATAAATAGATTGAGATCAATAGCCAAGCGCTGACAATGCAAGCTGTCAGCGATGCCAACACCTTTAGCGGCATTACGCTTGGCGTGCGCTGGCGTGCGATACAGCTCTGCACCTGTCAACTTGTAACCTTGATCTTCTGCAAACAGGATCAAGGTTGCCAAGTCCTTTAAGAACGCCCACTGATGATCACTTAGCTTCATCAGCGCCTTCATCACCTTCTGAATCATCTAACGACAAATCAGCACGCCGTAAGCGTTCTTCTTGAAATGCTTTGGCCATTCCAGTGCGATCATCGTCTTGCACTTCAAGTAATTCCAGTTCATCAATCTGATCGTCACTTAAACCTGGCAAGGCTTCGGCAATATCTTTGATGCTGTTTTGAAGCAATGTTTTCAAGGGGTTTTCAATTTGTTGATCTTCCACTTCTTCTGCACCAGGGCGAAGATGCTCAGGCACTTGATGCTCGGGGAAGATGTGAGTCTCACCAGAGGGGATCATTACCGAGTTGATGTACATCGGCATTTTTCCGGTATTTTTTACGGGTATCATTTTTGTCATGGATATTTCCTCAAATAACGCCCCAAGCAATTAGCTTGGGGCGATGTTTTGATTAAGCTACTTAAACAGTAGTACGAGCAACGCGTGCAGCGCCACCGAATAACACAATAGATGTGTAAGCTGCTTTTAGTTGTGTAGGCGTGTGCAAGAAGATCCATTGGTCACCATAAGCCTCTTTTTTGCCCGTGAAGCGACCGCTAGCATCTTGCTGATCTTGCAGCTCACCCATTGACCACGCCTTGGCCATGCGGAAACGTGTTTGACCCCGCTCACCAATCACAACGCGCTGATCACCCATATCCAAACCTGATACAGCTGTTTTGAAGTTAGGCACGTCTTTCACCCGACCCAGGTTGCCATTCAATGCCAAATCAGAGCCGTTACGTTGGTTGTTAGCACCAAATTGTTTAGCACGTTCAACTTCTGTCATCACCGTGCCAGACATTAAGCCAAAGTTGGCCATGTGAAAGCGTTGATCTTCGATAACATTCTTACGTTTGCCGTAGCGATATAAGAAGTCATCCCAATGCACATCAACTTCACCAGCCACATCAGTATCAAATGCAAATACATTAGTTGCATAACTATAACTAACCGTTACTGTGGTAGTGCTAGGCGTTTGTAAAACACCAGTCTCATCCACAATGTGAACTTCACCTAAGTTATAGTTCATCACAAAATAGTTGCCACCGGCTTGTGTGCCAGTGCCATCATATTCACCAATAGCAACTGCTGAAATTTTAACAATAACTTCATTCACCACATTGCCGATTTGATTGCCCTGCAAGTCGCGAATCACACGAGAATGAATCACTGGGAAGTTAGCTAATGGAAACACTTTGTTGGTGCCATTGTTGCCACTTGCCGCTTCATCAGCAACCGCAATCGCGCCAAACTCATCCGAGCTTTTTAATACTTCATTGAAGATTAAGTGCTCAGTGTCTTCACCAATAATACGAGCCGCATTACGCACGTTTTCTGCCACAGCGCTGTAATCTAAAACACCGTTACTGGTTAACAAACGTAATTCATCAGAAACTTCAAACGCTAATTTTTGAGGGATCGGATAAGCGGTTTCGCTGGTTTGAACAATGCCCCCACGAGGAATCGATCCACCCTCATAAATACGAGTATCTTTTCGCCCTGCAGCTGCAACGTCTCGGTAGCTATAAGGCACTAATAAAGAGCCAGCAAAAGCCGCTGTGCCAACGTCAACAAATTGCAAACCAACAAGGCCGCTTAATGCTTCACGAATAACAGTACGCTCAACCGATGCCGGCACTGCCACATCAGAAACAATACCGTCACCCCCTGCCAGCATTTTATGCTCAGCACGTAATGCCGCACCGTTTTCAGCGTCAAATTGTGATAAAACTTTGTTAATTAACATTTCATTTTCAGGTTGTAACTTACCACCTGTTTTTTCATATCGACGTGAATCAGCCTGATCAGCAAAACCTAAACGCTTATCAATTGTTTCTTGCAGCGCTTTAACATTATTGCTGTCATCAACAGAAATATGTGCATTGCCTGCCACTTGATAGCCCATGCCAGATAGTTGTGTTGCCACAACCACTTGTGCGCCAAGTTTGATTTGGTTTTCAGCCAGCGCTTTGATTTGATCTTCACTCATTTCAGCAGTGATCATGTCAGAGGCACTTAATAGAATAGTCATCTGATCTTCAGCTAATGTTTTAAGGCTTTCTGTTTCGTCCATAATTTTTGCAAATACGGCTTTATTATCAGACAATGTTTTAGCTGTTGTTGCTTGTGATTCTGCCAATGTTTTAGCATTTTCAGCTAATATTTTATTCACATCGGCAGCGGTTAAGCCTGTTGCACCCTCTGGTGCTGCAATACTTAACTTAATGTCTTGTGTGCCGGTGCCAATCGATTCAGATAATGTTTTGCCGGTTGCTTCAAACTCAGCTGATAACGCGATCAATTTCGTTTCATCGTCATCTAATGCTTTTGCTGTTGTTTCAAATGCTTCACCCAGTTGCGTTACAACTGATTTATCAAGCCCAAAGCCTGCTAGTGCGGCCAATAATAATAATTTAATTTTTTTCACTTGGAGTTCCTCGTTAAGTAATTTAGATATTCTGTCAGATACTAAGGTCATTGGAGCCCCATCCAAGGCGTCTTCTGATAATTGCACACGATCAAGGTGTTTAATAACAGGTCTTGGTGTAAGTGCTGCACCCAATAAAGTAGGTCCATGCTGTTTGCGCTCTTCATTGTCTTGAAAGTTTTCAGCAAACTCAGCAGACAAATAAATAAAGCCACGCTTTTTAATAGCATCGATACCGTATTCAGTCAGTTCAACCTCACCACGCAACTTATTCCCATCCAGAAATAAACGCTTAAAAAAGCCTGCAGCACCATCACTAGGCTTATGCGAAACATCAAGCACAATGTCCTGACCAAAAACGCCATCATCAAAGTTTTTAACCATGCTTAACAGCATGTCTTTAGTAATAGCGAACTCACCATAGCGCGGGTCATAAAATATGCCCGTTCGGGTGATGGTCACAACGGTTGATGTTTTGCCTTCAGCTAACAATCGAGCATCCACTCGATCAGATAAAAAACGAATCGCTCTTGACTCGCCCTCATCTAGTTTAATAATGCGTTGATTTTTCATATAAAACCCATAAAAAAGCCCAACAAATCACGAAAATGTAATTTGCTAGGCTTGTCGCTCGTCGGGTGCGTTATACCTTTTAGCAGTGCCTATTCTGCCCTGTTACGTCAATCAAAACAGGGGGAAAGTGTGATTATTTATGACCCAAGAAATTAAGAAATGTTAGCAATCGAGTTCCAACAAAATGACCCCATGTGCCGGGGGTTAATGTTGTTTTTGGATGCTCCCATACTGCTGTTGCTGCCTCGGATGCAATATCTATCTTGTCTTGTGCTGTCAAAATGCTTTTCGCTGCTGTACTCACTGCTGTTGCTGTATCGGTTTCTGTGCTGTAGCCCACTTGATATACAATGGCATTGTTTAGCTTTTGCGCGCTATTGGTTGATAGTGCTAGTTGCACGCCGTAGCTTCTACCTGTACCAACTGAAAACGCTGTGTCAAATTCATTAGCCTGAGCTGATAATGTGATTGTTTTTGCTGGTTGAGCTGAGAGCGCAATATTGTTCTCAAGTACCTGCGCCACTGCACCCGCTGTGGTTGCTGTGACGGCTCCTGCTGTATCTGTTTCTATCGATTGCCCTATATAATAAGATCTAGCTAAACCAACCGTGGTTGATGCGTCTACTTCTTGAGATTGTCCGACAATTACGGAGCCGATAGCTGTTACTGCTGTTGCTGTACTTATTTCTACAGGTTGACCCACTAATACTGAAATTTCAGCAGCGGCCTGCAATGAAGTGTTAACCTCAATTGCCTGCGCTACGCCGACACTATACGAACTAACTGCTGCTTGAGCTGATTCGGTTGATAATACTTGCCCGATTAATACCGATTTATCGTATGTTGTTACAAATGCTAACGATAACTCAAATGCCTGACCGATAGAGGGTTGGGCGGCACCTCCTAATCTTATTCGTGATGGACGCATTGATTAAGCCTTCACTGTTATTGCGGAATTAGAAATTGGTAGGGGTTTTGGAGTAACGACTTAATGTCCCTATCTGTTAGCCCCCTGAACAATGATAACGACTCCACTCTGCCCTTGAATCCAGAATCATTATTGCCAGTGTTGTGACCAATAGTTATTGATGTTTTTATTGTGTCTATAGCGCCAATCGTATGGCCATCCAAAACAACATCATCAATATAGAATGAGACTGAAGCCCCAGCATAATGAACAAGAAGAGTGGTCCATTGATTCATCGGCATCACACCAGTAGGGGTTGCGGCTTTTGCCGTTCCACTACCTCTGGCATATAAATCACCGCCACTTTTGACGGCTATGTAAAACCCCCCCAAACTATTCCATACTGTTTTAGATGACATTATTCGCGCTTCACCTACTAATGTTGAGTCAGCCCATACTCTCGTTAGCAGAGAAATATTGCCGCTTCCAGAGAGTTTATTGTTAAAAAACCGTAATGCGTTTCTACCTGAACTAAATGTCCCCCCATTCGGTAGGATAATTTCACCCCTTTCTAAATATGCACCGTCTGTTAACGACCCAACTTCCCCGCTTGCAAGATCTTCAGCATTATTTATATTTGAGAACACAACTTTCTTACCAATACTATGTGACCAGTCAATCCTCACGTTACCGATGGGTTTACGTTTTGGGTAAAACAGACTAGGCATTTCAAGCCTTGGGTTTGGTAGTATTGTTTCAGACATTGCTATGCCTGTGTATTATAAGATTTTGGTGTAATAGTCAACACTGTAGTGCCACTAGTAGCCTGCAATGTATCGTTCTCAATATAGAACTCTTGATCTACTGTTAACGGTATATCAGTCAGGCTAATAAACTGCTGAGTTGAAACTAAATCTAATGGAAATGAGCCTACATAAGTATTTTTAAAATTAGCATCAGGCGCCATTGCATCGTTTGCACCTGAGATATTTAAATCTCTACGGTATAGATGGAATGCATCGCCTGCAACCGGGGCTACTGCCATTGTCACATCCAGCACCGCATCAGCTAAGGGTGCCGTAGAAGTCACTGATGTAATTGTTGTTGAACTGAACCCTGCTGACACTATTGACACAGCGGTTGTTAGTGCTGTTACTGGAGTATCAAATACAATGATTGCTGAGCCTGTAGGTAAAGCCATTAGATTAATCCTCTTGCAAATTGAACGTCACCTGCTCGAACTAAACCCAACCCAGCTTGATCCGACAATGATATAAATGAATCACCTAGAGACAGAAGTATTGTCTTGTCTGTAGTGTTTAAAATACTTGCATTAATTAACCCATCTAACTGAGCCTTTAATGCGGTCACATTAGACGGATCTGACATAACAAATTCATCGAAGGCATCAAGCGCCTCAACAGTAATCAATGCTGCAGGATCAGTGCTGGCTTTAATAGCTAGAATCTTACCCGTGACAATTAAATATTTCTTAATATCCGACACTTTAATGTTTTGAGAATAAGAAACATTTTTAATATTTAATGTTGCAGCCAGCTCTTCATCAGTACCTTTTAACCCTTTCATAATTGTTTTTAGTTTTAGATAATTCATGATACCTCCATTATAACTAAGCTATGAAGCTCTATAAAAACCAGCCGCCGCGAATTTTACTGTTAAATCGCTGGCATCAGTTGTTGGTGTAAAATCGTGATATGTAAGCGGAATCAAATTTGCATCCCCCGCCCCTTGGCTGTAACAAACAATCGCTTTAACTAGCGTGTTATTAATTGCTCCACCCGCTGTTAGCCACGTTTGATCTGCACACGAGCAATCAACACGTTCATTAGTATTGTCAACTGCAATAATTCCTGTTATGCCCGTTTTTCTAGCATAATTTGTGAACGTTGCCTCAGTGTTACTAGCTACTAGTAGTGCCGCCATATCTGCATAATCACTAAGTGATGCATCGACCTCTGCTACCGATAACAGTACAACTGTTAAATTTGTAGCGCCGCCTCTGATCTTCTCAGCTACGCCACCCTTTGCTATATTAAATACGCCATCTGCCATTATTCTATCCTCTTAGTTAATTAGTTCTGTATCGCGGTGGAAGTTGCTTTTGATTCTTCTCGGACTCATACGCCTGTTCACAGTGATCTATCTGCCAAAAGAAAATATGATTGATTGTTTTATAGGTGATAAGCCAATACTTATTTACACCTTTTGTTCTATACGCCCTTGCTGAAATAGTCTCATCAGCCCAGCCACCACCAATTGCCAAGCTAATCACCACATTAACCATTTGGTCTAATGCTATCAATAATTGAAGTATTCTGTTCATTGCGTATCACTCACAATAGATCGTATAACTGACAGCTCGTTCTTAACTTCATCAACCTTGCTGTACAAATCTGCAACACTTCTTAATACCTTTCCAGCATCGTTACCGTTTGAAACTAGGTTGTCAAACTGCTGAATCACGCCTAATAGTTGCGCTCGGCTTGTATCTGAATTAGTGTAATAATCAACAGGTGTACACAGGTCGATAGGTGCGCCAGTGACTAATCGTGCGTATCTCCAACCCCAGCTAATTGATTCAGTGTTGACATACTGCCCATCTTCACCAATCATTACATTTTTATCGGGTTGCCTGATACCGAATTGCACGTATTTGTTAAGTTGTCCAATTTCTACAAACTCCATACTTAACCGCTCTTCTGCTACAGCTAGATCTTCATGATCCCAGATAGTGAATAGATAACTTCCAACCACCGAATCACTAAAATCTGCAAACATGGATACCTCAATTTCAGGTGGGTTATTAATGTCGTAATCTATTGGCTGATTTTCTAGTGTGATGAATGCTGTGCTGTTGGGGGGTATTTCGCCAATCATGTAGGCTTGAGCAGTGCAAAAACCTACTGAAACCGCTAAGCAAAAACCAATTAAAAACCATTTGAATAATCGCATAATCACCTCTTTTCATAATGAACGCATTGCAGTTGGTGCTTGCATTGCTCTATAACCGCAGGCGGCGATTTTCTAAACTCACGGCCGATCATTTTTTCAACTTCAAACGCAATATCTTCTGCTTTTAATATTGCCAGCCTAGTTGCATCGCTCGGCCTCTTTATTGTGCTTTGTATATCAAGAAGTGCTTGCTGATAAGTTCTATTTAAAGCTGATGCTTGTTGATACTTTGCACCTTTACCATTGCGTTTTGATAAACTATCAATCACTAGTAGTTGAACCCCGCCCGATCGTCCCAAATATGCACAAATGCATCGTCACCATCGGCATAAAGCTCCATTGGGGTGCCATCTTCTTGAATGATTATTTTGACAACCTGCCAAAGCGGTTGCGATGTTAGTGTGCCCAGAGCTGAATCACCTCTAAAACCATTGTCAACGCCGAGCTGCTCGAATATAGTTTGCAATGCTGCACCACCGCCTGAACCAGCGGGGCCAGCGGGGCCTTGAGCACCAACTGTTAATACTTCAATTGATTGTTCGACAATATCAAGTGAGAGATCATCAGTGCTTAATTCAAGGTTAACTTCAACAGGTAAAACGGTAAGTTCGTGACCGCCATCGACCATCACATCATGCTGAACAATAACCACATCTAGCTGATTATCATCGCCCGCGATAATAAGGTCGTTATGTGTTTCGTTAACAACAAGCTCAGACATCAGATAAGGCTCTTAATAAGCGTAATATCACCCGTCAACATGGGCGTTATCACCGTTGCAGCATCTTCAAGCTCAAATCCATAGCGAATTTCACTAGCATCAACATTAATACCGGGAACAATAATTTCGATATTATTGGTTGAACTGCCAAGCGTGATGCCGTCGGTTTCATCTAAGCTAACAATAGTGTCAGCATGGCCAGCACTTAACCGTGCCACAAAGCGTGCTTTATGTGAGGTGAGATCAAACGGTAAACCTGTCTGTTTATTGGCATACGTCATGCGTAATCGATAGGCTTTGCCCTTCACAACATCAAAATCAAGCTCTTTTAGAATAAGTTCTAATTTTTCAGCCATGTTATCCCCAATAAAAAGCCACGAATTCGTTAGAAATCGTGGCTTATGCGTAAACGCTACCTTTTTGATTAGGGGCTATTAAACAACAAAAACACAATCAAAACAGGGGGAACATTTGATTAATCAATGACCTCGTTCATCATGTTATTGAGTGACATTTCAACCAAGCTTGTTTGTGCCATCACATGCTCAAAACTAAATTGTGTGGTGGTGTTGTCTCGCAATTCAGCGACTATAAAATCTAATATCTTAATCGCATAAAATGCAGAAACAAGCTGGCTTGAAATGTATTGTGTGGAGTCATTAGATGTTGGCATGGTTCATCACCTCGTTTAGCTGAACTCTAACATCGGGGCTAATTATGTCGGTGTCTTCCCATGTCAACGTGTCGTCAATCTCTAGTGTCGACGCTTCATTTAGCTGCACATGCACAGAGAACTTAGGCGTAAATACGCCCAGCTTGTCACACACATCACCAAGGCGTTTCATTAGCGATATTTCAACGGCAGAGGGCTTACTATCGCGAAGAAGTTGCACCAACAAATCATGTTGATCAACAAGGGGAAGGTTATTTAATAAACGCGTAATCGCGCGGGTTTCATTTAATGATGTCATGGTTAATCTCCTTAATTAAATTAACCATCGCCCCACTTTCGAATAGGGTGATGATTGCACGCAGGGTCGAAAGACCAGCCAAGGAGAACCGGCGAACCCGAAGGTTCCCCCACGCACAACCACCATAATATTATGGCACAAAAAAACCGCGTGACGCGGCTGATTGGGCGTCTCCAAGAAAAACAAGGCTTTCGAACCCTGACATCGGATTTTGCCGATGTGTTTTAACTTTACACCAACCGCGCTTTAGCTGTCAAGTTTGCGCGGGTGATTAATGTTGTTATGGTGCGTTTTATCTCTTGCCGATTAACGCATTGTTATAAATCTAACTGCGCATATTCTTCCTGGGTGTAATACGTTTTTTCAAAAATATCTGGCTTACATGGATAATGTTCACCATGAACACCTTTTATTATCATGTCTCCGGTTGTAGCAATATGACCTCCTTCAAGTGTTTGTATTGCCATGTTTCCGTTAAAATCCAAGCCAGAACTGCCGTCATTTACAAAATCTTGTATTTCTTCGACATTATCGCCCGTCCATTTTATAGCCTCAATTTTTACTGGCTTTTTAATATATATGTTACTCATAATCTTTCCTATTCACATTTATAACAAAAAAATCAACAGCGACCACAAATAAGCGTCACGGTTTTGAAAATTCTGTTTTTATTAAAATTAATGCCACTTGGATGATTCTTCTATTATCATTTGTGGCTCGTTATTTTGGTGTTATAAATCAGTTTCCGATGCAACCCTAGTAAATACAACCTGTTGCACTTTTTGGTCAGAAGTATTTACCCTAACACTGCTATCAATAGAAACTGATGTTATGAAAACGCCAGTTTCTTCATTAAATTTTTGAGCCTCACTTACAACAAGATCAAGGATCCGCTTTTCAAGTTCAAGTTTTCGTTCTGAGATATTCATATTTTAGTCTCGCGTTGTTAATCACATGGGCAATGTTATTTTATATCATATTATTTACTCAGAATAAACAAGCGGCACTACCACCCACGCCTTGCAGTAACATTTAGCCTCGGCACCACAGAACAAAACACGAATTATGCGGCTTTTAATGACTAAGCCGTCAAAGATAACACTGCGACAATGCGGGCAACGCACTTGCGGGCGTAGTGCTTGTGCTAGTTTTGCATTATTCATTTAATGACCCCGCATCTGGAATGGTTACACCCATTTTTTCTAGTTGTTTTTTCAACACGCTCCACGGCTCATCAATAGTGTATTCCTTCAAATAACCCTCGCGCAACATCCACGCTTTATGCAACCCTAGAACACTGTTTTGATGTTGCTGGCTTTGCTGTTCTAGCCAGCCCATGCGGGTGGTTTTCCCTGCTTTATCCTTGGCGGTTACTTCATCTTTAAACACCGCCTCAACAAAACTTAGCGTGTTAGGATGGGCAGGGTACGGGTTTTTACCTTCAGGGTATACGCCAGCGCCAAGACCATACAAATTAGCAGAGGCGTGCATATCGCAAATATCATGCTTAGGGTGGTTTGGGGACAACAGAAATCGCGTGCCGATCACGTCTGGGTGTGAGAAAACAGAAGCTTGATATGCATTTCCGTGGGCTCTGTTGATCTCAGTTCTAAACAAACGAAGCGCGTTGTCATAAGGTGTGCCCTTGTCACCCATTATGTTTTTAATGATTTCACGGTTGACACTCGCACTATTAGCCTGCGATATTTTGCTAGCAACATCGAGCGGAACAGCTTGTCCATCATCGATAAAGTCAAGCGCGGCTTGTGTTGCAGAATGGCCGCGCACAATGGCATATTGAATTGCATCACTCACAACTTGCCGGGCATGATTATCAATTCGCCAAATCCTATCGGATAGTTGCAAACCATCTTTGGCAATAAAGTGTTTGGCTTGTAACACCGCGTCATGCGCAACCCCCGTTAAGCTTATGCCAACTACCGCTCCACCTGCCAGCGCAGGGGCAGCACCTAGCTTGGCGGCATCAATCATGCGGTTTTCAAGCAGCGTATCACGTGCTTTGCGAAACTGATTTAATCGTGCTTCAGTTAACCGCAACAATTCATTAAGAACACTAATATTAAGTGCTCCGCCGCTACCGGATTTCCTGTTAATTTCCGCCCGAATATCATCAACTGCACGACGATAAAGCACGGTTAATTCATCTAGTGCTTTGCGATCTAGCATGCTGGCCTGGTTGCGCGCCTTTTCTGATGCCACTTTAATCGCGTCCTTGATGTTAATTGTTGTTTTTTCAGCCATTATAGCAAGCCCTGCTCTGGAGGTTTGGTCTGGAGGTCAGATGTGGAGGTCTGGAGGTTTCAGCCATTAGTAATGCTCGTTGCCGATTCCCCTTTAGGGGCGTTGCTGGGTGTAATGCTGACATCGCCACCCTTATCATCTGTCTCTTCAGGATAAGGATCATTGCTTCGTTTCTCAGCTTTAATCTCGGTCATAATGTCATCAGGGTTAAGCCCTGCCACTTTCCACACGCTTTCGTACGGCACACCGATTGCTTTGTGTTTTAGTGCCAAATCAGCCAGTTGATTACGCGTATCTGTTCGACGCTCGCTAAATACTACTTTAAATTCATATTGTTCAGGGTTCACACCATTTAATAACAAATCTAGTCTGAATATTTGATCATAAACCGATGATTGAATGTCTTGCATGGCATCAATTTCGTCGAAATAATCCTTTTTCATGTCCTCTAAAATGTCCCGTGCCAACTCCCCCGTATAACCAAACAAGCCCTTGGGTGCAGGCGAACCGGCATAAAAAGTATCAAGTAAATAGGTCACGTCTGCTATCTGATCTAAATTAGCATCACCTTGAATGGGCGTTACGCCACCTTTTTTGTTGGCATAAAAATCAGTAGTTATCTCACCCTGATCAGCCTCGACTTGTTCCTGGTACAATTTCAAATCTTCTTCACTTGCCCCCTCTAAAACGTGAGACATTCTCAGCGGTGCACGTTGACGACGACGAATAACTAAATCCTGCTCTGTCATCCGTAATTTTCGCCACACTTCACGGTTGGCATCTAAATAAGGCCGGCCCAGTGCGCCCATATCGTCCCATGAATCAGGGTTGAGTCGTGCAATCTGTAACTGCCACAGGGCAAAGCTTGCCATGGGTTGCCCTGTAGTTAAATCATACTGATCATAGGCATGGTGAACATCCTTGAACTGTCCGTTTTCACTGACTATTGGCAATATAGTTTCGGCTGGCATACGAATTGCACCTGACACGCGGTTAAATTGATCAATAACAACTTGCAACGGTAAGTTTCCTTCCATCGCCAAGCCGCGTGCATCAGAATAAAGTTTTTGATGTTTGTTCAGGTGCAGCCTCCGTTCAAACTGTTTCCATAGTTTAATTACGCGCTTGTTATTGCCTTTTATGTCCAGTTTCAAGCCACCCTTAACGGCAGTGTTGGCCATGCGCTTGTGGATCTTCTTAACACGGCCATCAACGCGATCCATTTCTCTCACATCCAATATCGCTTGGCGTAATTCAGGATCAACCCACATTTGTCGATATTGATATTTCAACCCATTTTCAGGATTAGCGCGACTACCTTTTTCAGTTGACGGATGCTTATCCCCTGGCAAGCTGTTTGTTTCTGCAACAGCAACCGGCTGTGACTTGCCAAACATGTTTTTAAATGAAGTTATAATGCCCATATCAACGATATCCTATAGTTCCAGTTGCTGCAGGTGCAGCCATTAATTGTTCTCGTGTTTGTGTTCGCTGTGCAATGACAGTTTGAATGCTGCAAATACCTTGAGTTACCAATCCCCAAACGGCGGCCATGGCTGCATCAAATAAATCATCGCCCATCTTTGTGTTCGCTCTTTTATAGCTTGCATAACTTGTTTTGGTTTGCACGGGAATGATGTTTGGAAATTGGCGAACCATTTCTTTAATGTCAGCCAGTTCGGGCGATGTATCACTATCATCGAAATATGGAATAGCGGCCTGGTTGTTGTGAAATATGCTTCGCAGTGCTTGCGCCATCGAATGCTTGGTCATGCCTTCAAATCTAATCGGTGCAAACGCCCAATCCGTCCAAGTGGTGGCAGTGCTATCGCCATCACCAATAGTTCTTCGGTCAACATCTGTTAACCCCGTGGCAAACAGTTCATCATTAAGCTGCGTTAACATGCCAACACCATAAGCATCGCCCATGGCAAAGTCAGGCATGAAATATTCCCACAAGCCTAATAAATCTTTTTTAACCACGCCATCATCCGCACCTGCAGGCCATGTTTTCGCATAAACAAAACAGGTGAAATTGCCAATTTGCTCAGTCACGATTAATGCATGTTTTGATGACAATGGATCTTCACCGTGGCCGCCGGCATCATAGCCAAAAGAGATCATGCCACGCTTCTTATATTTCATCCCCGGTAAAGATTCTGCCAACTCAATGTTGGCCGCCAAACCAACTGCCATAGCGCGTCTAACATGTTTTTCCCATATCAGGTTTCGTGATGATATGTTCATGCATAATATTTGTCTGAGATATTCATCAGGTGACAGCTCATCACGCATTCTGAGCATGAATTGTTCATCTAAAACACCCAATTCAAGACCCAAATACATATCTACGGTTGGCAGCACATGATAAAGACCGCTGCTAATCATGTCAGTTAAGGTATCTGTTGTGGTCTAATAATCATGCAGTAAATTATAGCCTATAATTTACCCAGTTTTATTAGGAAACGACAATGCCCAGAAAAGAACGAATAACATTTACA
>NVVW01000022.1 GCA_002733505.1 Methylophaga sp. | reverse complement strand
CGAGCTATTGCATAAAGGCCTTTAGTTGCAGCTAAAGGTGGGTCTCAGTTTACCCGTTTTTTTGCTTGAGTTTAATCATACAAATAGCTCCAGCGGACACCAACTTAGGTGGCAAAACCCACCCAACAGAGGTGTTTAATGACAACAAAACGAAGAGAGCTCAGTTCAGAGTTCAATAATCTTCCCCAAAAAAATAGACCGTAGTGTTAAATATCTAAATAAGAATGGAATTTATCTTAATGTTTTAACGTCATCAAATGGCTTAAAATTAAAACCTGAAGATTTGCTCTTCCTCAAGGAGCTGATGGCAGCAAAAAAGCTAAGGTCGGTGATAGATAGAACTTATACCTTGGAACAAATTGTCGAGGCTCATAGGTATGTTGACAAAGGGCACAAAAAAGGAAATATAGTCATAACTGTGGAGCATAAAGATAAAGCCTAACAAACCTGATGATGTAAAACGTGAAGAGCTTGATTATTACGGTTGGATTTATCCGTTCATGGAACCTGCAGATCTTTTATTTTACTTGTACGCCATGGTAAGAGAATATAAAAACAATAACGATTTAGATTGCATTGATCCTTTTATGTACTCCATGGATAGAGAAATAGGCAATCTGTTCACAATTCTATCAACAGAAGAAATTAAAACGATGAAAAGTGTGTTTAAATTAATCTGGGAAATAGGTGGGGATGACGGGACAGATTGGTATCAATGTAAAAAGCTACAAAAATTAATCGATATTTCAATACCGTAACAGCATCTTACAAATATAGGCGTGTGTGCTGCGCTTCGTTCCACATCGGTTAGGCAAAATGTTAAACGCACCATTCTAGTGCCGGCCAATTACCCCATGCCATGTCATGGGGCACAATAAAAACCGAACATTATTTTATCATCATACAAAACAATCTCTTAACTTCTGGCACGATTCCAGCAACAAGCTCTCCATCAATTTTGATTATTGCTTAACCACGAGAAACGTTAATGTCGACGCAAAAACTCAAACTATTATCCTTTAGCGGTAATACTAAAATTCTTCACCTTAGTTCGATGGCTTTTTTCATCAGCTTTTTAGTGTGGTTTAACCATGCACCTTTGCTGATTATGGTCCAACAATCTTTAGGGCTTACAGATCAACAAATAAAAACAATTTTAATTCTCAATGTGGCTTTGACTATTCCTGCTCGCATCGTCGTCGGCATGCTGGTGGATAAATATGGTCCTAAAATCACCTTCCCCTTATTATTGGGAATTTCAAGTGTGATTTGTTTCTTTTTTGCGATTGCGAATAGCTTTGAACAATTAGCCGTAGCGCGATTTATGTTGGGCTTTGTGGGGGCAGGGTTTGTTATTGGTGTAAGAATGATTTCGGAATGGTACCCTGCAAAACAAGTAGGGTTGGCAACGGGTATTTATGGTGGTTTAGGTAACTTTGGAGCCGCCGGGGCGGCGATTATTTTGCCGACAGTTGCCTTATTGTTTGGTGGCGAAAATGGCTGGCGTTATGCGGTGGCACTCACCGGTGTGATTGCGCTCGCTTATGCATTTGTTTATTACTATTCTGTATCAGATACACCCAAAGGTTCAACCTATTTCAAGCCTAAAAAATCAGGCGGTTTGGAAGTAACTAGCAAGGGCGATTTATACTTCTATTTGCTGATGAATATTCCAATGTATGGAGCATTAGCAGTATTGAGTTGGAAGCTTTCACCCAGCGGTGTTAATTTGCTGTCCGCCGAAGTTGTTCAAGCACTTTATATTGGTTTATTTGTGCTTTATTTTTATCAGGCTTATCACATATACCAAGTCAATAAAGAGATCTTTATCAAAGCCGTTCCTAAGATCCATCGGTATAAATTCAAGCAAGTAGCCGTGTTAGATTTAGCTTATATGGTGGCATTTGGCTCTGAACTTGCTGTGGTCTCGATGTTGCCGCTATTCTTTTTTCAAACTTTTGATATTGGTGCGATTGAGGCCGGTTTATTAGCCTCTGGCTTTGCTTTTATGAACCTTATTTCTCGCCCTGCTGGTGGTTTATTAAGTGATCGTTTTGGTCGTAAAAAGACATTAAGTTTTTGCATTGCAGGTTTGGCAATAGGCTATTACATAATGAGCCAAATTACATCTGAATGGTCTATCGTGCTAGCCGTCCTGGCATCTATGGCTTGTGCATTTTTTGTTAATGCTGGTTGTGGTGCTGTATTTGCAGTTGTACCTTTAATTCAACGCCGATTGACAGGCCAAATAGCGGGCATGACCGGTGCTTACGGTAATATTGGTGCATTAATATTTTTAACTATCTTATCGCTGGTCGCCACCGAAACATTCTTCCTCGTTATTGCTGGCACGGCTGTCGCTATTTTAGTTGCCGTTCAGTTTATGGATGAACCTAAAGGTCAAATGGCTGAGATCCTGCCTGATGGTACAGTGCAAATGATTGATGTAAACTAAAAATATTATGCTATATACCCAAATTACTCGAAAATGACATCAAAGTTAAAACTTTCTGTAGGCTCTTATTCCGATAAGGGCATTAAAGAAGAAAACCAAGATTCTTTAGGCCATTTTATTCCTGAAAACTTAAACCTACTAACCGGCAAAGGTGCCGCCTTTGCCTTAGCTGATGGTGTCAGCAGTAGTGCCGAAGCCAAGCAGGCAAGTCAGGCTTGTATCACCGGCTTTATGGATGATTATTTCAGTACGCCTGATTCTTGGTCAGTGAAAAAATCAGGCGGCAAAGTCTTAACGGCGATTAATAATTGGTTATTTAGCCAAAGTAATCAATTTCATTCTGTCGATCGCGGTTTAGCCAGCACATTTTGTGGTTTAGTCATTAAATCCACCACGGCGCATTTGTTCCATGTCGGCGATTCTCGCATCTATTTATTTCGTGATAATAATTTAGAACAATTAACCACTGATCATCGTATTCATATGCCCGGCGAACAAGAATATCTCGGCCGTGCAATGGGCATAGATTATCGCTTAGATATTGATTACAAATCATTGCCGGTTGAAGTGGGTGATGTATTTCTTATATCAACAGATGGTGTTCATGATTATTTGGCTGATAAGAAAATTCTTGAAGCTTTCAAATCGGGTGGCCATGATTTATCTCAACTATGTGAAAAACTCGGCGCCCAATCATTAGAAAATGGCAGTCTCGATAATATTAGCTGCCTTGCCATAAAAATAACGGAGCTGCCTTCTCAAGATCGTGACGAAGCCTATTCTCAACTAACCAAACTACCCTTTCCTCCTGAGTTATATGAAGGCGTTAGTTTAGATGGTTATCGTGTTACCAGAGAGCTGCATGCCAGCTCAACAAGCCAGCTTTATTTAGCCGTTGATACCGAAACGGATGAAAAAGTGGTGCTTAAAACGCCTTCCGTTAATTTTGAAGATGATCCTGCTTATTTAGAGCGCTTTCAAATGGAAGAATGGATCGGCCGCCGCATTGATAGCCCTCATGTTATTCGCACTATTGAGCAAACCCGTCCACGCCGTTTTCTCTATTATGTAATGGAATATATCGAAGGTAAAACACTTGAGCAGTGGATGGCCGATCAAACAGCACCTGATCTCACCGTTATCAGAAACATTGTTTCGCAAGCGGTGTCAGGGCTTCGCGCTTTTCACCGCCTCGATATGCTACATCAAGATATTAAACCCGGCAACATCATGATCACGACTGAAGGTTTAGTCAAAATTGTCGACTTTGGCTCAACCAAAATTGCAGGCATGGCCGATATTTCAACCCCGATTGAGCGCAAAGAATTACTCGGCACAAAACATTACACCGCACCAGAATACCTGATCGATGGTGTGGGAACTACTCAATCTGATCTGTTCGCGCTTGGCTGTGTCACTTATGAAATGATTACCGGTAAATTGCCTTATGGCAAAGCTATTGCTAATGCAGAAACTCAAGCCACCTTTAATAAATTGAAATATGTGCCGATAAGCCGACACGTTAGCAATATCCCCACTTGGATTGACCGCGCACTGCAAAAAGCAGTGGAAATTGAGCCTATTAACCGTTATGAAAGAATGTCTGAACTTGAAAGCGATTTAAGAAAACCTAATCCAGATTTTCTAACAGAAACATCTCGCCCACTGCTAGAACGCAACCCTATCGCTTTCTGGAAATTCATCTCGGTATTGCTCTTTATTGCTAACTTGATTCTTCTTTACCTGCTCTCTCGATAAAAACACCCATAAATAGCACAAAAAAACTAGGATCCGAGTTTATAGGCACATTTTGGCTTGTTCTTGGCGCTTGTGGTGGCGGGCGGCATTGCTGGCCCAGCCATCCTTTATGTGATTGCTTCTGGTCAAGCTGGCTTCGATGTCACCGCGGGCTTTGCATCAAATGGTTATGGAGAACATTCACCGGGCGGCTATAGCATACTGCGGTATTAGTCACCGAAGTAGTGATGACATTTATGTTTTTAATGATTATTTTAGCTGTAACCGACAAGCGCGCGCCACAAGGTTTTGCTCCGCTTGCTATTGGCTTCGGCTTAACATTAATTCACTTGATCAGCATTCCTGTTTCCAATACTTCTGTGAGCCCTGCAAGAAGTGCTGGTGTTGCACTGTTTCAAGGCGACTGGGCCATCTCGCAGTTATGACTGTTCTGGCTAGCACCGATCGCAGGCGCTATTTTGGCGGGGATTGTCTACAAATGGTTTGAATCTGACTAAAAACCCTGCTGTTTTATAGTTTTAAAAAGAAGCCTCAATAACTATTCAAGTTGCAGGTGATCTTGTATAAATCTCGTCATCCCAGCATGCTTTTAGCTGGGATCTTATGGCTAGTAGGCTAGACTCCCGCTTAAAATATGCGGGAGTGACGAAAAATATAAGTCTGCAATTTGAAGTGTCGTGAGCATATAGTAGTGTGGAGGCTTCCTTTTTGTAGATTTACTGTTGATTATTTAACAAATGTTGCTACGATCATAGCTAAATAATTAGGAGCATGAAATGACAACGTGGTATTCAATAGAATTAGATGACGATAAAGCTGCAAACATATTACAAAAAGTCATGAATGCATTTATGCCTAAATATGTAGGTTCAGGGCGACCATTAGGCATGGCAATATTTTCCAGCCACAATAAAGAAACAAAAACGACAACCCTCTATTTTTCACCACAAGCCGCTAGCCTAGCTATGCAATTTGGGGCAGAGGCTTGTGGCAGTGATTTTGTTGATGTGGATCTATCACTTCTTGTAGGCGATGAAAGCAGTATTGATTATCTATTCCCTGAAGCAGAAGCCAGATAATACAGGCCCTCGCCTGAGTTATGCCAACGCAGGCGAAAGATTAAAATTTGCCCGGCGTTCTATCTGCATCACTAAGTAGTTGCTGGATTTCACCATCTGCTATTTCCTAAGCATGATTAATTGCTTCAGGAGAAAAGCTTTTATACTCATATTGCTGTGCGTATGTATCAAATTAATACCTTGTTTTTGATATAAGAAAGTTCTTATGTCAAAACTCACTTTACAACCTTTTCCAATTTCTTATCTTGGAGTTCTGTCAATAATTGTACGAAATCATCATCCGTTGGATATGCAACGTAAACCATCTTCTAGACATTCTTAATATCGACATCTTCATCAAAAAGTAAGGTCGTCTTGACTTCAAGATTTTCAGCCCAAATCGAGAGGCATCGTTTTCACCATATTTAGTAGCTATGTTTTCAATCCTCCGCTTCAAGTAATCGTTGTTGTCGCTCCTGCTCTTCGGCTAAGATTGCTTTAATTTCAAGCATGACGCCATCCACATCCGCTTCTTCCGTATTCTCTTCAAAATAGCCCGTGAGTTCAGTATCTGGTTGTAATTCACCACTCTCAAAAAGAGTCCATATTTCTTTATCATATCGACTGTTGAGTAATTCTGGAGCGTATTGAGCATAGTAGCGTGTTATATTTCGAACATCACGTTCTAACATTGATTGAGCATTGTTATTCGCGGCGGCATTCACAGCTTGAGGTAGGTCAATAATGACAGGGCCATCTTCATCGACTAGGACATTAAACTCTGACAAATCACCATGCACAATCCCTGCACAAAGCATTCTCATCACGGAATACATCAGGATTAAATGATCTTCCCGTGCTTGCTCGGCAGACATCGAGATGTCGTTGAGGCGCGGCGCTACTTGACCATCTTCATCGGTGATCAATTCCATCAATAACACGCCATTAAGGCAATCATAGGGTTGGGGAACTCGGATCCCTGCACCAGCGAGCAGGTAGAGCGCATCGACTTCGGCATTTTGCCAAGTTTCTTCTTGCTGCTTACGGCCAAATTTAGAACCTTTTTCCATGGCTCTGCCACGACGGCTATTACGAACCTTTCGCCCTTCTTGGTACTTCACCGCTTGTTTGAAGCCACGCTTGGCTGCATCTTTATATACTTTGGCACAGCGTAGTTCAGCGCCACACCTTACAACATAGACATCGGCCTCTTTACCACTCATTAATCGCCTAACAACCTCATCGACTAAACCATCATCAACAAGTGGCTGGATTTGCTTTGGTATTTTCATAGCTCTTCTAAATCTTACCTCTCAATCTTTCCCAATAAAAAGCCCCAACACCGAAAAGATGCTGAGGCTTGCATTATATATGGTGGGCCTGCAGGGACTTGAACCCCGGACAAAGGGATTATGAGCAACAATAACCACTCACTTATGCCTCACAAAGTTGAAGAAAACTAACTAGATTTCTTGGCTATCCAGGATGTAAAACCCAAAGCGACCGTATATCGAACCTGAATACTTTTTCATCTGCTCATTATAACACTAAGCCGAAGAAACGTAATGAGCATCCCAAAACGAACTTCGAACGAAAACCGAAACCCAGTGCAAATTTCCCACGCCGTCAGCACGGCCAAAAGTCACCCTCACGGCATGGCTTCCCCCTGAAAGTCTGTGAGTCTGGCACTCTGGAGCAGCTGTCAGGCAATTTTCACCCAAACCAGCCACTCCAGCCCCTTTTCTAACAGTTTACGACACCACTTGCATGACACGGTTGATAGCATTCGAAGCACTTGCTGCAGCGGCTTGCAAAGACTTGCTTGATAGGTGAGCATAACGCTGCGTGACCATCGGGTCGGAATGCCCCAATATTTGCTGCACTTCGTACAAAGTTCTACCAGAATTGACCAAGAAACTAGCATATTGATGTCTCAGATCATGCAACCTTAGATGTGGCAAGCCAGCTTCATTACGCAATCTATTCCATGTTTTGTGAATGCTGAAGTAACGCTCATCAGTGCGTGGATTAATAAAAAGATGCTCATAATCATCTTCTGTTCCTAACTCTCCCAATACACCTATTGCAACATCATTCAAAGGAACGCTTCGAATCTTCTTTGACTTAGAATGCAGTGCCGGTATTACCCAAACACGGTTATCTTCATCAATGTTGGCCCAAGTAGCACTTAACGCTTCATTTAACCGACAACCTGTTACCAGCAAGAACTTAGCAACATTGCAGACCATTCGGTTTCGGTCAGTTTTAAGCACCAGTATCAATCCTTGTAACTCATCATCATTAAGGTAGTGTTCTACTTTGTTATCCTCTTTAAATAGTTTAATTCGTGCAATGGGGTTTTTGTCGATAATATCCCAATCTACGGCTAAATTAAGTGATGCTCTCATTAGCTTCAAGTTGTGATCACATTGTGCCGCTGAAAGCTCCTTTTCTTCCCGTAACATGGTATGAAATAGTTGAACCTGAACCTTGCTGATCTGATTTAATCGTTTACTGCCAAACACGGCAAGAATGTGACAGCGTAGTAAGCTTTCATCTTTTTTCCATGAACGCTTTCTGGGCTTCACGTAAGGCATATACTGATTCAACATAAAGTCACGATAAGTTGGGATTTGCTTCTTTGCTTTGTCTTCTGCTCGAGGATCACCACCAAGCTGAATTTCAGACTTAAGCTGCTTGGCCTTCGTTCTGGCATCAGCAAGTGAAATATCACTGCTTCGACCAATCTTTTGATGACAGGTCTTACCATCAACATTTTTGTATCTTAGATAGTACGTTCCAGCCCCCTCACTGGTCTTTTGTACGGCAATGTAGAAGCCTGTGCCACCAATATCGACATACTCAATCTTGCGTTTATCTGGTGGGCAGGCTAGATTATTTTCAATGAACTCTACTGTTAATTTTACGACTGGCATGGTGTACCTCTTTTTGTTGTAATTTGATGTGTAAGAATTGACGACAACAGCTGCAACCTATAAAAGCATTGCAACCGCATCACCAAAGTTAGTTAGTGTTTAAATTTATAAAGCAATTCATCGTCGAATGTAGTTCCGATTGCATGAATATCAAGCCACCCTAAGTCAGCCATTAAATCGATCATTTCTGAGAACGATGTCAACAAAGCTTCGTTTTGTGAATCAGCATGAGTAATGCTGTGAAGAACAATATCTTTAGCTGTCACCGTCATTCGGCCACCTTGCTGCTTTTCATAAATATATTCTGTTATTTCCATGAAAAAGCCACTGAGTGATGAAGCATCAATAAATGTTGATTGTTTTTTATTAGAAGAAGGTTGTACGTTGTTAAAGTTTACGTTTTGATTAAACATTTGGTTATACCTTTATTAGTTGCATCTAACTGATGCGAGAATTACTGAGCCTTGTGGCAACAGCAAAGAAAGGGCAGAAGAACAATAAATTGTAGATCTGCCCCCATTGAGCCCAGGATGGGCTTCAGTAAGCTTCCAGATTAGTGATCGTAATGCGGCGTTCTTTACCGCGTGTGAACACTACTTCTACGTTTTGGCTAAATAATGGTGCTTTGAGAGCACTTAGCTGTTTAGACAGTGCTATTGGGTTAGTCGGAAATGAACGGTCTCTATATCCAGATAAGCTCATTGGATTATTAAGCTTGTCCAGTAGATCTGTGGGTGTGCCACTCCATTCATGTTTAGCCCCTTTCTCAGTCACTAGCTTGTAGACAGCCAATGCAACAGGATCTGAAAGCACACTGTCACGCTGTGAATCATTTAATATACCGCTATAAACTGACTGCAATTTACCGGCCTCCATATCCATGACTTCTTCAGCTGCTGCAAGATAACGAACAAACCCAAGCATTCTTTCAGGATGAATTATTTTGGCCGTTGGCAACTTATCTAGAATACTGGCCGTTAAAGCGAGAATGCCTTTGAATATTTCAGGTAATTCAGCATTGAATTCATCCGTAAATTCTTTTTCATCACGACGTTTATTTTCTGGAATCGACTTTAATTCAAGACGTAAACACCTCTGCGCTAAATCAGGCTCTTCAACAAAATCATGAATACCATTTAGAACCAATGGCACATGAAATGGATGATTGACCATTTCAGAGTCAGTGTACAAACGCCTCGTTGGATCATTCCCTCCTGTGCTTGCTATACACAAGATGTCAGACCATTTATCCGATAGATAACGCAGATTATCGTAGATCAGGAAATGAGCCTGATTAGCCGATAAAACGATATCTTGACGGTTACTTGGAAATCCCTGAATGCCCATTTGTGATGGATCTAATAGGCCTCTAAGAATCAACCTGCACGTAGTGGATTTTGAAGCACCTTGTTCGGCAATCAATACCAATATAGGGAAACTGGCATGACTTGAACGAGGTGTTGAAAGCGTAAAACAAATCCATACAATCAGAAGCCATGCATGATCTTCTTCAAAATTCAGATACTTGAACAGTAGCTTTAGGTTAGCATTCTCAGCTGGTGTTACAAAAGCTAACATTGAGGCCGGTCTATAGAACAATACTGTTGAACCTTCTTTGACCACCTCAACCTTACCGTTTGTTAGCCTAAATCGAGATTGCTGTTTGTCACCTACATCTAACTCAACACCACCTTCAATTGAGGCCACGCGTAGACAAACATGAAGTTCATTTTCAGATGCTTCTGCTGCATCACAAACCCCATCCTGAATACGCTCAATCTCTTTGCTAGAATGAATTAAACCTAATGATTTACCTTCATTAATAATAATCCTTCTGAAACTTCTAGCTTTGACATGGTGGGTTTCATGATTGCCATCCCCTTCTATCACTGCCACTGGATTACCAACCTGATCTAGACCAAGCCTAATATTTTCAACTAGGCTCTCCACAGTCATTTCGATCTTTTCTCTTGGCCTTAATACCATTGCTCACCCCTCATAAATGACAGGTGAGACTTTTCGTTGCAATTTAATTGCATATTTAAAAACTCCCATTTTGTTAAAGAACTGGTACATAAGAGAAGCCATAATTAATTGAAATCTAGTGTTAGCTTCAGGCTAATATGGCTTTATCAAATGTGCACATAGGCCATTATCTGGCGCAAGAGAGATGTTTGCAAGCAATTGTTTTAACTGATTATTTTAGTGAAATTATAAGTGGCTTAACGCTTTGATATTGGCCAGATCATAAGCTTTTAAGGTATTTAAATTAGGTGGTAATAATGCAACAAGGATTATCATGTGTTCACTAGGAAGTAATAGCAATTTCCTATTGAAAGTGACTTATTTCTGGATGAAACGATGGTTGGCATTATTTACAAAGAAATCACCAAAATCAGCCTGCGCAAAATAGCGTTTAGAAAAACGAAGAAAATGGCAAATGCTGACGACATGATGAAGATCCAGTAGGGGTCAGCGGCGAGTTGAAATTTGACGTCAATTTAGGCGACAGGTTAAAAGTGATCGCTAAAACTCACAAATTGATGTGGGGCATGGAATTGAGACGCGTTGGCGTCGCTTCGACGGGATCGTCGATGGGCAGTTGAGATTTTCTTATTTTTCTGCAATGGCTAGAAAATAACCGTGGAGCCATCATTACAAAGTTTCATTGATATCTCTAAATTACATTCAAAAGCATTATTTATATGATTACATGACCTAAAGATGATTGAAAAAGTATAAATTAGGTATTTATCTACAGATTTAATGAAGATCCCATATACATTAACGATATTGAACCGTTTACTGAATATTAGAGACATTTAATGGCTATCTTGTGTAATTTAATAGTATTTAATGGCTATATTTACAAATTATTAAGAAAATAGAATAAACAATCATAACGGTTTGAGAAGAGTTGATAATTAATGAAGTAAGTAGACCAAAAACAGGTAAAAGGAACAGGGAATGATGTAAGGGTAATAAGAGTCCCATGGGGAAGCAAATAATTTTAATTTTCTGGGGAAAATGAAACCCATTTGAGGTGTCATCCAAGTGAGCTCTAAAGACCCACGGGAGTAAGTAGAAAAATAAAAAGCAGCCACCGAACCTGACGCAATCGACGAACTGTCGCCGGCCCAGCAGGGACATCAAAATGTGCATCGTCGGGTAATGCCGTAGACGTCAAGTGGCACCAAAGCGTCAAGTCGTCAATTACGTCGAGTGGTTTCCTTAAAAGTTATCGTTTGATGTTTCAAATAGATTTTCAGCATGATTTTAAAAAATAAAAGATCTCCCACAACCTGTCATACCTGACGATTCGACGCTATTCCAAGCCCATCAAGGGACTTCGGGGTGACGTTTCAGTTCAGGTGATGACAAGTTGTAAGAGTGGCTCTTAGTGGTGTTCAAATTTCCCCGAATGGCTCCAGGCCCAACCCCCGCCGTTTTGCTGAGAGAATGGCCTCCAGATGCCGGGAAAGATCCCCTTCAGGGTAGTTTTCGTGCTCTGAATCGAGAATGGCAATTGCAGTCATTTCAAAGCGATCATAAATATCCTCAGCATTATCGGGAGGGTCAGTGATACGCTCAACAGCTTCTTGCAGGCGAGCAGAAACCTCCAATAAATTTTGGCTTGTCATGATTGTGTTCCTTTTAATTATGGATTGTGTAACGAAGTGCTACGGGTGAGTGTTTTGTGAGGTGTAGCTAAAGTTGATTAGTGAATGGCGAAATCAGAATCGGCTAGATCTGAATCATGATTAGCTAAAAGGTGTGTCTGAGATTGGATGGCATCAGCAAGAAACTCATCATCAAGCTCCCAATTAGTTGTCATTTCTATCGCTTCGATTATTAAGTTTTGATTGTTCATTGTTATCACTCCTAATGAGTTTAGTTAAAAAGGCAATACCGACACAGGTTAGTAAGGTGCCAATGAATTGAATGGGGTAAATAAAGAAAAGAAGGCCAAAGAATCCGGCCATGAAGGCATTGAAAGAACGAAAGAACAGACCTAAAAATATTGATACAGCAAGAATGGTGAGCAGCATTAAATCTCCTTGTTATGAAAGGCTAAAGTGTGAATTGTTTATTTTCAACGACTTAGAAGGGTCGATATAGGGGCGGCTTTTAGATTAGTGGATGTATGCGTTAAGGAAAAGTTAATTGTTTTCTTAGGGTTAGTGAAGGTTAAGCAATTTGGACCATGGTATCTTAAGTACCAGATACATGTTTTGAAGGTATGTTGCAGATTAATTGAAATGTACTAATGAATTTACTCTATGCTGATTTTAACTGTGGTTTGGTGCTGCGAGGTGACTTCTTGTTGGCAGATGCATTGTCTTTTACGACCTTTGATGATTTCTTGTCAGTGTCTACTTTCAAGTCAATACCATCAGCGATCAACTTGTTCATCTCAACAACAAACTCTTCACTACCCTGATACTCATGACTTCGATGTTTACCTTTTAACGTCACAACAATGCTCTCCTCTTTCAAGATCGCCATAATGAACGCTGGGCTGTTGGCTGACTTGCCCGTGAAAAGGTCATTCAGTGCAAATGAGGTTAGAGGGCTATCTACGGGCCATTTGTCGAAAGCCTGTTGAATGTCAGCCAGTGCAATCCATTCGTCATTGAAGAACCCTCCTCCGGTGTTGGAGAATATTCGGAAATGGATGGTTTGATTGCTGTCACTTCCGTCGTCACAACCGATGTGGTACGTGAGGGTGCTATTGTTGGATAGGGTTGGGCATTGGTTAATTTTGATGATGCGTTTAGATGGTCCTGTGGTGTTGGTCATGGTGGTTCTCCCGTTGGTTGGTGGAATGTATAGGCGGATCTCGCCTGTGGATGATTATTCATATAAGATGGGCATTATTCCGTAGTTTTATAGGTGATGAGCATAAACATGAAAGCGATATTTCTTACAGTTACAGTGACTATCATGGCCATTTCCTTTGCCGTGTCACTATTCATCAATACCCTTCTTGGCGCTTTTAATTTGGCCGTAACTTCAGTTGATAAATTGAATGATCTTCAATCCTCACAAAAGGTTGTGGAACAGATGAAGGCAAGACATAAAACTAAACAGGTCAATGTCACTAAAAAATTTGCTAAGCGCTCAACTCGAAGAGTAGCTTCAGCATCATTAGCTGCCGCAACTATTGGGACAGTTGCCGTTGCAGTGACTCTGGTCAGCTTTGAGGTATACGATTATTGTGAAGACAAGAAAGCCCTACAAGATGATTACAATATTTTGTATGGAACTACAGATGAATTCAATTTCCAGCAGTGCCTTGAAGAAGGCAAAGATGATTCCAAACAAATATTAATTAACGTCAAGAAATCTGCTTCAGAAAGTGTTGCCGCCGCACTAGATTCAACCACTAAATATAGCAGCCAAAAATGGCTTGCCGTGAAAGAATCAAGCGCTCATGCACTCGAACTAACAAATGAGACAGCTAATAGGCTATGGGGCACCACTAAGGACTGGTTTATCGAATAACAACTTTGAAGAAAAGCAAGGTCAAGTCTTTTTATTTGGAAAAATGCCATCTGAAAGTACATTCCCAGCAGTATCTTTCACTGACCTCCAACTGCTCTTCATTGTTTTTGCAAATGCATTCTGATTTGTTTCGCTGAAAATAATACGAATTTCTTCTATAGCAGATTCCTCACGGTCATTAATTCGCCCGTCTGCTTCCATAATATCAGTGATAAAACAAAGGATTTCTTGAGACATAGGCTCATAGTTACAATCTGGATTAGCCTTCTTGAACTCGGCAAGCATTTTAGCTTGATCTTTAATTGAAAAGTCAGATAATTTTGATTCAATAAAAAGAGCTCCCTCGTTGACAAAGCCTTGATCGTAGCCCCATTCTGTAACGAAATAGGAGCTGATAAGATTCCTTTCTTTTTTATCAATATGCCCATCAACAGCTGCAACCTTTAAAGCAAGCGGTGCAATAAGATCAAAAAGTCCCACTGCCAATGCATCCATAGGTGTGTTGATAAATTTGGGAATTACCGTCACACGACTTGCTGATGCCCCTTTGATATAGCGGCTTACACCTACCCAAGCTCCACCAGTGACTACACCTGCGGCAAGTAACCATCCTATAGGTGTGACAGCAGTTCCGATCCCTATTGCAGCCAAAAGACCGGATGGTGCAAAAAAAGTAGATGCTACTAACGATGATTTAGCGACTACTACACCTGTAGCCGCGGCTCCCGACGTATCCCAAAGTTTAGTTGCGGCATTTTTTAATCTCAGTGAAGTATATGCATCTTCACCAATAGCAAGCTTAGCCTTAAACTTTAATGGCTCTGTGATAACTGCCTCAATATCTTCAAACCAGTTCTGCTCATTTGTCTTAGTCATAAAATTACTGGGTTTTAAGTGTTGAGAATTTAGCATTAATTTCAGCTATTTTTCTTTCAAGAGCCTTGTCTTTTATATCCTCATGTAAACCAAGAATCAAGCCAAGAGCAATTGCGATGGGGGCTACTATCGGCCCTAAAACAACCCCCAGTATGGGAATAGAAGTAATTAGAAATCCTACGATAGCCCCAAACACCATACCAAAAGAGGCTGTGGGATATTCCTTGAAAATGGAACAAACAAAATCTATTATCTTTCGTCCTATTTTCAAAATGTAGTCACCAGTCCTAATTGTTGCACTAGAAAGAGCATGCAAAGCTGATTTTGCATCTGCGGAAAGATGAAGATCATCAATTAGTTTTTTAACGCCTATATCTGAAACCTTAAACTCCGACATTGACTGAATAAAATCATCACTAATCTCTGCATCAGCCTGAAATTTCTCTCCTGTATTTGGATCTATACCAGACATTTTCATTTACTGACTCCTTAAATTTATAATGTACACCCACCTCGGTTTAGAGGACTAATCAAAGCTAACACATCACCAGTAACTAGCTGCTCCGTGTTATCCATATACGTTATTTTCACCTCTGAGAGTTTAACGCAATTGATTGTTGTATTGTACCAAACGTTATCGAAAGAAAAGTAGTGTCCATCAAAAGAACCATATTTAATTGTTTGCTTCATTAGATGTTCCCCAAAAAGGCAATGACACAAAATTATTTACAGTCTCCTCGCACTGATAAAAACAAAGTATTATAAATTTATTTTATTCTCTTCATTGCTCTTTCTATACCCCTAGTCTCAAAACCAACCGTTAATACTGCCGTATCACCTTTGCACCCATCATTAGATAGAACAAAGCCGACAGAGCTATATTCATATAGTAAATCCATTAAATCTAACGCATTATCATCTTTAAAAATGTAACTGTGAACGTAACCATCATCTCGCAACCTTTGATCTTCTGGTGATACCCAGGGATTAGCGCCACTGATTCCTGGTGTTGAGACTCCAACCTGCATTTTATTATCTAAAAATATTAATGCTCCTAAATCGGAGGCTTGCCCACAAAGAACAGCCAAATTATCTCCCCTCATACCGTAAGCAAATAGCTCCACATGCTTTTCACTATATATAGTAATTGAACCAGAATCTGCTTTAACCATCTGCGTAGAACCTAACACCACAATGTTTTTTTCACTATTATATTTTGCATCTGCAAAAGCATTAAAAGTAAGCAGGACATATAGTGCCATTAATTTTAGAATATTGTTCATTTTTTCACCTTTAATTATAAATTACTTACAGAGCACAACCACCATGTTTTGCAGGACTCATCAGCGATAATATTTCTCCTGTAACAAATTGTTCAGAGTTATCCATATACGTAATTTTCACTTCCGAAAGCTTCACGCAATTAATTGTCCCGTTGTACCAAACATTATCAAAAGAAAAGTAATGCCCATCAAAGGAGCCATATTTAACTGTTGGCTTCATTGGCCCAATACCTTTCACTGTTATTGTTGAACGGCCATTAATTTCAGAGCTGATGACATCACCTACACGGTTAAACGGTGTTACTGTCAACTCAATGTATTTAAAGTCACGGTTGGTAGCATTTGCAACCTGAAAGGACAAGTCAACTCCTCCAGCACTATTTGCCCTACCCGCATCTAATTCCAGAACTCTGACAGGAATTCCTTTCTCTCGCATGGTATTCATTATCTCTTTTCTTCTACCAGCAGCGTCAACACGCGTTTGCTCTTCAAGCTGAGCCATTCGTTGCTTGTGTTTATTTACGCAGCCTGAAGCTGTCAAGGCGAGAAGAAAAGACAAGCCAATAAATACAAAAATTCGTATCATTTTTTACCCCTTTTATTAAATAATTGATTTGGATATTAACTTGTTCCTGAATTAGGCACAAGCAGTTTTGTACCGATAATCGGAACAAATGAAAACACTATATTCCCCAGAGTCTCAGAAGATATCTCAATGGTTGCGCGAACAACGTGAAAACAAAGGCCTAACTATGCGTCAAGCGGGCGAACTTCTTGGAAAACCACATTCATTTGTCGGGAAGACTGAGGTGGGCCAACGTCGTATAGATGTAGTGGAATTTGTTTGGTATTGTAGATGCTTGGGATTTGATGCTATTGAAGGATTGAGTGAAATTATTGACTAGCTAACTCAACCTTTCCCTACAAAAAAGCCCCAACACCGAAATAGTGCTGGGGCCTTATATTAATGGTGGGCCTGCAGGGACTTGAACCCCGGACAAAGGGATTATGAGTCCCCTGCTCTAACCAGCTGAGCTACAGGCCCATAATCTTTAGTTGTCTAAATCTAAGAAGCTCCTTAGCTGATCAGATCGTGTTGGGTGGCGTAGCTTACGCAATGCTTTTGCTTCTATTTGACGAATACGTTCACGTGTTACGTCAAATTGTTTGCCCACTTCTTCTAGTGTGTGATCGGTGTTCATGTCGATACCAAAACGCATACGCAATACTTTTGCTTCACGTTCTGTTAAGCCACCTAAGATGCCTTGTGTTGCTTCTCTTAGGCCTTCGTTCATTGCTGAATCTTGTGGTGACATGACATTTACGTCTTCTACAAAATCACCTAGGTGTGAATCTTCATCATCACCAATCGGTGTTTCCATTGAAATTGGCTCTTTAGAAATTTTCAGTACTTTACGCACTTTGTCTTCTGGCATTTCAACGCGTTCCGCTAATTCTTGCGGTGTTGGTTCGCGACCCATTTCTTGCAGCATTTGGCGTGCAATTCGGTTCAGCTTGTTGATTGTTTCAATCATGTGCACTGGGATACGAATTGTGCGTGCTTGGTCGGCAATTGAACGAGTGATTGCTTGGCGGATCCACCATGTTGCATAGGTTGAAAATTTATAACCACGTTGATATTCAAATTTATCAACCGCTTTCATCAAGCCAATATTACCTTCTTGGATTAAATCTAAGAACTGTAAACCACGGTTGGTATATTTTTTAGCAATCGAGATAACGAGTCGTAAATTAGCTTCGACCATTTCTTTTTTGGCGCGACGTGCTTTGGCTTCAGAAATCGACATTTGACGGTTAATTTCTTTGATTGCAGGGATATCAATGCCACGCTCTTCAGCAAGCTCTGCCATGGTTGTTTGAGCAGCTAAGATGGCATCAAGGTTTTTCTTAATGGTTGATGAATAATGTTTTTTTGCACGAACGTGTTTGTCAATCCATTGAAGATTGACTTCGTTGCCGGTGAATGAATCAATAAAATCACGACGATTCATCCGCGCGGTATCAACAACAATTTTCGAAATGGTGCGTTCTTGTTGACGGATAACTGAAACGGTATCGCGCATTAAACTATTAAGCAGGATCAATGTTTTGGGGGTTAATTTAAACTCCATAAACAAGCTTGTTACTTGCTCTAGTGCTGCTGGCAAATTCTCTTCAGAGGCACTTTTTGCATCTGTATACGCTTTACGTAAAGCATCAAAACGTTCTTTTGATTCTTCAGGATCGGGACCTGTGGGCGTATTATCTTCCTCATCATCTTCTTCACCTGCTACCTTGATAACGGGTGTGGGAATTACAATATCTGCACCGATCTCTTCAGGAAGTATAAAGCCTTTGATTAAATCGTTCAGGCGTAAATCACCTGCTTCTACCGCATCGCATTGGGCTAAGAATGTAATAATACATGGCTCATACGTTGATAGCATGAGTAAGCTTTCTCGCAAACCTGCTTCGATGCGTTTTGCGATAACAATTTCGCCTTCTCGGGTTAGCAATTCTACTGTACCCATTTCACGCATATACATTCGAACCGGATCAGTGGTGCGACCAAACTCGCCATCTGAGCTTGCTAAAACCGCAGCAGCTTCATCTGCCGAAACATCATCATTACTTGATGCTGCTTCTGCTAGACGCTCCATTTCATCGGTATCTAGGCCGTCTTCATGAACCATAATACCGAGATCGCTAAACATACTGATGATATCTTCAATTTGATCAGCGTCGATCAGATCTTCAGGTAAGTGATCATTGATCTCACCGTAAGTAAGATAACCACGTTCCTTACCCAGCGTGATGAGCTCTTTAATGCGTGATTGTTGATCTTTCATTGGACCTCTTTATTCGTCGTATGTATTTTGCGTAGCCAGACATTATAACTATAAGTCTATAATAATGCACGTTTTTGTTTGCGCAGATTTTAACTATTTAAGCTATTAATTTCTATTCGTTCTTCGTCCGTCAAGTTGCCTAAACCCTTTGCTACTAGATATGCATGGCGCTGTTCAATAGCTTGTTGCTGCAATTGCTGAATAATGCCTGTTAGCTCATGCTGCAATTCCTTAGCACTCAATGTTAGGGTTTGTTGCGCTAACTGGTGCAAATGGCCTTCATGTTCACTATCTCGCGCACGTTCTAATAACATTGCAGTAGTTAGATGTGGGTTCTGGCTTAAAGTTTCAAGTAGTTGTACTAAAATAGTTAAGCCAGCGCGCTCTAATGATGCCAGTTTATCGAAAGCACCAATCTCGGCATGAAGTTCAGGATGTTGCAATAAAATAGTAATCGCCATCCTAATTGGAGAAATAGCCGATGACGACTTTAATGGCTTTTTATGTTTTTTTACTGTATTTTCAGCCGATTTTCCTAGATGTTTGTGTAACATAGCAGTGTTAGTATTGGCTTTTTCTGCTAGTCTCTGCTCCAACATATCACGATAAATACCTGCGGGGATCTGCCGAAGATACGGTTTAGCAATTTCAATTAATCGGGCACGGCCATCCATTGAACTAATATCAACTTGTGCTTCAAGCGTGGCTAGAAAGAAGTCTGAATAATTCTGCGCCTGACCCACTAAACGATTAAATTGCTCTGCACCTTGTTGTCGCACCACGCTATCTGGATCTTCACCATCAGCCAAAAACATAAATTTTAGCTGATGATTACCGCCTAACAGTGGCATTGCATTTTCTGCTGCGCGCCATGCGGCTTCGCGACCCGCACGATCACCGTCAAAACAAAATACTAATTCGGGAGCGCTGCGTAATAATTGTCGTAAATGATCAGGTGTGGTTGCCGTGCCCAATGTTGCCACCGCATTAGTAATGCCATGATCCGTTAACACAATCACATCCATATAACCTTCAACGATAATGATTCGCTCTAATTTTCGATTGGCTTTGCGCGCTTGGAATAAACCATAAAGCTCATTGCCTTTATGAAAAAGTGGGGTTTCGGGTGAATTTAAGTATTTTGGCGTGCTGTCATCCAATACGCGACCGCCGAATCCTACAACGCGTCCCCGGCGATCTTTAATTGGAAACATAATGCGGTTACGGAAGCGATCATATTGCCGTCCTTTATCATTGCTGCTTAATAAACCAACCTCATCTAACTGCTTGCGCGCTTGATCATTTGCACCGAACGTTTTTAGCACATTATCCCAACCGTCTGGTGCCATGCCGATATTGAAGTGTTCAATAATTTGCGCAGACAAGCCTCGTTGTTGCAAATAATTTACAAAAGCCGTCTTTTGCGGATGATTGTGTAGCTGATGTACATAATATTGGCTGACTTTATCCGTCAAGTCATACAGGTTTTGTCTTGAAGGTTGGGCGTTCACAAAACTTGTCGTTGGCACGGTCATGCCCGCCAGATCCGCCAACTCTTGAATCGCCTCAGGGAAACTCATTTGATCGTATTCCATCAAAAAACCAATTGCCGTGCCGTGTGCGCCACAACCAAAACAGTGATAAAACTGCTTCTCAGGGCTGACGGTAAACGAGGGCGTTTTTTCGTTATGGAATGGGCAACAGGCTTGCAGGTTTTTGCCTGCTTTTTTTAATGGCACGCGCGCATCAACAACATCAACAACGTCAACGCGGGTTAATAAGTCATCAATAAATTGGGGGGGGATTTGGCCGGCCATATTAGAACTATATCCAAATTACTTGAAGATGTAGATTTCAGAGCTTAGCACGGAGGCCAGAACAAGGCGCAATGTGTAGGCAATGACTAGTCCTTGTCGAGCATTGTAACGCAGTGCTGGCATTCGTGCTAAGCTCCCGTAGGGCAAGAGGATAAGCCATTATCTTCGTCGTTATAAATCCTTAAATGAGAATGACTCATTCTACGGATTTATGCCTAGAATATAATGGCTTCTTCTCTTGCTGAAACCTGCATCTTCAAGTATTTTGGGTATATACCCGTGACCATTCAAAATACAGATTTTTAGCACGTATACTGAATGCGCTAGCTGCGTTATAATAGTGAGCAATAGGATAGCTATTACATCACTATTATGCCTTGCTACCTCATCCATTATACATACCAAAAAACCGTACTTTGAATGATCACGGGTACATGACGATAATAGGTTTGGTGGAATGCGCTGTTTTTATATTGATGTTAAAACTAATTTACCGATAGTTGATCCAGATAATAATTTTATATGTGCTTTCTCAATATTTTCGGTAGTTAGCGGGCCAATAACGTGGTTCAATGTGCTGGTTAATATCCCGTCATCAAGCAGTTTTGCAATAGTGTTGAGCAAATGATGTTGTTCAATCATATCACTAGTTTTAAACATAGACCGGGTAAACATAAACTCCCAGACAAAACCGGCGCTTTTTGATTTTAGACAATCTAAATCATGTTTTTGTTGAGTGCCAACAATACTGCAAATTAATCCTTGAGGCGCAATCAGTTCTGCCATAGCAGCAAAGTGTCGATCGGTATCATTCAAACATAAAATATAATCAGGATCACGCAGGCCTAAAGTACGATATTGCAACACCATTTCGCTATGATGATTTATCACATGGTCAGCGCCCATTTTTCGACACCATTGCTCAGATTCAGAGCGAGAAGCGGTAGTAATAACATTAAGCCCTGCCACTTTTTTTGCCAACTGAATAGCAATAGAGCCCACACCGCCGGCACCACCAATAATAAGGATATTTTTACCTGCATCGTGTTTTTTATTGATCCGAAGACGAGAAAATAATGCTTGCCATGCGGTAATACTGGTAAGTGGCATAGCGGCTATTTCTGTTACAGATAATGATGTAGGCGCATGGCCAACAATACGCTCATCAACCAGTTGATGACTGGCATAACAACCGGGACGAGTTACATCGCCGGCATAGAAAACGTTATCACCGAGTTTGAATAACTCAACGTGATCACCTATGGCAACCACCGTGCCTGTAGCATCCCAACCCACTATTTTAGCGGGTGATATGGGGGCTTTAATACTGGCTTTGACTTTAGTGTCGACGGGGTTAACGGCAATAGCATCAATTTTGATGAGCAAGTCATGTGCCGTTGCCTGTGGTGTGGATTGTTCAAGTAATTGTGCTGATGTATCGTTACTGCTGAACCCTAAAGCTTTCATAATTTATCCTTGTTTTTTTATCCGTTGATCAGCGGTGAAATTAGTATTCACACTAATTTTTGTAATGCTATTAAATAGTCAGATTCTGAGGGTGTTTGTTTATTACGTTGGGCGATCCACAGACTTTCAGTCAAACATTCCATCATCTGATGCTCTGCATCATGAGTATTGCCGAATTTAGCACGTAATTGCTGATAGAGATCACGAATTCCGGTAGGACGATTGGTAGATATTTGTTCATGCAAAGAGAGATGTAAACCCATATGAAGAAAGGGATTAGTCTGTCCGTCCTCCACAAAATAGTCCTGTTCTAGGCTGGCATCACTATTAAATATTTTATGATATTCAGCATGTTCGCTGATCACTTGGGCGATCATTGATTCTAATGCCGATAATGATGCATTAGCTTGTTTTTTTTGCCAAGTATCATGATACATTTGGCGTAATTGTTGGCGGTTTTGATCAAACATTATGCCGCTTTTTTTTGACGACGAAAATCATCGCATAAATGTGAGACGACACAGATGCCACATTGTGGTTTTCGAGCAATGCACACATAACGGCCGTGCAAAATTAACCAGTGATGTGCATCTTGTTTAAACTCATCAGGCACGACTTTCATTAGCTTATCTTCAACAGCACGCACCGTTTTACCTTTCGCCAAACCAGTACGATTGGAAAGCCGAAATAAATGGGTATCAACGGCAATGACGGGGTGTTTGAAAACGGTGTTTAGAATAACATTGGCTGTTTTTCGACCTACGCCGGGTAAGGCCTCAAGTGCTTCACGATCATCTGGCACTTCACCATCGTGCAATTCGAGTAACTGCCGACAGGTTTTAATCACATTTTCTGCTTTACTATTATATAAACCAATGGTTTTAATATACTGTTTAAGTCCGTCAACGCCTAAATCTAAAATCGCTTGAGGTGTATTGGCAATGGGATACAGTTTATCCGTGGCTTTATTGACACCCACATCGGTTGCTTGTGCCGATAAAATAACGGCAATCAATAATTCAAAGGTAGAATAATAATTAAGCTCGGTAGTGGGTTCGGGTTTATGCGCCTTGAGCGTCGCAAAAAAATCGTGGCGTTGGGCTTGATTCATTAGTTAGGCGCTGGAATGGCTTCGGCTTCGATTTCTATAATAGTCTGAGTTTGTTTAGTTGATAGGCGAGCATCAATTACGTTTTTTAATGCCACAATTAAACCCAGCCCAATAAAAGCACCGGGCGGCAATAGTGCCAATAAAAAGCCGCGATAATCTTCAAATACGGTAATGGTTAAGTTTTTTGCCGCGTCACCAAACATTAAGTGTGCTTCACTAAATAATGTACCCATACCGATCAGTTCACGCATCGCACCTAAAAGCACTAAAACAGCAGTGAATCCAATGCCCATCATCAAACCATCAACCAATGCGGGGCCAACAGGATTGCGTGCAGCAAAAGCTTCAGCACGGCCGATGATGGCACAGTTGGTTACAATTAACGGGATAAAAATACCTAATATTAAATAAAGCTCATGAAACCACGCATTCATCGACAGCTCAATAATGGTTACGATTGAAGCAATGATCAATACAAAAACAGGTAACCGTGCTTCATCGGGAATATGATTACGAAGCAATGAAATTATGCCGTTAGAGGCAACTAAGGTCAAAATAGTGGCTAGCCCTAATCCCAAACCATTAATAACGGTATTACTGACAGCAAGCAGAGGACATAAGCCTAATAGTTGGACTAAGGCAGGATTGTTCTTCCATAATCCTTCACGAATAATTGGGCGATAGATACTGCTCATTGTTCAGTGACCTCAAATAATTCATCGCGATGTTTTTCAAAATAGAGTAATGCTTTTTTCACCGCTGTGACTATAGCACGAGGCGTAATGGTCGCACCGGTAAATTGGTCAAATTCCCCGCCATCTTTTTTCACTTTCCATTTTGATTCACTAGGGTTCTGTAATGATAAGCCTTTGAAAGCTAAAATCCAATCTGTTTTTTTAGCCTCAATTTTATCACCTAATCCGGGTGTTTCTTTATGTTGAATAACACGCACACCGCCAAGGCTACCATCATAATTAATGCAAACAAGTAGTTTTATTTTGCCGCTATAGCCATCAGGTGCAATGCTGGTCAGTACGGTTGCAACAGGTTTTTCACCTTTACGAGCACGATAAATTTGAATAGCTTCTGTTGTGCCTAGTTCAGTGACAGCGGGCAAAAGAATAGTATCTGCTAAAATATCATTATCATAGCTATCAGCATCAACTAATTCATTGAGCGCAGCTAATAGTGCTTGACGTTCATTTTCTTTAATTTGTTCACGTGTATTAATTTCGGTGAAACTCACTAAGCTAGTAGCAACGATGGCAAAAACTGCCAGCATCAAGGAAACTTTTAGAATATGGCTTTGGACCTGATTCATTATTTCGCCCCATATACTTTGGGTTGGGTATAGTAATCAATTAATGGCACCAACATATTCATCAATATAACAGCAAAGGCGATGCCATCAGGATAACCACCCCACACACGAATAATATAGGTTAATAAGCCCACGCCCGCACCAAATACTAGTCGACCTTTGACGGTTGTTGATGCAGTGATCGGATCGGTAGCAATAAAGAACGCACCTAACATGGTGCCACCACTCAGCAGATGGAATAATGGCGAAGCGGTTGTTTCAGGTGCGACCAGCCATGTGATGCCACTTATTATAGCCAAGCTAACAATCATAGCCGTCGGGATATGCCAACTGATAACACGGCGATAAAGCAGGTATAGACCGCCAATAATAAATAAAATATTGATCCATTCCCAGCCTTTACCACTGAATAAGCCAAACAGTGGTTGTTGCATAATATCAGCAGGGTTTTGCAGTAAGCCTATTTGTGTTTTCATCGCATCAAGTGGCGTAGCGCCTGACAGCGAATCAATAGCAATGCCACTGCTCACTTGACCTGTAAATATCATTTGAAATGTGGACTCAAAATTAAGCGGTTGCTCACTTAGTGTTGTGACAGGTAACCATGTTGTCATTTCTAATGGAAATGAAATTAGCAAAACTACATAGGCCACCATTGCAGGGTTGAAGGGGTTGTAACCCAAACCGCCATAAAGATGTTTTGCAAAAATTATGGCAAACAATATACCGGTTGTAACTAACCACCATGGAGCAAGAGGTGGTAAGGCGATAGCAAGTAACGCAGCTGTAACAATAGCACTGCCATCGGTTAAGAAGGGTTTTAGTGGACGATTACGTAGTTTTAGCATCAATGCTTCTGCTAGCAGTGCCACGACTATGGCTAACGCCATGGTGATAAGTACACTAGGGCCAAAGAAATACACAATACCAATGACTGCGGGCACTAGTGCTAGCAATAATTGCAACATTTGCAGGGTTACGCGATTAGTGCCTGATAAAAAAGGTGATGATAAGCGGCTAATACCCGAGCTATTTGGAGATGTAGGTTTCAGCATGATGAAAAGCTACCATATTTGAGGCATAAAATTGTAGGACTAGTCATTCTAGTTCACCATTTTATAACGTAGAAGATGGTAGTTTATCATCATGCCCTTCGGGATCTCAGTGCGAAAGCCAGTGCTACGTTGCAATGTTTGACAAGGACTAGCCATTTCCTGCGCCTTGCGCCTTGCCCTGACATTCGTACTGAACTCTGAAGCCTGCATCTCCAAGTAGTTTGGGTATCTGGGCATCAGTTGTTCTCCACATTATCAGCTTCATTGCTTTGTTTAGCCGCTTCTTTTTCTTTTGCCGCTTTCGTCGCCGCAAGCGCAGCTTTACGCTGACGTTGGCGTTCTTGTTTTTCTTTTTTCTCTAATTCTTGTCGATGTTGTCGGTTATCGTGGCGTATTCGAGCATTATCAGCTTTTAGTGTTTCTTGTTGTTGATTCATTATTTCTGTTTTAGCAAAACGGAAATAATGCACCAAAGGAATTTTACTCGGGCAAACATAACTGCAACAGCCACATTCGATGCAATCGAATAGATTATAGTCTTCTGTTTTGTCTAAGTCTTTAGCGCGGGCATGCCAATAGAGTTGCTGTGGTAGCAAGCCGACAGGGCAGGCAGTGGCACATTCACCACAGCGAATACAAGGCATAGGCTTAGCATCGGGTGCTGCATTTTCAACGCCCACCAAGATACAGTTAGCTGTTTTAGTAACGGGGAGGTGATCCCCCGAAAGGTTATAACCCATCATCGGGCCGCCCAAGATAAAGGGCTCATCTGGCTGGCGCTCAGTTTTACAAAAAGCTAATAGTTCATGCATTGGCGTGCCGAATAGGGTTTCAAAATTGCCCGCATGAGCCACATCAGTACCTGTTACGGTAACGACGCGTGAAATGAGTGGTTCACCATGTTTGATGGCACGACCAATGGCGTAACTTGTGCCGACGTTGTGGCAAACAATACCTAAATCAATAGGCAAGCCTGCAGTAGGGACTTGTTTGCCGGTAATGACTTGAATTAATTGTTTTTCGCTGCCTGCTGGGTAGCGTGTTGGAATGCTTACGACTTTTGTGTTTTGTAGCTCAGGTCGTTGTGACAATGCAAGCTCCATTGCACTAATAGCTTCAGCTTTATTATCTTCGATGGCAATAACGCAGTTTTTAACATGCAGGGCATAGTGCATGATCTCAATACCATCAAGAATGCCTTCGGCGCGCTCCCGCATCAACATATCATCACAAGTGATATAAGGCTCGCATTCGACACCGTTTAAAATTAATGTGTCAACATGATGGTGTACGCTGGGGTTCAGTTTAATAAAACTAGGAAACCCCGCACCACCCAGCCCAACAATACCTGCTTCACGAATCCGCTGACGGATATCGTGTTCAGATAAGCTGGCGAAATCGTCCGTGCCTTGGTGTTCAATCCAGCAATCTTCACCATCGGTTTCAAGGCTAATACATAATGCTGACAAGCCCGATGGATGTGGGATGGGTTGTTCATCAATGGCAGTAATGATACCCGAGCTAGGGGCATGCAAATATACCGAAACATGACCTTCTGCACGGGCAATTTTCTGGCCTTTTAATACCTTGTCACCGACTTCTACGATAGCTACAGAAGCAGCGCCAATATGTTGTTGCAATGGCAAGATCAGATTTTTGCTCAACGGTGTTTGGCGGATAGGTGTTTGTGTCGAACGCCGTTTTTGACCATCAAGCACTAAACCACCGGGGAAGGATGCAAGTTTTTCAGTCATGATTGCCCCCCGGTTTTGAGATCAAGGTGATCGGGATCAGGCCAACGCCAAGTGTTTGGGTTTGGTTTGGTTTCAATCATATCAATACAATCTACTGGGCAAGGCGGCACACATAATTCACAGCCAGTACATTCATCAGTAATAACGGTATGCATTTGTTTGGCAGCACCCAAAATAGCATCAACAGGGCAAGCTTGAATACATAAAGTGCAACCGATGCAACGATCTTCAACAATGAAAGCTAGGGTTTTTGGTTTTTCTTCGCCACATTCATCATCAAGCGGAATCACGTCAACTTGTAGTAAATCAGCTAACGCTATAATGGTAGTTTCTCCACCAGGAGGACAGCGGTTTATAGCGACTTCACCCGCAGCGATGGCTTCAGCATAAGGGCGGCAACCTGCAAAACTACATTGTCCACATTGTGTTTGTGGCAATAGCTTGTCGATTTGATCGGCAATAGGATCACCTTCGACCTTAAAGCGAATAGAAGCGTAACCTAAGACTAGGCCGAAAAATAATGCCATCAGTGTGATGGCGACAATAGCTGTTAGCATGATGGTTAAACCAAACTAGCAAAGCCCATAAAGGCCATAGACATCAAACCAGCGGTGATTAAACCAATAGCTGCGCCTTGGAAAGGCACAGGCACATCAGCGGCATCAATCCGTTCGCGCATAGAAGCAAAAATAACCAAGACTAAAGAAAAACCAATAGCCGCCCCAAAACCATATAAGCCTGACTCGATAAAGTTATTGTCATCTTGAACATTAAGCAAGGCCACGCCTAACACTGCACAATTGGTTGTAATCAAAGGCAAGAAAATCCCTAATACTTGATATAATAATGGGCTGGTTTTGTGCACCACCAATTCAGTAAATTGCACCACCACAGCAATCACAAAAATAAAGCTAATAGTACGCAGAAATTCAATACCTAAAGGTGCTAGTAAGTATTCGTTTATTATATAACTGCTGATAGACGACAGGGTTAAAACAAATGTAGTTGCTAAGCCCATACCAATAGCCGTTTCCAGTTTGCTAGACACACCCATAAACGGACATAGCCCTAGAAATTTAACTAGAACGATATTGTTCACCAGAATGGTGCTAATAAGAATTAAGGCATACTCTGCCATGTAATAACCTACTGAATTAATCAGGAAAACCTATATATTTTAAAGTGGTTTGGGTATATAAGGTTAAATTTAACGATTTATTATAGCGTACTCTAAACTTTTGCGCAGTATTAATATTTAAAAATAGTGCTTTATTCCTTTTCTATATAAGGTATAGATATATAGATATTATCCTGGTCTGTATTAAATAAAGTACAATTGATGTGGATAATAGTTGTTATACTATCAAATATAATTAGTTGCTAATATAGGTCGGTATTTAAATGAAAAAGATATTGCAAAGCTTCGTTTCATTGCCGGTCATTTTGATTACAGCAATTATAGTGGTGGTGGTTCTGGTGAAGAGTAAAGCGCCGGTAGAGCACCAAGATATTGGTTATCCTATTAAAGCTGTAGAAGTCATCAAGGTGAACAAAATACCCTTCCGTGTTAGAGCTGTCGCATTTGGTCACGTAGAACCGTCGATCATGATTAATGCAAAATCTGAAGTAAGTGGCAAGATAAGTTATATGCATCCCGATCTTAAACAAGGCGCTAGCATTAAAAAAGGGACTGTTGTACTTCGTATTGAACCTACTACGTTTGAAATTTCGCTCAATCAAAGCAAGGCTGGGCTCGCCGGTAGCCAATCATCCTTAGTACAGTTAAATGTAGAACAGGCCAGCACTAAAGACGCCTTAGTTATTGCTCAGAAAAAGTTAGAGGTAGGGTTGAAGGAGCTAGAGCGGTTACAAACACTTTGGGATAAACGGGTGATTGCTCGTTCATCATTAGATGCAGAACAGAAAAATGTGTTGTCATTGCAACAATCAGTACAAGATATCGAGGGTAAATTAGCGAGTTACGCTAGCCGAAAAGCAGCAATGCGAGCACAAATTCAACAATCGGAAAGTCAGGTAGAGCAAAGTCAGGATACTATTGGCCGCACAGAGGTAGTTATGCCGTTTGATGCTCGAATAGGTGCCGTTGCTGTAGAAAAAGATGAATCCACGCCAGCAGGAACCATTCTTTTCGAGGCCTTGGGCGTAGAGCAAGTAGAAATAAACGCGCAGTTGCCGGTGCAGCAATTTCGCCCTTTAGTGTTAGCTGGCTTAGCTGAAAGTGAAGTAGCGATTGATTTACAAAATCCAGAAAACTTGCAGGCTACATTAGCCAGTATGCAATTAGAAACTCGCGTTCGTTTAGTAGGGGATTTAGAAAATTCAACAGTTTGGCAAGGTAAATTGGTTCGACTTAGTGAATCAGTTGATCCAACACGCGATACTTTGGGTTTAGTAATTGCCGTTAACAAACCGTATGAGGGAATCATTCCAGGGATCCGACCACCTTTATTAAAGGGCATGTATACCTCAGTTGAGATTTTTGCACCAGCAAAACAAACCATTGTAATTCCGCGCAAGGCGGTTCATCAAGGTCGTGTTTATGTCGTGGCAGCTGATAACACTTTAGTTATACGGCCGGTTAAAATTCTGTTTAGTCAGAGTGAGTTAGTTGTTATTGCTGAGTATGATAATGACGTTGGTATAAAGGAAGGCGAGCAGATTATCATTAGTGATGTTGTTCCGGTGATGGAAGGTATGCCATTAAAACCTCTTATAGCAGATGATTATCAACAGAAAATGTTGAAAGATGCATTAGGTGAGCAATTTTAATGATTCGTTATTTTATAAATCATCCGACCGCAGGAAATATTCTAATGATGGCGATTATTGCCATCGGTTTAGTGTCGTTAACACATTTAAATAAAGAATCCTTCCCGCTTATTAAACCGAGCAAAGTGCAGATTTCTTTACCTTATCCGGGGGCTACACCAGCAGATGTTGAAGATGCAATTTGTAATCGTCTTGAAGATGCAACCGATGGCATTAGCTATTTAAAAGAGCAAATCTGTGATGCACGTGATAATATGGCACTTTTTACGCTAGAAATGGACGAAGCAGGCGATATTGACGCCTTTTATGATGATGTTAAGGCAGCTGTTGATGGGATTTCAGATTTTCCAGCAGAAACTGAAGATGCCATCATCAAACAATTAGGCCGAATTAGTGCAGTTGCCAATGTAGCGATCACCTCAACTAATTTAACCCGCACTGAATTGAAAGCCTTGACGGAACATTATCGTAATAAGTTATTGGCTAATCCGCAGATCCCTATTGTCACTGTTGATGGTTTTTCGACTCATCAATTACAAGTATTAATAGATCCTGATACATTACTTAAATATCAACTAAGTGTGCAGGATATTGCTAACTTGATTTCATCTCAAGCGCTTGACTTACCTGCTGGAACATTAGAAGGGATTGAAACCTCGTATCAAATTCGTTTTGATAATGTTCGGAAAACAGCTGAAGAACTGGCTGATTTAGTGATTTTAAACTCAGCTGATGGTGGCGAAATAAAGCTACGAGATATTGCCCGGGTTGAAGATAAATTTGAACGACGTGAACAACGAATTGAGGTTAATAATCAGGCTGCAGGTTTATTGCAAATTAGTAAAAATACCAGTGATGATCTATTGACTGTGTTTGAAGCTATCGATGATTTTGTTAAAACTGAAAACCGGATATTGCCAGAAGGCACCAAGCTAACTATCACCCAAAATGGCACGGCTTTAGTTAAGGATCGCCTACAATTGTTATTGAAAAATGGCTGGCAGGGTTTGTTTTTAGCTACAATGGCCTTATTACTATTTTTTAATTGGCGTTATACTTTTTGGGTGGCTTTAGGTTTACCTATTTCATTTTTAGGTGGCTTAGCGATGATGGTAATGTTTGGCATTACCATCAATATGATTTCGATGGTGGCACTACTGATGGCCATCGGTATTTTGATGGATGATGCTATTGTGTTATCAGAAAGTATCGCCCACGAATACAATAAAGGAAAGTCCCCAATGGATGCGGCTATTGATGGTACGCATCGAGTAATTGCCGGTGTTATAGCCTCATTTCTGACGTCAGCATTTCTATTTGGTAGTTTGCTGATGATGAAAGGTGAAATGGGGCAAATATTAGGTGTATTACCGGTTGTATTACTATCGGTGCTGACCATTAGTTTGATTGAAGCATTTTTAGTGTTGCCACATCACCTAATGCATTCTTTACAGCATGTTCACCATAAACAGCCTCCGAAAATTCGGCAAAAGTTTGAAGCTGCTTTTGACAAGCTACGTGACCGTGTTGGTCGCCTTGCAGATACAGCAATAAAATACCGCTATCTTACAGTCGGTGTGACATTGGCTATGTTAGTACTATCTATTGGGTTAATGGCAACCGGCACCGTTAAGTTTAAGGCGTTTCCCGATCTTGAAGGAAACACAGTTGATGCTCGTATCTTATTAGCTCAGGGCACACCTTTGGCTGAAACTGAACGCGTAATGGCGATCTTGTTACACGCTTTAGAAGAAACAACTGAAACACTCAACAAAAACGAATCAGAGCCATTAGTTAAAAATATACAACTTAGCTATGGTGTGCACGGCGATGTGCCAGAAAGTGGTACGCACTTAGCAACCATTAGCCTTGATTTATTAAGTACAGAAATACGTAATACCCATATGGCTGAACTAACAAGTTTATGGCGAAAAAATAGTGGTGATCTGCCTAGTGTGATCAGTGTTCAATTTAGAGAGCCGAAGGTTGGACCTGCTGGGCGAGCAATTGAAATTCGTTTAAGTGGTAACGATTTAAATAAATTATCTACAGCGTCATGGGAATTACAAAACTGGTTACGTGGTTATGATGGCGTATCGAATTTACTTGATGATTTGCGGCCAGGTAAACCAGAGTTTACCGTTCAACTTAAACCGGGAGCTTTGTCTGCTGGTATTGATGCTCGAAGTATTGCATCTCAACTCCGGGCTGCTTATCAAGGGGCAATTATTAGTGATATTTATCAAGGCCGTGAAGCATACGAAATTGTAGCTAAACTGGATAGTAAGCTGGGTGAAGAGCTACATGATTTTGATAATTTGATGATCTTTTCTAATAAAGGTGAGGCAATACCATTAAGTAGTGTGGCTACCATTACGGAGAGACGTGGCTTTGCACGCATCAGTCATATTAATCATCAACGGACTATTACTATTTTTGGTGATGTCGATGCGGCGGTTGCTAACACCTCTGAAATCATAGCAGGAACTGAAAAAGATTTTTTAAATGGCTTACAACTACGTTATCCAGAAATTACATTTAGCCTGAAAGGTGAGGTTGAAAGTGGTACTGAAACCAAAATGTCAATTTTGTCGGGCTTTGCATTAGGAGCACTAGGGGTATTCTTATTACTGAGTTTGATCTTCAGGAATTACCGAGAACCTATCATCGTCATGTTAAATATTCCTTTAGCACTAATCGGTGCGATTTGGGGGCATTTATTGATGGGGTTAGATTTCACATTGCCGAGCATGATTGGCTTTGTATCATTGGCAGGCATTGTGGTGAATGACTCCATCTTGTTAGTGGTATTCGTCAAACATCATATCGAAGAGGGCGCATCATTACATAACGCTGCCAGCTTAGCAGTGCGAGATCGTTTTCGTGCAATTTTCTTAACCTCAGCGACCACGGTTGCAGGGATGACACCACTATTGTTTGAAACTAGTACTCAAGCATTAATTTTAGTCCCATTAGTGACCAGTATTGTTTTTGGCATGCTCACTTCTACATTATTAATTATGCTGGTATTACCATCGGTATACGCAATAATGGAAGACATTGGTTTTGTTTCACTTACAGATAATGAGCAACGCTAGGCTCAATTCGTGTAAGGATTTGGTGCTAGTTTTAACGGCGACGACGTTGTTGAACCGCCTCAGCAAGCTCCCGCAACAACACTTCACTATTATCCCAAGCCATGCAAGCATCTGTGATGCTTTGACCGTAAACTAACCCTTTACCTTCGTCGGTATTTTGTCTGCCAGCCACAAGGTTACTTTCAAGCATGATGCCCATGATACGTTTTTCACCATTGGCTATTTGATTGGCGACATCACGACAAACCACTTCTTGCTGAATATGGCTTTTACCGCTGTTAGCGTGGCTACAATCGATCATGAAAAGGGCTTTTTGTCCGGTACGACCAATGGTCGTTGCCACTTCCTGAATACTTTCGGCATTATAATTAGGCTCTTTTCCACCTCGTAAAATCACATGGCAATCAGGGTTACCCGTGGTCGAGAATATAGCAGAATGACCTGCTTTGGTGAGCGACATAAAGTGATGGGGTTTGGAGGCCGACATACAGGCATCAATTGCAATTTGAAGCCCTCCATCTGTCGCATTTTTAAAGCCAATCGGGCATGATAAGCCAGAAGCTAATTCACGGTGAGATTGGCTTTCAGTAGTGCGTGCGCCGATGGCACCCCAGGTGATTAAATCAGCGATATATTGTGGGCTGATCAAGTCTAGGTATTCACTGCCAACAGGCACGCCCATTTCAGCAAGATCGAGCAATAGTTTTCGGGCAATACCTAAGCCATCATTGATTTTGTAACTGCCATCAAGGTAGGGATCATTAATTAAACCTTTCCAACCTATCACCGAGCGTGGTTTTTCAAAATAAACCCGCATAATAATGTGCAAGTCATCTTTTAATTCTTCAATTAGTGGCTTTAGAAGCCCAGCATATTCACGCGCAGCAGCAGGATCATGAATAGAGCAGGGACCGATAATAACAATCAAGCGGTCATCATCACCGTGTACTATTTTTTGGGTGATGTTACGCGCATTAAATGTAGTTGCAGAAGCCTGATCGCTGATCGGGTACTGTTGATGTAATTCAGCAGGAGGAATCACTTCTTGTACCCCAGCAATACGCAAATCATCGGTGTTGTATAGCATGAAACTTTTTACCTAAAAGAAAAATTAATCCCTTATTCTACCCGTTGCTTATGATTTCGGCTATGTTTGAATTAGTTTTTGTGCTTGTCATTGGGTCATTTAAATGGCATTCGTGCTAAGCTCTGAAAACGGCATCTTCAAGTGGTTTGGCTATAGATGCTGGAGTAATTACTTCAAACATTAAGGACAATAATTGTGAAAGAAAAAGAATTTTATACAGACATTGTTGAATCATTTAGAAAAAATCATATTAGATATCAATCTAGCTATGATGATTTAATTGATAAATTCGGTTCAACAATTCGTCAATTCCCTGATCTTGTTAATAGAAAGTTGGTTGATTCCAACGTGCTTATATCTTTAGGAAAGTATGTAAGTTTTCTTGGTAATGAAGAAGCGCAAATCGCATTATTATTAGAAAAAAATGATGTTTTAAAAACGGTTTATTTGCGTCTCAATGCGCATTTGGGTGAAGAAACGTTTGTTGGTGACTGGTATACCGTAGAGCAAGCTAGTGTTGATCAATTTGCATTAGTAACAGGAGATCAACAATGGATTCATACTAGTCCTGATCGTGCAAAAAAAGAATCACCTTATAGAACTACAATTGCTCACGGTTTTCTAACACTAGCTTTAATTCCACTGTTGACAGACAGTGTTGATCCTGAAAAGAATATTTATCCGGAAGCACGAATGGTGGTGAACTATGGTCTCAATAGTGTTGTATTTCCATTTCCAATTAAAATTGGCAAACGTATCAGAGCACACGCACGGATCACAAAACTAGTGCCGATGAAGCGCGGGCTAGAAGTAGTACGTGAAATAAAAATCGAAATTGAAAATAGCACTAGGCCAGCATGTATCGCCGAAACGGTGGTGCGCCTTTATTTTTAGCTACTAACAGCAATATTATCGAATAAATGTGCATTTAACCACAGGTGAACCCAAATACTAGCGGCATAGCCTAATGCGATTGCCCAGATCCATTTTAGGTGACCTATAAATGTATAGATCCCACGAGCCTGTCCCATTACAGCAACGCCCGCGGCTGAACCAATCGAGAGCAACGAACCACCGACACCCGCAGTGAGTGTAACCAATAGCCATTGCCCTGTATCCATCGCTGGCATCATTGATAATACGGCAAACATTACTGGAATATTATCGATCACAGCTGATAAAAGCCCCACTAAAATATTAGCATTGGTTGCACCCATATCAATGTACATTAGTTCAGAGCCAACAGCGAGATAACCGATGGTGCCTAGACCGCCTACACACAGAATAATGCCATAGAAAAACATTAAGGTATCCCACTCAGCACGTTCTAATTGCTGGAAAATATTAAATGGCTGGTTGAGTTTTGCGATCTCATCTAAGGTTAATGTTGTTTCACCACCATACGCTAACTTATTGAATACGCGTTGGTCACGTCTAGTGATAAAGTAACTGTATATTTTTAAAAAACCTAAACCTGTCATCATGCCGATAACGGGAGGTAAGTGTAAGAAGACATGGGCAGAAGCGGCCATTGAAATAGTAAGGAGAAACAAGAAAACAACAATAAAAGCGCCTCGTTTTAATGTTGCAGTTTCAGTCTGTATTTGTGGGGGTAATCCACTGCTTACAAAGAAAGACATAATCACTGCTGGCACTAGCCAATTGACGATAGAGGGTAGGAATAATACAAAAAATTGTTGGAACTCAACCACACCTTTTTGCCATACCATCAGGGTGGTAATATCACCAAACGGACTGAATGCCCCGCCAGCATTAGCGGCAACCACAATATTAATGCAGGAGATGGCAATAAACTTATGATTTGTACCGCCCACTGCCATGATAACCGTCGCCATTAATAAGGCAGTGGTTAAGTTATCGGCGATAGGGGAAATAAAGAATGCGAACAGGCCTGTTAACCAGAAAATAGTGCGTAAAGAAAAGCCCTTATTGATTAACCAGCTCCGAAGCACATCAAATACGCCGCGTTCCCCCATGGTATTAATATAGGTCATAGCTGCTAAGAGGAATAAAAATAACTCAGCGAATTCCAGCAAATTGTGGCGTATCATTATTTCTGCGGTATGGTGAAATACGGGATCATCTTGCGCAGCATAGATGGCAGCAATCATTGCCCATATAATACCGGCAGCAACGATAACCGGTTTTGATTTTCGCAGATGAATTTTTTCTTCAGCAATAACCAGCATATAAGCCAAGAAAAAAACAGCTAATGAGGCATAACCGACCCAATGCGTTGTTAAGTCTAATAAAGAAACATTATCACTGCCAGCAACTGCGAGTTGCGGAAATATAAAAAGTGATAATAACAGCATCAGTGATGCGATCGAGGAGGGGTTAAATTGAAGCTTATGGAACACGAGAATGCCTTTTTTATTCGAGTAAATCGCGGTAAATATTACCGGTTTAGTGAGTTGATAGGAGGTGTTTTGTTACCTTGTTTTCATAACGGTTTGATAAAACCCCTGAGAAGCGTCTTCAACCAAGTCAAAGACATGCTCAAAACCATTAGCACCACCATAATACGGATCAGGTACATCTTGTCCGCTACTATTGGAGGCATAATCCAAAAATAAGGCGATTTTATGATGGTATTGTTCAGGGCTTGCTGCTAATAACAGATGGTAGTTATCAGCATCCATTGCTAAAACATGATCAAAATGTTCAAAATCATTAGTGTTAACTTTACGAGCACGAATTTTTGATAAATCAACACCGCGTCTTTTTGCGGTTTGCTGTGCACGCGTATCAGAGGGTTCACCTACATGATAGGCGTGTGTGCCAGCAGAATCAACTACAAATTGATCCGCTGTACCTTTATCTGCTATCACGCTATTAAATACGCCTTCGGCAGTGGGTGATCGACAAATATTGCCCATGCAAATGAAAAGTACTTTTATTGGTTCCATATAGTCCCTAACTGATTGATAAATAATGGATCTGAATTTTATCAGTCCTAGTCAGTTTTAACAAATCCTGACCCGATTAGTACACAAGTTGTGTAATTAAAAGCAGCTAGTGCGACAACACTAACCACCCTCTAGCAAATAAGTTTTAAAGGGAAACTTTATGCCTGAACCCATTATACCAGCAAGCTACAATGAACACTTTATTAAGAGCCTAAAATGGGATGGGAAAGTTCGCCGTTTATTAATTGGTGATTGCTTAATCTTGCAAGTGAGAAGATCCTCTAAAACGTGGTTAGTACGTCGTAGGGTCAGTAAGGCTAGGAATTGCTACGATAGGTCAGAGGTTAGATACCCGTAATCATTGGAAATAAGGGGGGGCTTGGAATTGCTCTTTATAGAAATCAATCTCTTCTTTATCTTGACATAAAAGAGCAACATATTACTCTTTTGTTGTCTTATAATGTACAATGACCATAATTATAAGCTTTAATGGCTGGATTGTTTTGACAAATGATGAACATTTCTTATCTTTGATGGGTAAGAACCTTAGAGCCTTAAGAAAAAAGCACTATCCTTCTGACGATCAAAAAACTTTTGCATTTCGGATTGGGGTTGGCAAGAGCACTTACATCAAAATGGAAAGGGGGGATTTATCCGTTTCTATGGCGAGTTATGTTCATGCTGCCAAGCTACTTAATGTGACCGATGGCTTTCAGGAATTATTTGTTCAAGAAACAGATCTGTTTAAGGAATTAGGGATGTGAGTGAAAATACGGTTAGAGGGTTTAAGTTGTGGCGGATCACACCATCTGGTGAGGTTGTCCATGCTGGTGATATAGCGGCTAAAACAACTGCTTCTGGCGGTATAAGCTTGCTTAACTTTAGATATAGCCCGTCTTACTTGGAGCGCTCCAATGCCATTTCATTTGATCCGGTGGCTGTGCCTCTTTCAATAGATAATTTTACATTTACATTATCAGGTAGTGGCTTGCCTGGATTTATTAGTGATTGCCTGCCTGATAATTGGGGTAGAAAGCTCATCGCTAAATCACTTAACAAGCGTTATGCCAGCACGATTGATGTTATGTCTAGCATGGATAAACTAAGATCTATTGGTGGCTTAGTTATAACGGATAAAGACTCACCTCAGCCTATGCCCTCAGGCGGTATACCGCTTGAACAGGTTGAGTTGATATTAAAAGATGAAGAGGTGGATTTCTCGGATTTTGAACTTATTGCCAAACACTTACCTTTATTTGTGACCGGCGGCGGTTCGCCTGGTGGAGCAAGACCAAAATTGCTTATTAATGATGGTGGTGTGGAATGGCTGTATAAGTTTAGCTTGAAAAATGATCCTATCGATATCGTTGCCGCTGAGTGGGCTGCACTTGAGATTGCTTATCAGGCCGGATTGGATGTGGTTGAACATGAAGTAACTACCTTGGCGGGACAAAAATGTTTAAGGGTTAAACGGTTTGATGTAAGCCCTGAAGGTGGGCGATATTACACGTTGACGTTAAACAGTTTATTGAAAGATAAGGAAACACAAGAAGATCCACACCAAGCTAGTTATGAGGATATTGCTCGCTGCTTGAGGTATCACAGTAACAAACCTGTTGATGACTGCTATCAATTATTAGGTCAGCTTCTCATTAATAGTGAGTTGAAAAATGTAGATGATCATCTGCGAAACTTTTCAGTGCTTAATGACGGCCGAGGATGGCGACTATCACCTGCTTATGACATTGTGCCAGATCCTTCAATAGGAAACTATCATCAGTTAATGCTTGCTCAGTCTGAAATACTGCCTAAATTAGATCAGGCTGAAAAAGCAGCCAAGGCATTGGGCGTAAACGAAGCTGATGCGAAAATACTGGTCGGGCGAATACGTGTTGCACTTGAAGGCTGGAACGACCTACTAGCAGAAGCGGGTGCTAGTGAGCGAGATATCGAGCTGTTAGGTCGGGGTAACTAAGACAAGTTTCAACTTCATATGCAAAGGATGATTGGGAGTCACTATTCTGGGTAATCGTGCCATAAACTAGATAGATTATGGTTTTTATCGGGTTTTTATTATGAAAAAACTACATGCTAGCCGTTAATTTCACCCCCATGGAATGGGTAAGTTTGCTTACGGTATTCCATTGAGGTTTCGTTTTACCTGAAATGAATTTATACAAGCTTTCACGATTAAGCCCCGACTCTTTAGCCGTAGCAGCTACGCCTTTATGACGAATAACATGACCCAGTGCTGTAATAAATACAGTGGGATCATCATCTTCAATAGCGGCTGTTAGATACTCACTAATTTCATCGCGATTAAGTAGATGGTCGAAGGGGTTGTAAGGTTTAGTTTTCATTTTCATTTACTCCAAGTCATTGGCTATTTGTTTGGCAAGCTTAATATCTTGTGGTTGAGTAGATTTGTCACCACCACAAAGTAAAATAACAAGTTCATTGTCTCGCATAGTGAAATAAAGCCGATAGCCATTACCAACAAAAATACGCATTTCACTGACAAGCCCACCAACGGACTGAATGTCACCAAGGTTACCGTTGATTGCTCTATCTAAACGTATAGCAATCCGCTTTCGCGGCTTGTCTATCTTTTAGTTTCGATGCCCATTTATCAAAGGTGCTGGTGGTGTGTATTTTATATTTCACAGGGATAGTGTAGCTTGCGAGCTACATAGTGGCAAGGAGGAGAGGAATAGAGTGCCAATAAAAGATGATCGTGCTGGTGGGCTGGAGGCAACATAAAGGACTTCACTTTTCCCGTTTCAAGATTGATTGGTACACATAATTGCTACACAACCACATCTAAAGTGCGCTATGTAAATAATGTTTTCATATTGCCCATGCAAACGAAAAGCACTTTTATTTGGCTCGCCGAGCTTCCTTTGGTTAAATTTCAGCAAGTAATTGCTCAATCATATTTTCAGATTGGCTTAAATAACCACCGCCGAACAAATTAAGATGATTAATAATATAATAGAGATTATACAGTGTTTTTCGTGTTTTATAGCCGGGATCTAGTGGATATTGTGCTTGATAGGCAGCATAAAAGTCATTACCGAAGCCACCAAACAACTCGGTCATGGCAATATCTGCTTCACGGTCACCATAATAACAAGCAGGATCAAAAATAACGGGGTTGCCTTGTGGATCGGCGGCGGCATTACCGCTCCATAAATCACCGTGCAATAAAGCAGGTTTGGGCGAGTAGTTATCAAAAAAGAGGGGTAATTGCGTTAAAAGTTGTTGTCCACGAGCTTGTAATCGACCGGTAAAGCCATTTTTAGCCGCGAATTGGAGCTGTTTAGCTAAACGCTGTTGGCTATAGAAAGTGAGCCAATCATATTCTCGATCATTGTGTTGAGGCGTGCTACCAATGGTATTCTCAATATGCCAACCAAAAAAAGGCTGGCTATGGCTATGGAGCTGGGCTAGTTGTGTGCCTAGTAAGCCAGCGGCTGAACCACGTAAACTGCCTAGTTCAATATATTCTAATACGATATAACTATGGCCATCAGCCTGACCGAAGCAGATAACTTCAGGAATACGCACACAATTTAAAGCGCGCATTTCCTCCAGCCCACGTGCCTCGGCTTCAAACATATCGACAAGATGAGCCTGGTTAAGTTTGATAAAATAAGCATGGTCATCGGTGCTTAATTGATAAGCCGTATTAATACTGCCACCCCCGATGGATTGCAGCTGGTGATTGCTAAGTGTGTGGCCTGTTACTGCTTCAATTTGTTGAACGATTGAATTAAGGTTAGCCATGCTGTTCTCTTTAGACAAATGATTTAAAGTTAGCATGGTATGCTTACAGGATAGTTTTGCCAACACATTGGGAGGAAATAGTATGAATGATAAGCAACGCGTAGCGCTTCATGCTGCTAATTTGATTGAAGATGGCATGGTTGTCGGCTTGGGAACAGGTTCTACGGCAAATTACTTTATTGATGAGCTCGCTAGCAGACACGCTGATGGTTTAACCATTACCACCGTGGCAAGTTCAATCGTGAGTGCTAATAGAGCACAGCAGATGGGGCTGACGGTTATTGCGATGGAACAGCTAAGTAATATTGATGTTTATGTTGATGGTGCGGATGAAGTGAGCCCCAATATGGCATTATTAAAAGGTCGAGGTTCTGATTTGGTGAGAGAAAAGCTACTGGCGAATGCGAGTGACCAATTTCTGGTATTAATTGACAGCTCAAAATGTGTTGATCGTATTGGTCAAAACTTTCCCATCCCCATTGAAGTAGCGCCTTTTTCATGGAAAATGGTGCTGCATAGCGTGGTTGATATGGGCGGCAAGGGGGCTTTACGACCGAATGGTGATGGTTTGGCGGTAACATCTCATGGTAGTTTAGTATTAGACATGGCCTTTGATGCTGCATTGACGAGCCAGCAGTTGAATGAACAATTAAATGCCGTTCCGGGGATCGTCGAGCACGGTATTTTTGAACAGCTAGCCACCGCTATTTTAATTGGTGAGAATGATCAGGTGACAATATTAAAAACCGGCTGAGTAGTTCAGCCGGTTTTTAAGATGGAGGAGCGAATCTATAATTGCTCTAAAATCGTTTCTGCTTTTGATACACCAAATTCGCCTGAGCCTTCAACGCCAAGGTAGGTGACCACACCATTATCGACGATCATACCAAAGCGAAAACAGCGTATGCCCATGCCGCCAGCGGTTAAATCACGATCTAAACCTAAGGCTTTAGTCAATTCAGCACTACCATCAGCCATCATACGCACTTTACCTGCCGCATTATTTGCCTTGCCCCATTCCGCCATAACAAACACATCATTCACTGCCATACACCAAATCTCATCTGCGCCAGCGGCCTTTATTTGATCGGCTAAAGCAATATATCCAGGTAAATGTTGTGCTGAACATAACGGTGTAAACGCGCCAGGAACGCCAAAAATAGCAATTTTTTTGCCGTTAGTCGCTTCGGCCAAGTCAAAGGCTTGTGGGTTTATTGGGCAACCGTTTTCGGGGTCGAACTCGGTGGCTTCAGTCAATTTGCCTGCAGGTAGGCGTTGTCCAACTTCGATAGTCATAGTTTAACTCCTTAAAATTAATCGGGCGTAGTTCAGCATAATCTAAAAACGATCAGATAAAAACATTAATAATTTGAGGGTTTTATCATCATGGTTAAATGGTTATGATGGATTAAAAATGACATTAAAGGTGAAACGATGAGCGAACAATCTATTCTACGCTGGGGAATTTTAGGTGCGGCACGCGTTAATGAGCGACTATTGCCCGCTATTGTTGAAGCCGACAATGCCAAATTGGTCGCCATTGCCAGTCGCCGTGCAGGCGCTGCGGCTGAAACCTTGGCGAAATATGCACCACAGGAAACCGATGTATTAACACTGGATGATCCTGAAGCACTATTAAGTCACCCAGATATTGATGCTATTTATTTACCGATGGCCAATGAAGAGCATACCGAATGGGCGCTCAAAGCAATAAAAAATGGCAAGCATGTATTAATTGAAAAACCAATGGTATTAGTGGTTGAAGAAATTAATCAGATCACGACAGCGGCAGAGAAACATAATGTAACGGTAATGGAAGGCTTTATGTATCACTTTCATCCACAACATCAGTTTGTGCGCGATCTCATTGCTTCTGGTGCAATCGGCGAGGTGCGAACGGTTAAAACCAGCTTTGCATTCCCTATGAAACCAGCACGTATGTATCGCATCACCCGAGATATGGCGCATGGTGGTGGTGCAATGTGGGATATTGGCCCGTATGCCATTCACACGGCACGCATGTGGTTTGATAACGATCCGATTGCGGTAATAGCCATGGCAAAACTCAATGAACATGGTGCAGACACTAGCTTGAGCGGCATTTTAGACTTTGACGATGGTCGCTATGCTCATTTTGAAATGAGTTTTGAACACGCACGTCGATCAGAATATGAAATTATAGGCACATTAGGCGGCGTAAAATGCGACACCGTATGGCAAAACCCCGATGATGCCCCAGTGATTAACTGGTGGACAGATGCCGGTGAACAGCATCAAGAAAAATTATCTATAGCAAACCATTTTGTAGAAGAAATTAAGCACTTTAGTGATTGTGTTTTGAATGACAAAGCACCTGAATTGTCGATGGCAGATGCAAAAGCTAATTGTAAAACAATTGTAGCAGCACTAGAGTCAGTTACTGAAGAGAGAAGAATAGTTATTAGTTAATTAACCTGCCCTAGCATTTTTGCTAAGCTCGCAAGCGTCAGCTTGATATTTTTGTTAGCATATTATTTTCTAGACATAATCTTTGCAGCAGCAACAGCCAAACATTCTTCGAAAGTAATATTACTTATTTTTTCTTTATCTAAACAATATTTTCCTACATCAAACTTAGGATTATCCGCATCAATATCACCGTATGTGCTATACACCACAGATTCTTTAGAAGTATATGGCTCAGTTGTTTTTGAAGTCAATTCTCTTGTACCTGAATTACTACTTAGAGGAATTGAGACATGCTCTTGATTGTTAGTTCTCGATGTGATTGAAGCTAGTGAAAACAGACCAATAATAGATAACCCAGCAGCCACAAGAACAAATCTCAGAAAGAACTTTTGTTTTAGTTTCAACTCTTTTTGTTTTATTGCTTTTTCGCGCTTCTTTAGTGTTTTTTCAAGTTCTTTTAGCTCTGCTTCTTTTTTGTATACCCAATGCTCCATCCGTTCCCGCTGATTCTCATCATATTCTTTTTTGAGATGTGCTGCTTTTTTAACTACTACATCTTTCTTTTTGCCTACATCTTCAGCATAACCAACAGCTTTTTCCTTCAAATCATCAATTATACTCATTGATATTTCTCAACCTCTGGGTTTCAATCGTGACGCTTTTTACGGTCAACTGGAAGCAATTGTATGATTAAACTCAAGCAAAAAAACGGGTAAACTGAGACCCACCTTTAGCTGCAACTAAAGGCCTTTATGCAATAGCTCGATGGAGCGAAGGCTAT
>NVVW01000021.1 GCA_002733505.1 Methylophaga sp. | reverse complement strand
ACAGAAAATAGAACAGTTCTTTTCAGATACATTGCCAGAGATTGGGGGAGCATTAGATCGTAGAATTAATGACAACTTTCAGCGCCTTATTTCTGCAAAATGAATGATCACGAGTATAGATAGAGATCCCGGCTACAAGCCTACCGGGATGACGATTATGGAGGGTCTAAACATCAGGCTGATTTAAGCAATTAAGATGTTTTCAACAATTATTTGCACTGTTTTCTGTTGCCGATATTCATTAACGGCAAGACGATAGCGAAGCAAGACTTGCCCACCCTTTTCAAGCCATGCGGGTTGTTGTTGTCTGAATGCCATTGCAGTTATATGTTGGCCGTTGCCATTATCGATGGTGAGTCGTAGATGGTCTTGTTGTTGTCCCACTGCTCGCACGGCTATTACTGTGAATATGCCATGAAACTGGGGTTCGCTGAAGGTTTGTCCCCATGGTGCGGCTGTTGGTAGTAACTCTGCTAGTTGTAATGATATTTCATCGGGCTTTAGTTCACCGTCTGACAGTAATTGTTGCTGTAATACGCTCGGTTCTACGGTTTGCTTTAGTGCGGCTAAAAAATGTTGTTCAAATTGTGCTAAATCTTGTTTGGCAATGGTTAGGCCTGCAGCCATGGCATGGCCACCAAACTTACTTAATAAGCCTTTTGGTGCATGGTTTGCCACTAATGCCAATACATCACGAATATGAATACCGGGGATTGAGCGAGCTGAACCTTTTATTTCACCTTCATTGCCGGGGGCGAAGGCGATTACTGGGCGGTGTTGGCGTTCTTTGATACGAGAGGCCAATAAGCCGATTACACCTTGATGCCAGTGTTCATCAAATAAGCAATAGCCTAGTGGTGGTTCATCTGCATCAAATGACATATTTTCAAGCATCGTTAAGGCTTGGCTTTGCATATCTTGTTCGACTTCACGACGTTGTTTATTAATGTCATCTAACATGGCGGTGTAGTCTATTGCTTCATTCATATCATTAGTTAATAGGGTTTCTATACCTATCCCCATATCTTCTAAACGACCGGCGGCATTGAGTTTTGGTGCAATGCTAAAGCCCATATCTGGAGCGGAAAGTTGGCGTGCATCACGACCTGAAATTTTAATTAAGGCATTGATACCAGCGCATGACCGCCCTGCCCTAATTCTAGCTAAGCCAAGATTGACCAAGGTTCTATTGAGCTTATCGAGTGGCACCACATCAGCCACTGTACCAAGTGCAACAAGATCGAGCAAAGTATTGAGTTTGGGGATTTCAATTTTTTGATCTTCAAACCAATTTTGATTATGTAAATGTTTCCGCAACCCTAACAATAAATAAAAACACACCCCTACTCCTGCCATATTTTTGCTAGGAAATTTATCACCATGTTGATTAGGATTAATAATCGCATCCGCTTTAGGTAAGGTTTCGCCAGGTAGATGATGATCGGTGATTAATACTTTTATGCCACGTTTATGAGCTGCTGCAACGCCTTCAATACTGGCAATACCATTGTCAACAGTGAGTAATAAGTCGGGTTGTTCATACTCAGGGATTTCAGCTAATAATTCAGCAGTAAGACCATAGCCATGCACAAAACGATTAGGCACAATATAATCTAAATGTTTCGCCCCCATCGCTGTTAAACCGCGTATAGCGACAGCACAACTTGTTGCACCATCGGTATCAAAGTCTGCCACGATCATGATTCGCCATTGCTGTGTTACCGCTTGTGCAAGCAATTTAACGGCGGTATCCATACCCATCATTAAGTCTGGCTTGGGTAAATCTGCTAATTCATAACTAAGATCAGCTTCAGATTTAATGCCGCGCGCGGCTAAAACACGACGCAAACTATCAGGCCATTGTTTGGGTAGATTTTGCCAGCCTATTGAATCTCTTGTGGTGATTTTTTTAGACATCCTTGTTTCCTTTGTCATTATCAAGATCTGTTATTAAGGGGCTATAGATTCCCGCTAACAACATGCGGGAATGACGACTGGGAATAATCGTAATTATCACCAAAACTTCCAGCTTCTGAGTGGCGTTAGCACATATTTTCCATGATCTGGAATGATAAGCTCTAACTGATTTATTTGAGCTTTTCGACATTGTTGCAAAGCAGGTTTGAGAGTATCTTGCTCCCATTGCTCAAGCTGTTGTTGCCAGTCTGCTTCTAAATCCAGTTCATCTAACAGCTGTAAGTGTCGACCAGTAGCTAATGAGTTAGATGCAGCTTGGACTAATTGTTTAAGAATAAGGTGTTCGCCTTGCACACTTTGCCAGTAATTGTGTTTAGCATTAAATTCACCCATACCCCAGAACCAGAGGCTGTTTATAGGCATTTTACCGCTAGCTTCGCGTTTTTGATTAAACGGTGATTCATAAAGCTTCATTTGGATCTCATTCCATAATCTGATCCAATTACCTTTGTCTTCACCTGCTGGCAGATAATGTGTGACTGCTTTACCATCCACATCTGCTAAAGCAGAAAACTGCACCTTCGGCAATGTAGTTAATTGTAATAAAATCTCGCCCGTTTCATGCTGTATCAACTTAGCGTTAAATTCTTCGAATAATTCCTGTAGTTCATCAATCAAATCACTACTTTCTCGCTCAGTTAGTGGCTGTTCATTAGCAAATAGTAATAAGCGATCACGATCAGCATGAAGGTAACATGGTGTGGCACATAAAATGGGGGTTTTTGTATTTAATAGTTGTGTGTAGGGCAGATCTGCCGTGTCAATGGGATCTTCACTAAACAAATTAAATAATAAGCGTGTCAGGTTTGAACCATCTGCTTTAAATTGTGCTTTTAATAAAATGGTTTTTAATGATGTTGGCAGGATGTTGGCATTGATTTGTTGCTGTAGGATATTGGCCAGACCTGGCAAAACTAGGGTGAGTGTTATTTTAGCCATTGGCAAGAGTCTGGCGCACAAAAGGTATGGTTAAACGGCGTTTTTCAACCATTGATGCACTGTCTAAGGTCTTTAATAACACCATCAATTCTGTGGTATCACGGCTGTGGTGACGTAACAAATATTGAGCCACTTCTTCTGGCAATTTAAGCCCGCGTGACTGCGCTTGTAGCATTAACATTTGATGTTTGTCATCATCATTTAATGTTTCTAATTGATACACCAAGCCCGCAGCCAAACGAGATCGTAAATCAGCCAGTTTGATGCTTGTCATAACAGGGTTATGCTGTGATGCCACTAGCAATTTGCAACCCGTGTGTTGCAAACGGTTAAAGCAGTGAAATAAAGCTTCTTCCCACTCTGTTAAATCTGCTAATGCATCTAAATCATCAATGCAAAGCAAGTCTAGATCTTCAACTGATTCTAGAACTTCAGGGCTTACTGAGCCAACAAGTTCAGCTAAAGGTAAATATAACGCTCGTTTATTATCTTTTTGGGCATTCTCGGCCATGGCTAATAATAGATGCGTTTTTCCAGATGATTGATTGCCCCATAAGTACAAGAAATTAATTTTCTTTAATTGACTGAAGATCGTCATTACCTCAGCTAACTCAGGCCGGGAGAAATAATAATTACTTAGCTTATAAAGCTGTTGCAGGTTTAGTCGTAAAGGGATTTGAGCCATTACTTATACAAATTACTTTCAATGTATTGCTGGTGTGCATGACGTAATAATACCATCGCAACAGCAGCTACAGGCAAGGCTAATAAGATACCCGTAAAGCCAAATAATTGCGCGCCAGCCATAACTGCAAATAAAACAGCAACGGGATGCAAGCCAATTCGCTCGCCGACAAAGCGCGGCGTTAACACCATGCCTTCAATCATTTGAGCAACACTGAATACGCCCACTACCATAAGCACGGGCAGCCATTCGTGGAATTGTAAATACGCTGCCAAACCAGCCAAACTAATCCCAACAATAAGCCCTAAATAAGGCACAAAACTGACTATTCCAGCAAGCACACCGAGTAATAGCGCTAATTCTAAGCCGATCATCATTAGACCAATAGTATAGATAGTGGCTAATGCCAACATAACCATAAGTTGGCCACGCATAAAGGCTGCTAACATTTCATCACACTCAAGCGACAATGCAATAATTTTTTTAGAATTGCTACGCGGTATAAGCTCTCTGATGCGGGCAATAAGCAAATCCCAGTCACGCAGTAAATAAAAGGTTAGAACCGGTATCAACACCAGATTTGCTAACCACTGTAATGCTACGAAACCAGAGTGTGTCATATATTTAACAATATTTCCGGCAACATGCCCTACTTCTGACCAATAGTTAGTAATGGCTTGTTTTATGGTGTCAATATCAAATACTTCAACCGGAAACCCCATTGATGCCAGCCAAGGAATAACATGGGTCTGGAATCGTGCTAGATACTCAGGTAGGCGTTCAAATAGCGCACCTACTTGCGCTGTTAGCATAGGCAATAAAACCAATAACAGGATTAAACTAACCAATACTAATGCACCGAAAACAATAGAGACAGATACCGTTCTAGAAAGCTTTTTTTGCTCTAGTTTATCAACGACAGGATCACCAAGATAGGCAAATAACGCGGATACAAAAAATGGCATCAAAATCGGTGACAGTAAATAGAACAGCCAAGCGGATGCGATAACAATAATAGCTATATAGAGCTTTTGCACATCCGTCATTGTTTGTTGTTTTGCTGCCATGCATGTACTCCAGGGTGAAATATATTCAGTTCTGCTAATTTACTATGCTAGCCATAGCTATCTAAACTTGCATATTACTACTTATGTATTGTTGAAGGAACTGTTCCGGTTGGCTTAAAACAGTGTCAGTTCGGTAGTGTTTAATGCCGCATTATCACCGATGACTTTAAGCAATCCTTCTTTCAATACGTCAGGTGCTATTTTTACATCCAACTTCAGTTTGTGTCATCACTGGCTATCATTATCGAAATTAGGATCAAAATCAACCTATACATTGTGGTATTCTATCACGCTGTTTTCGGGGATAATTCCTCGATCATTATCACATAGTCAGGAACAAAATACATGGCGAATACTACCGATAAAAACGCTTCACTTAGCTATCGTGATGCAGGCGTTGATATAGAAGCGGGTAATACTTTAGTTGAACGTATTAAACCCTTAGCTAAAAAAACGCGTCGTCCGGGCGTTATGGCTGGGTTAGGCGGCTTTGGTAGTATGTTTGAATTGCCACTAGATCGCTACAAACAACCTGTTTTAGTTTCTGGTACTGACGGTGTGGGTACCAAGCTTCGTTTAGCCATTGAATCAGGGATCCACAATACCATTGGCATTGACTTAGTTGCCATGTGCGTTAATGACATTATTGTTTTAGGTGCAGAACCTCTGTTTTTCTTAGATTACTACGCGACCAGTAAATTAGATCTTGATGTTGCGACATCGGTTATTTCAGGCATTGCCGATGGCTGCATACTTTCAGGTGCAGCATTAGTCGGCGGTGAAACAGCTGAAATGCCAAGCATGTATGAAGAAGGCGACTACGATTTAGCAGGCTTTTGTGTTGGCGTTGTTGAAAAAGACAATGTGATCGATGGTAGCCAAGTGCAAGCAGGTGATGTGCTGATTGGTTTAGCGTCTTCTGGCCCCCACTCTAACGGCTATTCGTTAATTCGTAAAATTCTGGAGCGTAGTGGTCAAGCATTAAGCAGTGAATTTGGTGGCAGTACATTAGGTGAGCACCTTTTATCTCCAACAAGAATATACGTCAAGAATCTATTGCAACTCCATGAAAAAATTAATATTCACGCCTTATCCCATATCACTGGTGGTGGATTGTTAGAAAATATCCCTCGCGTTTTACCTGATAATGTTGATGCGATTATTGACGCAAAATCATGGACTCGACCACTCATTTTTGATTGGTTGCAACAGCAAGGCAATGTGATTGATGAAGAAATGTACCGTACTTTTAATAATGGTATAGGCATGGTTATTGTTGTAGCTAAAGAAGATACTAAAGAAACTTTATCGCTATTAGCTGATTTGGGTGAAACAGCTTTTCAAATTGGCCATATTGAGCAATCTAAGCAAGCAACACCAAGCGTCATCATACGCGACTAATGACAACACCTAGCATTGTGATCCTGATTTCAGGAAGAGGCAGTAATATGGTTTCAATTGTTGAGGCAATTGAATCTGGATCACTACTCGTCAAAGTAGCAGCAGTCATCAGCAACCGCCCTGATGCGGCCGGTATTGAATATGCGCAACAAGCTGGTCTTGCAACAGCCATACTCGATCACAAATCATTTGCATCACGAGAGTCATTTGATCAGGCTTTAGCTCAAAAAATTGATCAATTCAAACCTGATCTAGTGATTTTAGCGGGTTTTATGCGTATTTTAACTACTGAATTTGTAACTCACTTTAAAAATCGATTAATTAATATTCACCCTTCGCTATTGCCTAAGTTTAAAGGTCTAAACACCCATCAACGTGCTATTGATGCCGGCGAAAAAGAACATGGTGCCAGTGTTCATATTGTCACTCCTGAACTTGATGACGGTCCTGTGGTCTTACAAGCACGAGTCTCAGTGCTAGATAATGRTACCGCAGAGACGTTAGCGGCCAGAGTTTTAGAGCAAGAACATAAGCTCTATCMCGCCGCTATAAAAAAACTAATTGAGGATACTGGCCACTAGTAAATTAAGCATGAAAAGTAGAACTTTTACACTCATCTTTCTTTTAAGCATTTTAAGCATGCCGCAATGGCTATTTGCACAAGATATTGCTGACTTTTCAGCAAATTATCTAGTAAGGCTTAACGGTTTATCTGCGGGTGAATTAAAGCGTGAGCTTTCCACTAATGATGATGGTTCACGTACCTTTAGTTCGACAAGCCAAGCAAAAGGTGTCTTTGCTTTTTTTAAACCTGATCTTGTTGAAGAGACGAGTATATGGACGTTGGAAGGAAAAAGTATTCGCCCTCAATCCTATACATATCACCGAACAGGTGGCAAAAAGGAAAAATATTTAAACCTAAAATTCGATTGGAAAGCACAGCGGGTTACCATTGATAATAACAAACACATCATAGAATTAAATATTGATCCATCTACGCTAGATAAACTTGTCTATCAATTAGCTTTAATGTCTGACTTACAGCAACATAAAAAACAGTTTAGCTACTTAATTGCTGATAAGGACAAAGTCAAAACATACAATATTGTTATCTTAGGAACGGAAATTATTACCACGCCAATGGGGAAAATAGAGGCCATAAAACTTGAGCGTCACCATAGCGGTAAGAAACAACGTCAAACTACGCTATGGTGTGCACCAGCACTCCATTATCTGCCCGTTAGAATTGAGCATATTGAAAAAGATGGTACAAAATTTACTGCCGAATTACGTCGCTTAAAAGGTATTGATACCGTCGATGCTTTTGCCAAGAAAACAACTAAAATAAGCACACTATCTTCACACTAAAGTAAAAACATGACTAAAAAATTCACTATTATTAATGAAACTACACCCTACCAAGGTTTTTTCAGTATAAAAGAAGTAGAACTAAAACACACTTTGTTTAAAGGAGGTTGGAGCAGACCGATAAAACGCGAATTATTCCAGCGTGGTAATTGTGTTGCGGTATTGCTCTATGATCCTATTCGAGATGAAGTGGTTATTATCGAGCAATTTCGTATTGGCGCAGTGCAAATGGGTGAACAAGCTTGGCTATTAGAAATTGTAGCCGGTGCAATAGAGCCAGGAGAAACGGCTGAAGAAGTGGCCTATCGTGAATCTGTTGAAGAAGCGGGTTGTGAAATACAACAACTTGTCAAAATAAATGATTTTTTTACCTCACCAGGTGGAACTTCAGAGCTATTAACCCTATTTTATGGCAAAGTTGATAGTCAAAATGTCGGTGGAATTCACGGCTTAGATGATGAGGATGAAGATATTTCCGTAACAACAATGAAGTTTGATGAGGTATATCAACTTCTGCTTGATGGTAAAATTCTTTCAGCCATTCCCATTATTGCAATACAGTGGTTATATATTAATCGTGATAAGTTACGTTCTTAAGTAATCGTATAGATTACCGAAAGACTATGTTCTTTTCCAGCTGCGATTACGACACTATCTTTTGCTGTATTAGCTGTTTCAACACAAACAAAACGCCGGTGATCATCATTATTCAGATCGGTCATCCTAGATGATACTGATGTCCAGGGGTTCCAAATCACAGTTGTTTTACAGCCTGTCACTGAAAAAGTGATTTTACGATCAAAGCCTTTATCTATTAGATAAATGTCTTTGTCCACTGCTTGGAAAACACGATCTATTTCTGCTGAAACGGTTACATCACCCATCTGCAAGCTTTCTGAAAATCCTTCTAATTTATCAAGGTACTTTTTACCATCTAATCCTGAGACAGTGATTTGTTCAACATCACTTATATTAAAATAAGTATGAAATGCCTGAGTAATAGCGAACTCTTTATTGCCTGTATTTTGTGTTGTTAGTTTTAACTGAAGAGATTGCCCGACTTTGATTTCAAGTGTTAACTTAAATTCATAAGGCCAAATTGCTTTGGTCTTATCAGTAGATGAAGCACCTAATATAAGTGTTGTAACCCCATTCAAATCAACATTGCTTGCTATGACTTGCCATTGTTGGTTTCGCATAAAACCGTGAGAAGGCCGGCCATAGCCTGAGGTATCATCACCAAACCAAGGCCAGCAAATGGGTACACCACCTCTTATTGTTTTGCCCGTTTGATATACCGCATTTTCACTTAGAAAGATAAGATCATTTTGTTCTGTATGTGGCTGATAAGAAATCACTTGGCCAGCATAAGTTGAGATTCTAGCATTGGCATATTTATTATTGATATCAACCATAATAAAGCCACTATCTTCGATAAATTGTAGCTGTCCTGTTATACCAAATTGTTCATTTAGTGTGTCAATATTTTGCATGTATTTCTTTTTTATATTGTCAAAAATAACATACGGATCTAGAGATCCGTATGTTAGCCATAGCTATAAAACTATTTTAGTGGTGATGGCCGCCTTCGCCATGCACGTGTCCATGTTCAAGCTCTTCTTTGCTTGCTTCACGCACTTCACGAATTGTCACATCAAAGTTTAAGTGAACACCGGCCAAAGGATGGTTGCCATCGACAGTGATCATTTCTTCACCCATTTCTACAACGGTTACCATAACTGGGCCAGCATCAGTTTCAGATTCGAATTGCATTCCTACTTCAATTTTATCAATACCACCAAATAATTCTTTTGGCACTTCTTGCTTCATATCTTCAACACGTTCACCATAGGCATCTTTAGGTTCAATACTTGCTTGCACGTCATCACCTGCTTTTTTACCTAATAGAGCCTCTTCTAAACCTGGGATAATATTGCCCGCGCCATGTAAAAATGCTAATGGTCCAGCTCCTTCAGAACTATCAATGACTTCACCATCATTGTCTTTTAATGTGTAATCAATCACTACAACTGCATTTTCTGTAACGTTCATTTTTATTCCTTAAACTACTTTATTTTAAAATAACCATTTTGGTGGCAATACCATGCATTGCTTTGAATATTGCTCTGGAGTTTGATATGTTTCTTTTAAAGAAAAACCGCAACTTACTTGAATTGCTTTACCATCTTAAGGTGGTTCTGATCAAGTCTGGGCGAAACAGCTTGCGTCAAAATGTTCAGTTTCAAGGCGAAAAATGCAGGTAATAGCGCGCTATGGCGAAGTTTTTTAACGCAGAAACTGGATATTTTGGGCGTGAGATGTGAGTTCATGACTTGATCAGAGGTTCCTTAAGGTATGCGGATCTTATTAAAGCTATTCGCTTTTAGAAAACTAAAAGAGCGGTAGTTTAACATTTAGCTAGTGTACTTGGAAATATAGATTACACAACTGTTTAAACGGATTAACCGCTTAGATCCTATGTAATTGAATTCTTGAAGTCAATACCTTCTATTTCCATATGGGAGAAATAATTATTCTGCAATACTAGTTCAAGTTCTAAAATTGGCATAGGCTTGCCAAAATAATGGCCTTGATAATAATCACAACCCATCTCTTGTAACAAGATAAACTGTGATTCAATTTCAACCCCTTCTGCAACAACATCAATCTTTAACATATGGCCTAGCGCAATGACCATTTTTATAATCAATTTATCGTGCTCACTATCCATCGACCGAGAAACAAATGATCGATCAATCTTAATTTGATCAACAGGTAAGCGACTAACATAATTTAATGAAGAGTAACCTGTACCAAAATCATCCATGGAAATAGTTATGCCTGCCACTTTTATTTGTTTCATCTTTAAAATAGCGATATCTATATTTTCTAATACGACCGTTTCTGTGAGTTCGAGATTTAATTTTTGAGGCTTAATGTCATAACTTTTAACAATGTGTAATAATTTAGTTACGAAGTCATCTTTTTGAAAATGTAAGGCACTAATATTAATTGATAAGATAAGATGTTTTGTTACATCTGTTTGTTGCCATTGCTCTAATTTCTGGCAAGCCGTTTCAATGACCCAGAGGCCAATATCTTCAATAATGTGAACTTCCTCGGCAAGCGGGATAAAATCTGACGGAAGTACTAATCCTCGGGTTGGATGATGCCAACGAATTAATGCCTCTGCTCCCTCTGCTTGTCCCTCGTTATTAACTTGAATCTGATAATACAATTCTAATTGTTGCTCACCAACAGCCACACGCAATGCTTGCTCATCAGAAATTCTTCTTTGCATAGCATCTTGCAACTCTACCCCAAAAAATTGTAATGTATTTCTACCTGCATTTTTTGCAGCATACATTGCTGTATCTGCTTGTGATAATAGGGTTGCTATATCACTATCATCACTATGAAATAAGGTTACGCCAACACTTGATGATGAATTATAGATAAAGTCATCAAGAGAATAGGGTTGATTTAAGGCAGATACAATTTTGTTACCCACAGTATTTGCTTCGTTCATAGCAAGCATTTCATTTTGATCTAAACGCTCAATCATTACCACAAATTCATCACCACCTAACCTAGCAACAGTATCTTCAGCACGTATTATGTCAGATAGCCTTGTTGCAACCTCAATCAGTAACATGTCTCCATAATGGTGGCCTTTAGAATCATTTAGTATTTTGAATTTATCTAAATCAAGAAAAAATAGTGCGCCAAACAAATTGTGTCGCTCACTTGTTTTCATTGCAACCTTTAAACGCTCAAGTAATAATCGCCGATTAGGTAATTGTGTTAAAGAGTCATAAAAAGCCAAATGTCGGATCTTTTCTTCAGAAGCAACGCGCTCACTAACATCAGCAAAGGTCATTACATAATTAGTGACTTCGTTGCCAATGTTTTTCACGACAGTAATCATATAGTCCGCAGGATAGCGATAGCCATTTTTATGGAGGCCTATTAATTCACCCTTCCAAAACTCATTTTCTGAAATATCAGCATCGATCGTTTTAAATAAATCTTCCTCTTGAAGAGTCGCGGTCAAAGTGAGAGGGTTTTTACCTACTACATCAGCCAATTCATAGCCCGTTATTCTTGTATAAGCAGGGTTAACACGGATAATATTTCTATCTGTATCAGTGATAACTATAGCTTCTTGAGTATTAAAAGCAGTAGCGGCAATGCGTAACTCGCTATCCCGCTTTTCGATTAAATCGAGCATTTCATTTACAGTATCCGTTAATTCGCCAACTTCATCATCGCTATATTTTTCGGTACGGAGCCCATATTTTTCTGTTTTAGTAATAATTCTGGCCGTTTCGGCTAACTTTTTAATCGGCTCAACAATGGTTGATGCAAAGTTGGGAATTAGAAATAAAGCTAAAAATAAAGTGCTTGTTAATGCTAGTGCAAAGATCGTTAAGCTTGCTATAATATCCGCTCTAAGTGTAGACAAACTGACTGTTATATTAAGCTCACCAATTGTTATATTATCATTGAATACAGATTGTTTATAATTAATAGCCTCCCAAAATTGACTGTCGCTAGCAGATGCCTCACCTAAACTAGCAAATGTTTGCTTATTGCTATCAATTATTGTGGCATATATGATGGGAGAGAAACTTGTCAATAGCATTTTTAATGTTTGCGTTGCTTCAACAGCATCATTAGACGCTAGCGCTGAGCTAATATCGCTAATAACAAGATTGGACATTACTTGAATATACTTACGTTCATTTTGAACGGATTGATAAATGTTATGAACTGTTAATAAAATAAACAGTAGAAGAAAAGATATCACCAGCACACGTGTAATAATAAGACGTAGCTTTGAATAAATAGATAGTTTTGATTTTAGTTTTGAAAACATACACTATTTTTCATATCGTATTGCACATGGATTATTAATCTTCTCTCAACTTTTATAACATAATAAAGTACAGAGTATACATAATAAACTTCTATCCTATAATATTACAGTTCACATTCCATGACAAAACTTATCATTTTTAATAAACCTTATGATGTGTTGACACAGTTTACCGGTAAATCGGGACAAAAAACATTAAAAGACTTCGTGAATGTAGCTAAAGTTTACCCTGCTGGTCGTCTTGACCGTGACAGTGAAGGTTTAGTTTTGCTCACTGACTCCGGGGTGTTACAGCATAAAATTAGTGATCCCAAACATAAACTAGATAAAACTTACTGGGTACAAGTTGAAAACATCCCCAACGAAGAAAAATTAGAAAAATTACGCCTTGGCATTAAGCTTAAAGACGGAACGACTCGCCCCGCCCAAGCCAAATTAATAGCCACTCCTGATATTTGGCCGCGCATTCCTCCAATTCGACAACGAAAAGCCATTCCAACACAGTGGATAGAGCTTAAAATAACAGAAGGAAAGAATCGCCAAGTACGCCGCATGACTGCGGCTATTGGGCATCCTACATTGCGTTTAATACGCTATGCAATTGGAGATTGGACTATTGATAATCTCGAATCAGGAAAATGGTTGGAAGTTGTGGCTGCTGATCTTAACTCGGGCATGGTAAAATCTAATAATGATTTGGACACCACGCACTACCGTCGCCGCAGTCATCGAACTCGACCACCGCTTTCTGATGGTCGAGGAAGAAATAAACGGCAAGATGACGCTCAATCAGCCCGCAGGTCACCTCGAATCAGGCGAAAGCCTGATCGAAGCGGTGATACGTGAAACGCGTGAAGAAACAACGTGGACATTTAAACCCACGGCCTTGGTAGGCATTTATCGATGGCAAATACCTGATAATGGGAAAACCTATATTCGGTATTGCTTTACGGGTAATGCAATTCAAGCCGATCCACGTCTAGAATTAGATCCCGATATACACCAAGTATTATGGTTGGATCAGCAACAATTAACACCAAGGGAAAAAGAGTTCCGTAGCCCACTCGTTCAAGATTGTTTAAATGATTATCTTGCTGGCCACCGTTACCCATTAATACTGTTACACAATTAAATATGTCTGAAAATAATAAAAACAAAGTCGTAGTCGGCCTTTCTGGTGGTGTAGATTCATCGGTAGCAGCCCTTTTATTGCAGCAACAAGGCTATGATGTTGAAGGCATGTTTATGAAAAACTGGGTAGACTTTGCTGAAGAAAGTGAGTGTACTCTCGCTGAAGATCGTGATGATGCCAATTCCGTTGCAGATAAAATCAATATTCCGTTTCATCAAGCAAACTTTGCTATGGAATATTGGGATTATGTATTTAAGAATTTCCTTGATGAATACCGTGCTGGTCGCACACCTAACCCCGACATTTTATGCAATCGTGAAATCAAGTTCAAAGCCTTTTTAGACCATGCCTTGCAGTTAGGTGGCTATATGATCGCTACGGGTCATTACGCCCGTGTCGAACAACGTGATGGTGGCTTTCATCTGTTAAAAGGGCTTGATCATAATAAAGATCAAAGCTATTTTTTGTATACTTTAGGGCAGGATCAATTATCGCGCACCCTCTTCCCTTTAGGCGAACTTCCCAAGCCAGAAGTACGGCGTATTGCCGAGCAAGCAGGCTTTATTACCCATGATAAAAAAGACAGTACCGGCATTTGTTTTATTGGAGAACGCCGTTTTCGTGAGTTTTTAAGTCGTTATATTCCTGCCCAACCAGGCGAGATGCAAACACCCGAAGGTGAAGTTATCGGCCAACATCAAGGTTTAATGTATTACACCTTGGGTCAGCGGCAAGGTTTAGGAATTGGAGGAAGAAAAGACAGTTCTGGCGAGCCGTGGTTTGTTGCCGGTAAAGATATGAAAAATAAAATTCTTTATGTCGTACAAGGCGATCATCCATGGTTACACAGCCAGTCTTTAAAAGCGCAGCAATTATCGTGGGTTGCGGGAAAGCCACCTTCTTTGCCATGTAAAGCCATGGCAAAAACACGTTATCGCCAAGCTGATCAAGCCTGCACAATTAACCAAGATGAGAATGGCAATATTAATGTTATATTTGAAGACAAACAGCGAGCAGTAACACCGGGGCAATCGGTTGTTTTTTACTTAGACGATGATTGTTTAGGGGGCGGTATAATTGTCAGCACTGATGCACCGGGAGTTCATCCATGAGTACGACCAATAAAGAGCGTGATCGCGTTATTGCTTTGGCTGCACTCATGCAAGCCATAACATTGGTTCAGCAAATTGCTGAAACAGGTCAGATTGAACAGGCTAATTTTGAAACTGTTCTTAATAGCCTGCTTGCTCTTGATGCACCTAGCACAGAAGCGGTATACGGTGATATAGGCCAATTAAAGTCTGGCTTAAAGCAATTCAATAGCCAGCTATCAAAAAGCAAAGACAAAAAAGATGTCCAGCTATTACGTTATGCTATTAATCTACTTCATTTAGAGAGGCAACTTGCAAAACGACCGGCTATGATGGATCTTATTAGTCGTGAAATTGAACAAATTCCACAACAAATCGAGTATTTTGGCGACATTAATAACCCACAAGTTATCGCCCGTTTTGCTGACATCTATCATCGCACCATTAGTGAGTTAAGTCCGCGTATTCAAGTGCAAGGCGAACCTAGATTTTTACAACAGGCTGATAATGTGAATCGAGTACGGGCATTATTGTTGGCTGGTATTCGTGCGGCTATTTTATGGCGACAAAAAGGTGGAAAGCGTTGGCATTTTATTTTCCACAGCAATAAAATGCTAAAAATTGCAACGTCGTTACTACGATAGGGAGCCTCTGATCAAGTCATGAACTTATACATTACGCACATAATATCCAACTTCCGCGTTAAAAATCTTCGCAATAGCTCGCTATTACGCGCACTTTTTGCCTTGAATTTGAATATTCTGTACGCAATCTATTTCGTCCAGACTTGTTCAGAGTCTCCCTAGAAACTAAAAAGATGAACATTCGAATTAGTTGGGTTTTAATTCTACTCACATTACTCTCAACAACAGCTCTGGCCAAAGATATTCCTGAGGTTCAGTTGCCCGCTAAGCTCAGCGGTGACAATGTGCTAGTTTTATATAAAACGTTTAATGCATTTTCTAAACAAGTTGCTGATTATTATGCTGAGCAGCGTCATATCCCATTTTCACAAGTAGTCCCTGTCGATATTTTCCGTAACCCTGCTCAAATTAGCCGTGCGAAATTTGAGGAAATATATCAACAAATTACCCCCCATTTAACTGACAATATCAAGCTTATAGTTATAACGTGGCATGCGCCCTATCGCGTTGAGTGTATGTCGATTACCAGTGCTTTTGCATTGGGTTTTGATACAAAATATTGTAGCCATCCAACAAAAAAAAGGACGGGGTGCCATAAAACAGCTAATAGCCCCTTTTTTAACAGCGGATCCAGCACACTATGGCAGCAAAGTTCTCCGCTAAGATTAAGCATGATGCTCAGCGGAAAAACACTTATTCAAGCTAAAGAGCTGATTGATCGAGGGGTTGCTGCAGATAATACTCATCCTATAAGTAACGCCTATTTGATAAGAACGCACGATGCTGCACGTAGCACCCGCTGGCCAATATTTAAACAATTTTCAGATTTGTGGGGCGATCGAAAAGATTTACGAGTTCAATATATCGATGATCGTTGGAATAAAACATCAACCCAAATAAAGAACAAACAGAATATTATGTTTTATCACACCGGTTTAACGCATGTGCCTGCAATTAAAACAAACCATTATCTTGCTGGCGCTATAGCTGATCACCTTACTTCTACCGGAGGTATGGGAATTGAAAACTCGGGACAAATGAAAGCGTTTCGCTGGTTAGAAGCGGGAGTAACCGGAAGCTACGGAGCGGTGGTAGAGCCTTGTAATTACATTGAAAAATTTCCAAACCCGCAGGTACTTATCCCCTCTTATTTATACGGTGATTCTCTGGTCGAAGCCTATTGGAAATCAGTACAACAACCTGGAGAAGGCTTGTTTATTGGAGAACCGTTAGCAAGACCATGGAATAGAACTAAAATAGCGTTCGATGATGAAACACTTATAATTCGTAGCCAAGAATTAGATCCTGATAAATCCTATCGTGTAGAAGCTCAGCAAGATGAATCTGCATCATGGCTGAAAGTTAAAGCAAAATTTAAGTGGCGTAAAGAAATACTACATATTGCTATCCCACAAGCCACAGCGCAGCGATACCGTGTTCTAGAGAAAAAGTAATACTATGATTTATAAAAATGAAGACTCTGAACAGATCAGGAATTTTAAAGCCTATACCATGCGTGGTTCTAATATGTCACCTACTGTAAATGAAGGTGATTTTTTGGTGGTAGATATCAATCAGAAGTTCATTATCAGTGGCGATATTTACGTTATCACATATGAAGAATCGATTGTAGTATGCAGATTATTATTAGATCGAGAAACAGTGATACTTATTTTTGATGCTACCAAGGTCGAAATTGAGGAACCGTTACACATCATTAGCATAATAGGCCGAGTGATAGAAATAAAAAAAGCCTCAGAGTGAGGCTTTCTTGTTTATTATCTCCATCCTTGGAAATAACGACAGTAAATAAACTGAATTTAGTTTTTAGATTTATCTACAATTTTCTCAATCCAAGGCATCATTTCACGCAATTTAGCACCTGTTTTTTCAATTGGATGCTCCGCATTGATATGACGCATTGAGGTCATTTCTGGATAGCCAGATTGACCTTCAAGAATAAACTGTTTGGCATATTTACCCTCTTGAATATTTTTCAAACATTCACGCATGGCACGACGACTTTCTTCGTTAATGATTTTAGGGCCCGTCACATACTCACCATATTCAGCATTATTTGAAATGGAGTAGTTCATATTAGCGATACCGCCTTCATACATAAGATCCACAATCAATTTTAACTCATGTAAACATTCAAAATAGGCCATTTCTGGTGCATAGCCTGCTTCCGTTAATGTTTCAAAACCCGCTTTAACTAGCTCAACCACGCCACCACATAATACTGCTTGCTCACCGAATAAATCTGTTTCAGTTTCATCACGGAATGTTGTTTCGATGATCCCGGTACGGCCACCACCCACACCCGCAGCGTAAGATAATGCGATAGCTTTTGCATTACCAGAAGCGTCTTGTTCAATAGCAATTAGATCAGGGATACCACCGCCTTTAACAAATTCGCTACGTACCGTATGACCCGGCGCTTTAGGTGCAATCATGATGACATCTAAATCAGCACGAGGTTGTACTTGTTTGTAAATGATAGCAAAACCATGAGCAAAAGCTAAAACAGCACCTTTTTTCAAGTTAGGTTCAATTTCATCACGGTATAATTCTTTTTGAAATTCATCAGGCGTTAAAATCATAACTAAATCAGCACTAGCAACCGCAGTTGCTGTATCCGTTACTTTTAAGCCTTCAGCTTCAGCTTTAGCGATTGAAGATGAACCTGCACGAAGTGCAACCGTTACATCAACACCGGAATCTTTCAAGTTACACGCATGTGCATGACCTTGAGAACCATAACCCACAATGGTTACTTTCAACCCTTTGATGATTTCTAGGTCACAATCTTTATCATAATAAACATTCAAACTCATTTTTTAATTCCTTAATTCTTCAAAATATGTAAATCTTGAGGTATTTTCATGAAAAATATTTTTCGTCAGGGCAAGGCAAAAATAATCTAAAAGCACTTAGTAAGTGAGCAGTTTTATATTATTTTTAACGCCGCCATGACGGAAAAGATGCATCATGAAATATCTCTTATACGTGTAATATCTTATCGCCACGGGCAATACCAGACACCCCTGAACGCACTGTTTCTAAAATTTTATGTTCAGCTAATGCTTCTATAAACGAATCTACTTTTCGTCCAGAACCCGTTAGTTCAATCGTGTAATTTGATGTTGTTACATCGATAATATGTCCTCGGAAAATATCTGATAATCGTTTAATATCACCACGTTGCGCCATAGTTGCTGCTTTAACTTTTATCAATACCATTTCACGTTCAATGTGTGGACCATCAGAAAGATCTAACAATTTCACTACATCAATTAACTTATTAAGTTGTTTGGTGATCTGCTCAATAATTTGATCGGTACCAATCGCCACAATAGTAATTCTAGATAACGATTCATCTTCAGTTGGTGCAACTGTTAATGACTCAATATTATAAGCGCGGGCAGAAAATAAACCTACTACGCGCGACAATGCTCCAGCCTCATTTTCAATCAAAATAGAAATAATATGGCGCATTATGATAATTCTCTTTCTGGATCTTGGGGCAAGTCACAGTGCGGTGATAAATGCATTTCATTATGTGCCTTACCATGTGCAATCATTGGATACACATTTTCCATCTGATCAGTCACAATATCAACAAAGACCAAACGATCTTTCAGTGCAAAGGCTTTTTCTAAGCCTGAGCGAAGATCAGCAGGATCTTCAATTCGAATACCGACATGCCCGTAAGCCTCTGCTAATTTAACAAAGTCAGGCAATGATTCCATATAAGAATGCGAATAACGCTCTTTATAAAAGAATTCTTGCCATTGACGTACCATGCCTAAATAACGATTATTTAACGCAATGATCTTGATCGGCAAGCCGTATTGCAAACAGGTTGATAGCTCCTGAATACACATCTGAATACTGCCTTCGCCAGTGATACACACTACGGTTTCATCAGGAAATGCTAACTGCACGCCCATTGCTGCCGGCAAACCAAAGCCCATCGTTCCTAAACCGCCAGAGTTAATCCAACGATTCGGTTTTTCAAAGCCATAATATTGCGCAGCCCACATTTGATGCTGACCTACATCTGAAGTCACATAGGCATCGCCTTTAGTGATCTCATGCACTATTTCAACAGCTGCTTGTGGTTTGATCTTGTCGCTATTTTTGTCATAAGACATGCATTTTTTAGCCCGCCAGCCATTAATCACTTTCCACCACGCATCAATATCTTTTTTCTTAGTCTGTTTGTTGCCCGTAGTAATAATGTGATTCATTTCCTGCAATACGGTAGCCACATCACCCACAATCGGAATGTCAACCATAATCGTTTTTGAAATGGATGAGGGATCGATATCAATATGGATGATCTGAGCATCAGGGCAGAATTCAGCAATTTTACCTGTTACCCGATCATCAAAACGCGCACCAATGGCAATCAATACATCACAGGCATGCATCGCCATATTTGATTCATATGTACCGTGCATACCTAACATACCCATAAATAGCTCATCACTAGCAGGATATGAACCCAAGCCCATCAATGTTGTAGTAATTGGATAACCTAAATTACGAACAAAACTGCGCAACTCTTCCGATGCATTACCCAATACCACGCCACCGCCTGAATAAATCATTGGCTTTTTAGCATTCAATAACATTTCAACAGCGCGTTTGATCTGACCCGAGTGCCCTTTTACCGTCGGTTGATAAGATCGCATGGTGATCTTATCTGGATAGTTATAAGGTACTTTAATCGCAGGATCAGTAATATCTTTAGGGATATCAACCACAACCGGACCAGGGCGCCCCGTGGTTGCTACATAAAATGCTTTTTTCATTGTTTCAGCAATTTTATTGACATCTTTAACAAGGAAATTATGCTTTACACAAGGGCGTGTAATACCCACAGCATCAACCTCTTGAAAAGCATCACTGCCAATAACTGCAGTAGGAACTTGCCCAGTGATAACCACCATTGGAATAGAGTCCATATAAGCCGTAGCAATACCGGTGACAGCATTCGTTGCACCCGGACCCGATGTAACCAAAACCACGCCAGGTTTACCTGTCGCGCGCGCATAACCATCTGCCGCATGGGTTGCAGCCTGCTCATGCCGCACTAAAATATGCTTCACATCATCTTGTCGGTAGATTGCATCGTAAATATGCAAGACCGCACCGCCAGGATAACCAAATAAAAATTCAACACCTTCGTCTTTTAAAGAACGAATGAGAATTTCACCGCCGCTTAACTCCACGTGCTCCCCTTAAAATCATTATCATTAAAATATAATCGACCTAATCTACGTGGAATACCGCATTAGGTCAAGTAAAACAAAGGCTAAGACCTTCTTTTTATTACGGGTTTATAGCGTTATTTGTAGCGCTGTGGCATAATTACGTCCTATGAATGAATCTAACTCAAAACAGCTAACAATCACCCAACCCGATGACTGGCATCTTCACTTGCGCGACGGCGAAGCATTAAAGCGAACCGTTACTGACACATCACGCTATTTTAGCCGCGCGATCATTATGCCAAATTTACAGCCACCGGTGACAACAACAGCGCTGGCTTTAAGCTATCGAGAACGTATTTTAGCTGCACGACCAGCAGAAAGTTTATTTGAACCATTAATGACCTTATATCTAACCGATAAAACCACCGCAGATGAAATTCAACGTGCAGATGATAGTGGATTAATTTATGCGGTTAAGCTCTACCCTGCTGGCGCGACCACCAATTCTGATGCCGGTGTGACCGACATAAAACACTGTGCTCAAGCGCTAGAAGCCATGCAACGCTTGCAAATACCGCTATTAGTGCATGGTGAAGTAACAAGACCAGAAATTGATGTATTTGATCGTGAAAAAGTCTTTATTGAAGAAGTGCTGATTGCACTGCTTAGCGACTACCCTGATCTTAAAGTGGTCTTTGAACATATTACCACCGCAGATGCCGCCGATTTTGTTAGTAGTAGTGATGAGCGCGTAGCGGCCACCATCACCCCCCATCATCTGTTATTAAATCGTAATGATTTATTAGTAGGTGGGATCCACCCGCATAACTATTGTTTGCCTGTATTAAAACGCAACACCCATCAACAAGCGTTAATAAAAGCGGCAACCAGTGGCAACCCTAAGTTTTTCTTAGGCACAGACAGCGCGCCACATACACAAAATACTAAAGAAAATGCCTGTGGCTGTGCCGGTATTTACAGTGCCCATGCAGCAATAGAGCTGTATGCCGAAGTATTTGAAGCAGCTGATTCACTAGATAAACTAGAAGGCTTTGCCAGTCATTTTGGTGCTGATTTTTATGGGCTTGCTAGAAATGCTAAAACAATTACTTTGAAAAAACAATCATGGCTAGTGCCAGAAAATCTAGATTTTGCTGGACAGAACGTAGTACCAATGCGAGCTGGTGAAAATATTACTTGGAAAGTCATACTAGGGGTGTAGGCTTCAGCCTACATTTTGCATCACTTGCAGGCTGAAGCCTGCACCCCATTAATCATAGATCCCATAAAATCGTTGCTGTGCATTATGTAAATTAGCTTTAACTGCATTGTTCTTGATGTAATCATAAACAAGCCTAAAGTGCCGCTCATCTCGAATAGCGTTATCAAAATAGCCTCTTTCCCACAAACTGCCTTGTTTCAAAAGATGTTTATTCACTAATCGAGCTGTTGTTCCTTTGATTTTTTGCATGATTATTTTAAGTTCAACGTTTTGTTGGAACAGTAAATGAATGTGATTAGGCATAATACTCACAGCATCAAGCTTATAATATTCTGGCTCTAACTGCCTAAGTGAATCCATAATAATAGTAATTACATCAGCATGTAAGATAACAGCCTTTATCCAACTGATCACAATACTCATCGATTTTCATTTGTTTTTTTGATGTGCTTAAACCACTAGCATGATTGATGCGATGTAAATAATCATCAACACTATCTCTAGTTCGAAAAGTAACAAATTGAATAGCATTTAATTCACTATAATGATGCAATGATTTCCTTATCATTTGAAACTCCATACGGTTGGGGTGTAGGCTTTAGCCTACTGTTTGGTAAAGCCTGCACCCCGTTTAAATTATAATGGAACACCTATTCGGCGGGCGACTTCTTCATACGCTTCAATCACCCCACCCAAACCTTGGCGAAAGCGATCTTTGTCCAATTTTTTACGTGTTTTAGCATCCCATAATCGGCAACCATCGGGGCTAAATTCATCACCTAAAATAACGTCACCTTTGAAAAGACCAAATTCTAATTTGTAATCTACTAAAATCATGCCGGCATCAGCAAATAACTTAGTTAATACAGCATTAACTTTAAATGTTAACTCTTTCATTTTATTAACATCTTCTGCTTTTGCCCAGCCGAATGTTTCGATATGGTATTCGTTAATCATCGGATCATGAAGTGCATCATTTTTAAGGAAGAACTCAAAGATAGGCGGGCTTAGTTCTAAACCATCTTCCACACCTAAGCGGCGGCACAAGCTACCTGAGGCAACGTTGCGAACAACACACTCAACAGGCATCATTTGCATATTTTTAACAACAGATTCATTGGCATTAAACAGCGCTTTAAAATGCGTGGGAATGCCGGCATTTTCAAGCTGTTGCATAATAAAGGCATTAAATTTATTATTAACTTCACCTTTGCGGCTAAGTTGTTCAATTTTTTCGCCATCAAAGGCCGAAGTGTCATCACGAAAGCTCATAATGACATAGTCACCATCATCCGTTGCATAGATGCTTTTCGCTTTGCCTGCGAATAATTGTTGTTTCTTTTCCATAGTTACTCTCTTAACTTAATTCTCGCCAATCAAAGCCAGTGCTTTGATTGGCAATGCCTACCCAGCTTTCATCACAGTTTAATGCCTGTGAAAATAACGGCGCCACAATATTGGGCGAATTATTTTTTTCACTTAAATGCATTGCAATAATATGTTGCAAATGCGAGGTATCAATTTTTTCTAATAATTTTGATGATTGTACATTATTTAGATGACCTAACCGCCCTGCTACCCGATACTTTAAGTGTTCGGGGTAAATGCTATTATCAAGCATTTCCATATCATGATTGGCCTCTAACAAAAGCGCATCACAGCCAGACAAAGCTTGTTCTATAACGGGCGTACTCATTCCTACATCCGTTAACAATCCCAGACGATGCTCACCAGTATTAAACACAAACTGACTCGGCTCTCGTGCATCATGAGGCACAGGAAACGGATTTATTTCAATATCATTAATGGTAAAGCACTGATGACTACTAAACTCAGTAACTAATTCCATAACATCTGCCGCTAAGCAGTTTGCCGTTCCTACTGTTGCATAGACAGGAAGTTTGTATTTGCGTGCTAAAACCCTTACGCCATTAATATGATCCGAATGCTCATGTGTAATAATAATTGCAGTTAACGTATCAGCATTTATTTTTAAACGCTGTAAACGTTTCTCCGTTTCTCTAGCAGAAAAACCACAATCGACAAGCAATGTGGTTTTCTGGTGCGATACAAGCGTTGCATTGCCCCGGCTACCGCTTCCGAGAGATGCAAACCGCATGCTATTTGCTCAATTGTTCCTGCATTAGACCCAGTAACCGTTTTGCGGTAGCTGATGATGTACGTGTTTCATCGGCATCTAAGATGATCATTTTTGTTTTTTCGGCATCTGAAATTAATTTAATATAATAATATTCTTCTGGTGCTTTTTCTTCATCATCTCTCCAAAAAGCCAATTTGCTAAAAATGCCTTCCTCATCTGTTTCCGCTTCATTAAATGGGTCAATATAGTGCACAAAATAAAGCCCGCGCGAGCGATCCTGTTCTTCGATAACAAACCCCTTACTATCTAAAATACGGCCGGTACGTTGCCATACATCAGGGAAGTCCTGATCAATTAACAATGCTTGATGGTCATTATCCTCATTTAATAAAACAACACTTACCGTTACCACTTGAGGTTGGCTTTGCTCAATTTCTTTCTTTTCAGCTTTATCTTGTTGATATAGGCCGCCTAGATATTCAGCAATTTGGCGCAACATCGCTTCATTCTTTTGTGCATTATCATCCATGCCCGCTGCACCTACATACACCTCAGCAACCTTTGAGGTATCACCACGCTCCATACGCAATCTATAAGCGTAATCATCACTGCCTACTTCGGTATCCATTAAGCCAATGCGTAAATCTTTACGCTTCACTGTTACACCTGTAATGGCCCAAAAATCTAATAATCGTTGCCATGTCTCATCCCGATCACCAGGAATAACTAAATGACGCTTAGCGCCTTCACCGGAAAGTGCTGGTTTTACTTCTGGAGTAATATTATATTTGCTTGCCAGTGGATTTGTTGCAGATTCTTCAAATTCAGAATACGTTGCTGTGCCTGTTTGATTGCCGGCTATTTCATCATTGATGCGTTCTGAGCTTAAATCAGGAGGCACATCAAGTGGTGGCATTGTTTCAGCTTTACGATATTTCTTTGAATTATCAGGTATCACTTGATCAAGCCCTGAAAAAGCACCACAACCACTTAACAATGTTGCTACTAAAAAAGTCAAACTAATAGTTTTGAAATTCATGTAATTAAATTCACTCATTTGTTTATACCAGCGGCATATAATGCCTCACGCACTGGCTGATGATAGTTTTCTGATAACACGGTCATAGGTAAGCGTATGCCGTTTGGAATCAAGTTCATTTCTGTCAGCGCCCATTTAACAGGTATTGGGTTTGACTCTAAAAATAATCGTTGATGCAATAATGACAAATCATTATTAATTTGGTGAGCTGTTTGCATATCACCCGTCAATGCCGCAGCGCACATATCATGCATCTTAGCGGGGGCAACATTAGCGGTAACAGAGATAACGCCCTGTCCACCGGCTAAGATAAACGCTACAGTATTGGCATCTTCACCCGTATATAGTTCCATTTTGTCGCCACATAATGCTTTAATCTGCTTAACACGCGATACATCGCCTGTTGCTTCTTTGATGCCTATTATATTAGGTATGTCAGCTAAGCGAGCTACTGTTTCAGGCAAAAGGTCACAGGCTGTACGGCTTGGCACATTATAAAGGATCTGCGGAATGTCCACCGCTTCAGCAATCGCTTTGTAATGTTGATACAAACCTTCTTGTGTAGGTTTATTGTAATACGGTGTCACTAATAATGCAGCATTAGCACCCAGATCTTTGGCAGATTGAGTAAGCTCAATCGCTTCACTGGTTGAATTAGCGCCGGTGCCAGCAATAACGGCAATGCGTCCCGCTACTTGTTGCACCACTTGGCGGATCACATTGCAATGCTCTTCAACATTAAGCGTAGCAGACTCGCCCGTTGTTCCCATGGCTACAATGGCATCTGTACCCGCATTAATATGGAACTCGATCAATTTATTTAGGCAGTCAGCATCCAACGAGCCATCTGCTCGCATGGGTGTAACCAGTGCTACCATACTGCCGCTAAACATGATCTACCACTCCAAAAAACAATCCGCCATGATACTTTGCCAACCACTAGATGACAAGAATATACATGCTATATTAAAGTAGATATTATACAACAACATCTATTAAGCGTCTCCTTAAGGAACTAGAATGACTACAGTACAACTAGACCAAGCCGTGCCGGACTTTGAACTACCTAGCACCAATGACACTATTTTTAAACTATCTGCGCATATAGGCAACAATATCGTTATCTATTTTTACCCAAAAGATAATACCCCAGGATGCACATTAGAAGGACAAAATTTTCGTGATCATATTGCTGAATTTGAAGCGCATGACACGCTTATTTTTGGTGTTTCGCGCGACAGTGTGCGCGTGCATCAAAACTTCAAGGCTAAACAAGCGTTTCCCTTCGAATTACTTTCCGATGCAGATGAACAAGCATGCAAACTTTTCGACGTACTTCATCTCAAAAAAAATTACGGTCGTGAATATATGGGAATTGTGCGCAGTACCTTTTTAATCGATAAACAAGGTGTATTGCGAAAAGAATGGCGCAAAGTCAAAGTGAAAGAGCATCTAGCAGAAGTTCTACAGGCTGTAACCGAACTTTAAGCATTTTTGCATCCTAAATATTTTTTTTAGGATGCAGCTTTTTTCCAACTTTCCGTATCCCGCATTCACACTAAGCTAAGCCAATAAGCCCCCAAAGTTATCCACAGTTTCTACACAGTTTATCACCATTAGGGTATTTCCAAACCACATCATCTTGTGGTTCAATCATCTAAAAACCACAACAGCTTGTGGTTTGGTGCATCTTAAGCATTATTCATAAATATTACGGGTTTATCATTATGACAGGCGAAGCTACAGCTCAACAAAACACACATTCTAAGTATCAAGTTATCCGCCGCAACGGCCAAGTCACCGATTTTGATAGCAGTAAAATTGCAGTCGCTATCACCAAGGCATTTCTTGCCGTTGAAGGTGAATCAGCAGCTGATAGCCAGCGAATTCATGAAACGGTTGCCAGTATCACTAAACAAATTGCCGGAAGCTTAACCCGCCGCTTAGATGATGGTGGCACGGTTCATATTGAAGATATTCAAGATCAAGTTGAATTAGCCTTAATGCGCACCGGCGAATATAAAGCGGCGCGTGCTTATGTGCTTTATCGTGAACAGCAAACTCAAAAACGCCTTGAAGAAGAAAAGAAACACCCCTCTGCCGTTAATGAAATCACGATTAATGTCACTGCTGCAGATGGCACTAAACACCCCTTAGATATTGACCGCCTGCGTAATCTAATTGATGAAGCATGTAAAGGCCTTAGTGGAGTGGATAGCAGCGCAATTTTGCGTGACACGCAACGTAATATCTTTGATGGCGTAGCTGAATCAGATGTTGAAAAAGCACTGATCTTGTCATCACGAACATTTATTGAGCAAGATCCTGCCTACAGCACCGTATCTGCTCGCCTGTTAATGGATAGCATCCGCCGTGAAGCATTGACCTTTGTTTATAAGCAACCTCGTCAAGCCTCACAACATGAAATGGCTGATGCCTATCCAGACTATTTTAAAAACTACATCAAGTTAGCGATTGATCATGAGCTACTCGCACCTGATTTAGCCCAATATGACCTTGAATTATTAGGTGAAGCTCTCAAACCTGAAAACGATTTTAACTTTACTTATCTTGGCTTGCAAACCTTGTATGACCGCTATTTTATTCACCAAGACAATACCCGCTTTGAATTGCCACAAGCCTTCTATATGCGTGTTGCAATGGGCTTGGCGAGCAATGAAATTGACCGTGAAGCGCGTGCCATTGAATTCTACAATCTATTGTCATCATTCGACTTTATGAGCAGCACGCCTACCCTATTCAACTCAGGCACACTACGCCCGCAATTGTCTTCATGTTACCTAACTTCAATACCTGATGACTTAGGCGGCATTTACAGCGCCATGCGTGACAATGCCCTACTGTCTAAATATGCGGGTGGTTTAGGCAATGACTGGACCCGGGTGCGCGGCCTAGGTTCACATATCAAAGGTACTAATGGTCAATCACAAGGCGTGGTGCCATTCTTAAAAGTGGCCAATGATACTGCGGTTGCGGTTAACCAAGGCGGCAAGCGTAAAGGTGCAGTGTGTGCCTATTTAGAAACATGGCATATTGATATCGAAGAATTCCTCGATATGCGTAAAAACACTGGCGATGATCGCCGCCGTACGCATGATATGAACACGGCCAACTGGATCCCTGATTTATTCATGAAACGTGTGGTTGAAGAAGGTAACTGGACACTTTTCTCACCAGAAGAAACACCAGACTTACATGACTTAACAGGTTTAGCATTCGAAAAAGCCTACATCGAATACGAAGCGAAAGCAGAACGTGGCGAAATTCGCAACACCAAATCGATGCTTGCAACAGATTTATGGCGCAAAATGTTAGGCATGTTGTTTGAAACCGGTCATCCGTGGATCACCTTTAAAGATCCTTGCAATATCCGTAGCCCACAACAGCATGTTGGCGTGGTGCATAGCTCAAACTTATGTACAGAAATCACACTGAATACATCAGATGATGAAATCGCAGTCTGTAATCTAGGCTCTGTCAACTTGCCACAACATGTCGGCGAAAATGGCCTAGATCTAGAAAAACTAAAACGCACCATCACCACAGCCATGCGTATGTTAGACAATGTTATTGAATACAATTACTACAGCGTGCCACAAGCGCGCAAATCTAATCTGCAACATCGCCCTGTTGGTCTAGGCATTATGGGTTTTCAAGATGCACTTTATAAAATGCGTCTACCCTATAGCTCAGAAGATGCGGTTACGTTCGCCGATACATCAATGGAAGCAGTGAGCTTCTACACCATCGAAGCCTCATCTGATTTAGCACAAGAGCGTGGTAGTTATAAATCATACGAAGGCAGTTTGTGGAGCCAAGGCATACTGCCGATTGACTCAATCAAATTGCTACAAGAAGCGCGTGGTGAATATCTACAACAAGATGACAGCATGACGCTAGACTGGGATATGTTGCGTGACAAAATCAAACGTCAAGGCATGCGTAACTCCAACACCATGGCAATTGCACCGACAGCGACTATTTCAAACATCTGTGGCGTTAGCCAATCAGTTGAGCCTACCTACCAAAACTTGTTCGTTAAATCGAATCTGTCAGGTGAATTTACAGTGATTAACCCGTATATGGTTGATGACTTAAAACAAAAAGGCCTGTGGGATGAAGTAATGGTCAACGACCTAAAATACTTCGATGGTAGCTTGCAATCAATTGACCGCATTCCTCAAGATTTAAAAGAACTGTATGTAACAGCCTTTGAAATGGATGCCCGTTGGTTAATCGAAGCGGCATCGCGTCGTCAAAAATGGTTAGACCAAGCACAAAGCCTCAACTTATATATGGCTGAACCATCAGGTAAGAAGATGGATAATCTATACAAGCTAGCATGGTTACGTGGTCTTAAAACAACCTACTATCTCCGCTCTATGGGTGCAACAGCGGCTGAAAAAACAAGCTCTTCTTCTCCTGCTCCGACTATCGCCGTAGTCAGCAGTTCGCTAGATGATATTACGGCAAGTGGCGGTGTTGAAGCGCCCCAAGCGTGCTCGATTCTCGAACCAGATTGCGAGGCATGTCAATAATGTTAGATTGGGATGATCCATTTGCATCAACGGCTAAAGCGTTGCCAGATGCCGAAGCAGGCGAAACAAATACGCCAGCAAAGCCAGCGGCAAACGAACAAGGCGCAGTGCCCAACGTAAAGGCTGAAGTCGCACCACTACCACTTAATAATGTGGCACCGGTTAATGTTGATGATAAACGTGTGGTCAACGGTCTGACCGATGTCAACCAACTGGCACCGTTCAAATACCCGTGGGCATGGGAATATTTCTTAAATGCCAACAAAAACCATTGGACACCGCTAGACATCAACATGACAGCGGATATTCATGACTATAACCATAAACTGACGCTAGAAGAAAAGCATGTCTATACCAATGTCATGTCTTATCTGACCACATCCGATATTCTAGCTATGCGTAATATTGGTCTAGCGGTTATGGAAAAAATGACCGCGCCAGAGCTGCAAATCTATCAAGCACGCCAAGTGTATGAAGAAGCCCTGCACACATGGACATATCAACATTGCATCGAAACCATCGGTTTAGATCAGAGTGAAATCTACAATCGTTACCGCGTAGTGCCAGAAATCAATCAAAAAATCCAACTGGCTAACCGTCGTTTAGACTCCATCTTACGCAGTGACATGGATCTAACTGATCGTGATCAATTAGAAGATTTCGTGATGGCCTACGCCTTCTTTGGTGGCATATTTGAAGGGTGCTGGTTCTATAATGGTTTTAGCCCTATCTTCGCCCTACAACGTCGTGGTTTGATGAAAGGCACCGCCGAACAATTGCAATACATTATGCGTGATGAAGTGTTACATGCTTCATTCGGTATTCGTGTAGTGAAACAAATTATAAAAGAAGAAAATGTAGTTCTAGATCCGGTCAAAATCCAAGAAATGTTCGAAGAAGCCTATGAAGCTGAAAAAATCTACACCAGCTACATCCTTCGCGATCCAATCTTAGGTTATTCAAAAGAAGACCATATCGCCCAATTCCGCTTTATCGCTAACCGCCGTGCCCGACAACTGGGCTTTGCCGAACCCTTCCCCGGTGCAGAAAACACACTGGCGTGGTTAGATGAACAGGCAAATATGAAGAAAGAGAAGAATTTCTTTGAGACTAAGGTGACTGAGTATCAGACTGGTGGTGCTTTGAAGTGGGATTAAGGTAATATTACCCATGCCAACAGTATTACGAATTGGGCCTTTTCGATTTTTCTTTTATAGTAATGAAAATAACGAACCTGCACATATTCATATCCAAAGAGATACAATGTTAGCAAAGTTTTGGTTAAAGCCCGTGGCATTGGCAAGTTCCACTCGCTTTTCACCTAAAGAACTAAAAAAGCTAGAATCACTCGTTATTGAACATAAAGAATATTTTTTGGAGACATGGAATGACTACTTTAGCCGTTAAACTAAATCCACAAGCTCAGTCTATACAATGCTCTGATACTGCCATCATTATTGATCTTGTTGATGGACGTACCGTTTCAGCGCCCTTAGTTTGGTTTCCTAAACTTTCTCAAGCAAGTAAATCCCAACGTGAAAACTGGCAATTACTCGGAGATGGCGAGGGTATTCACTGGCCTGATATTGATGAAGATCTTAGTGTTGCTGGTCTATTGATGGGAACACATTGAAATCAAGTTGGCTGGCTCCTTGATTCGCTCATCAGCCACATAGAATTACTACTGCTAAATAGTGAACAATATCACTGTGCAACTAAAAAATAGTTGCAGAAATAAGGGAATAAGTTAATAATGTCTAAAAGAGAGAAATTAGAACAGCGGCTCTATGCTCTCCCTAATGATTTTACATGGGACAATTTAGTAACTGTTTTGAAAGGACACGGGTATACTCTACATAATGGAAAAGGTTCGCGACGTAAATTTATTCATGAATCTAAAGAAATGATCAATTTACACGAGCCGCATCCAAGCGGAATCATGAAAATATATGTATTAAAACAGATAATAGAGAAACTAGGAGCATTAGATAGTGATGAGTAAGGCTACATTTATGACTTACAAAGGCTATACAGGTAGTGTAGAAATTTCCCGAGAAGATAACCTAATCTTTGGAAAGATCGAATGTATTAATGATTTGGTAAGCTATCAGGCGGAAACTCCAATTGAGTTACAGGCTGCATTTGAAGAAGCAGTTGATGATTATCTTGAAACCTGCAACGAAATTGGACGAACTCCTGATAAAGAAATGTCAGGAACATTTCAAGTGAGAATCGGGTCTGAACTCCATAAGAAAGTATATCTTGAGTCAGTCAAACTAGGCACTTCATTAAATGACGTTATTAAAATTGTAGCAAGAGACTTCTTTAATAAAGAACAAGAGATTCATTATCATAACCATCTTCACCAAACTACATCTGCCGTAGATCAGCAAGTTATTGATGTCCCATCTTGGGAACAACCTAATAATGTTTATCAACTTAAAGCGAAAGAAGCAAGGCATTAATATTATGCTTGAGAAAATATTATATTTAGACCATTCCATCACTAGCCTTACATATAAAGAGTTAAGTTTTGAACCTTCAACAGGCGGCTCTCTTTCATATGATATTTCTGATGATGTAAAAATTGAAGTCGCTGAACAAAATAATGACGAGCCATTAGAACAGTTGAGGTTTCTCTGTGAAGTTGATATTAGACTGAAAGCAACGAATAAGAATATTGACCAAGATGCTTTTACTTTAGAAGCAACCTTACAACTTATATATCAGGCACCAGAAGACCTGAGAAAAGAATTAACCCCAGAATTCTTTGCTGAGAACCTGTGGTTTTTAAAAAATACAATACATCTGATTTCACACCAAGCACTATCTAATTTGCTAGCCGAGACGAAATTTAGAAACATCGCTGGAATACTTCCTAAGAGTAGAATAAGCTAAAAAAACATCATAGGGTCAGCTTGGATTTTCCTTAATCACTTCTCTATTGGTCGTTCCGCCGCTAGGCATTCATTTTTTAGGATATCAAGGCGGGTCAAGGGATAAGCCAATTTGATATTTGATTTTCATCGAATAAAAGTAAGCCAACATCCAGATAGAATCTTTATTGGAAAATGAATATGCATGGGCTTCAGAGTAAGCGGCTCACTGTTTGAAATTAGGCCTGATATTCTAAATTTTTAATATCAGATTATTGTTGTGAGTAGCGGTCAAAACGCGAAATATATTCATCTATGTTTTGTTCAAACATCTCTGTGTAGCGTTGTGTAAAGTATTTTATCGCTTCTTGTTTCTCTGCTTGCAACTTCTCAGCACTATCAACTGAACGGGCGATGCTAAACGCATTAAACCGCGCGGCAGAAAATATAATTGATGTATTAACATCATCTACTGAACTATCAGGCACTTGCTGGTTTGCAACAGCAATAAACTCATCGGCACGTTGTTGAAATGTCTTTGTAGCAGGTGAATTTTCACTCATTATTATTCTCTCAATATTATTGTTTAGTTTAAATTGTCTTTTTTTGTATTTGGGATTTGATTTGTTGATAAAAAAAGGCATCCGAAGATGCCTTAATCACGTTAGAAGTGCTGGTAATGCTTTTTCAATGTTTTGGTTACTTGCCAAACGCTTTTTAAGCCGTCAGGGAAAATAACATAATCACCCGGTACGATGGTCACAGGCTCACCACCATCGGGAGTGACAACAATTTCACCTTCTAAAATATATGAGCGTTCGCTTTTATCGTCAAAATCAAGACGAAATTCAGATACTGGGCAGTCCCAAATATTCCAGCTTGAAACGCCTAGTTCTTTTAATTTTTCTTCACTTACGTTTTTTTCAATGATAATTTCTGGCATAACATCCCTACGTTGTCTGTTGTTAGTAAAATAGATTCAAAATCTTAATCGCGGTTAGTGCGATGTGTCACCACAAAATGCGAGACACGGGAATAATAACAGAAAGCGTATTACAGAAAAATATAACATAATGAAGATCTCATAATGAAGATCTACTCATCTTTATTATATTGCAAACATTATAAGACAATGCGGTGCTATAATTAACCCTAATTTATTCACTTATTCTCAGCTATTAACTCTTAATGATTATAGAAATTTTTTATGCCGAAAAAGACGCGTGCATTCAAGGTATCATGGGCTCAGACTCGATATGATTTCAAGTCATATCATTTATTTTCAACAAATAATAAATCATCCCAAATCATTTTGATTTTGGGCAACACTAAAACTTTAGGAATAACATGAAAGAAATTACCGTTGATAACAATCCAAGTGAAGAACTTTTAAAACAATTGGGCGTTGCTCACTGGCCTACATGGGAAAAAGAGGTGTCTGTATTCCCGTGGGAGTTCGTGACTACTGAAACAGCACTTATTTTAGAGGGTGAATGTGAAATGACACCTGAAGATGGTAGCCCTGTTGTTAGTTTTAAAGCAGGTGACTTAGTGGTGTTTCCCGTTGGCTTTAAAGGTAGTTGGGAAGTGAAAAAGGCACTTAAAAAGCAATATAAACACAACGGTGGTCAATTTGTTAAATGTTTCTTTAATCAGCTGACTATCTGGTCAAATACCATTAAATCAATTTTCAAGTAAAGTGCGCCTCCTTTCCTCTCTATCATCAATAAACACACAACGAGTCATAAAATATGAATATTCAAAGTCATTTTGCTGATATCGACACACCTACTGGTGTAATGCGTACTTATATTCACCGCCCTGATGTGGATGCTAATGCTAGTTACCCTGTTATTTTGTTTTATTCTGAGATTTTTCAGCAAACAGGGCCGATTGAACGTGCGGCTAAGTTTATGGCGAGTCAGGGTTATGCCGTGCTTGTGCCTGAGGTGTTTCATGAGTTGAACCCGATTGGTACGGTGTTGGGTTATGACGATGCCGGTCGTGAGAAAGGTAATGCTGATAAACACGCTAAAGACGTGCAGGGTTACGACACTGATAATGTGGCGTTAATCGAGTTTGCACAGCAACAAGACTGGTGTAATGGTCATATTGGTGCGATGGGTTATTGCATTGGTGGTCACTTGGCCTTTCGTGCTGCATTACAGCCAGAAGTGAAAGGTTCAGCCTGTTTTTATGCTACTGATTTACATGTTCAGATTATTCCTAATGCGGCTAGCCAACACAGCATGGAGCGTTTGGATGATATCAAAGGTGAGTTATGCATGATTTGGGGCAAGCAAGATAATCATGTGCCTGCGGCGGGCCTTGCCAAGATTTATAAAGAACTCAACGAAACGGATATACGCTTTACATGGCATGAGTTTAACGCTGGTCATGCCTTTATGCGCGATGAAGGTGATGGTGGTCGTTATGATGCTCAGACGGCTCAGTTAGCCTATCAATTGGCACTTAATTTATTCAGCAGAACTTTGCGTTAGTCGATGGGATTTATACCCGTAAATTCAATTTTCAGATTTCATACGTCATCCCCGAGATCTTTTATCGGGGATCTGCTGTAATACTAGACTCCCGCTTAAAACCTGCGGGAGTGACGAAAAAGTGTAAACCTGTATCTTCAAGTATTTGGGGGTATAGCTTGCATTGCTTTTTAATATTTAATTTATTCTAATACTAGTTTAAGGACTAAACACATGAAAAAAATACTTCTCCTCATTCTTATTCTCGCACCTGCAATTTGGGCAGGCGCCACATGGTTTACATCACAGAATACTGAAGCGGTATTAGATGATATGCTTGCACAGTCAAATCAACAAATTTCCGAGACTGTGCCCTTTCTTACTATAGAAAAGAAATCATTTGATAAAGGCTTTACTCAGAGTGCAGCACAATCTGTCATCACTATTGATCCTGCATTTTTTGGTAATAAAGAAATGCCGCCTATTACTATTGGTTTCAACCACACCATCTATCATGGCCCGTTAATGATGACGCCTAATGGCATCAAAACGGGTAGCAGTTATATTCTAACAACGCTCGATCAAGCATCACTTTCTGAAGAGGTACAATCTATTATCACGACATTATTTGGTGATGAAGAACCGTTTGTTTCAGGTGTGACGACCGGTACAGGCGATATGATTGATACGGATGTCACGTTTGCGCCCTTTTCTATTAATGCCGCACAGATTGCAGAATTCACAGGTGAAGATTTAGGAGAAGAACAATTTGAGTTTTCTTTTGACGGTATCACAGGTGATTTCACTAGTAATGTTGAAGGAACCATAATCAACGGTGTGATGAAGTTGGGTGAAATAAATATTAAAGGTAATGATGGTGATGATATTGATATTAACTTCACAATGGCGCCCTCAACTATCGACATGGATGTAGATGAATTCTATAAAAGTTCTATTCTTGATGGCAAAATCACCATGACGATCCCAAGTTTCTTATTCTCTGATGGCAAAGGGACAGATGTTATTTTCAAGGATCTATATATTGTCTCTTCTGCTGAACACGATAATGGACTAATGAATGCGTCGGCTATATTTGATATCGATACAGTGCATATTAAATCGTCCGAGGCAGGATTTAACTTCCCTGATTCTAAGGTACATATGAAAGGTAGCATTAGTGGGATTGAACGCACTGCAGTTATTAAGCTAATTGATCTTGAGCAAGAAATGAATATGTCTCAAATGTCGATGCTGAGTGGCGATGATGCCGAAATCATGTCTGATGAAATATTATCATCCATGCTTGCCTATTATCGTGCTTTGGGCGATATAATTAAGCAAGGCGTTAATACTCAATCAGTTCTAGAAATCAGCAATGAAACAGGTAATGCAGCGGTTCATCTTGACCTCAATTATACCGATGCAAAACAACTTTTCGCACTGAAAACAGTGAAAGAGCTTGCACTAGCTTTGCAAGGTAGCCTAGCTATTACTATTGATAAAAGCATGCTCACTGGTACACCACTGGAGGAAGTCATTGCTATGCCGATCATGATGGGTTTTGCTGTTGAAAAAGAGGAGCGTTATGAGTCAATTGCAAACCTTAATGCGGGCGAATTATTGCTTAACGGTCAGCCGGTGCCTTTCTTAGATATGATAGGTGATGAGCCTTTAGCATGGGATGAAATTTTTGGCATGTAAATCTATAGAGGGTGCTGCTTGTGCAGTGCCCTTTTTAGAAGCTGACTCGAGCAAACTTAGCCAGTTAAAATAATGCTATCCGGCTCAGAGTTCATAAATATGTTTTCATCTAAACGATTTAAATTGATTGCATTAAGCGTTACTTCTTCATATAACCAATAATAAAGCCCACCTTGGTAAACGCTATATCGCCAATTATATTCACATTGAATCCATCTATTGTCTAGTGGGCCTAATGTTCTCGATGTACTGTCAGAATTTGGTGCACCATTATACTGAAGCGTGTTATTGCTTAAGCTAACTTGAAAATGATCAAATTTAATGGTGTTGATATCGGGCTGTGAATAGCGTATTCGATTTTCAAGAAGATCATCACCGTATGCGTCTATTACGCATTGTTGATCAAGTGCATAAAAAGCAGGTGGGAATATGATAGGATGATGGTTTGCTATTTTCGCTCTTTCCTCAACATGTTTTTGGGTTCGTTGGCTTTTATCCCATTGCTTGATAATTATTTGTAATACTAAGAGACTCATGTTGATAGCTTCGTTTTGAATTTATTCTGTGGCTGCTATAGTATCACTGGTCAAAGCGAATGAAGAAATTAGCACCACGACTTCAAAAAATAAAAACCATAGACGAACGTAATCGTGTTGCGAAAGCGATAGCTCTAGAGATAGAATCTTCACTCTCTCAGTTATGTTTACGAATAGGGATATTTGTAATAGTAACCTGGCTACTTATCCCATTAACATTCCTAATTCCGCTAATCGATTCAACTACAGCACCCTACTTTGATCTGACTCAACCATTTTCACTATTAGCTTATTGGCTTTCCTATTCAGGTAGCGTATCAGGTGCACCCTTTGTGGTGCTTTTGATGTTGATGCTACTAGTAACACGTGCTGGAATCACGGCACAAAGATGTTGGAAAGAAGGCAGTATTATTGTGTTGATCGCTGCACTCTTTGCTGGCGAAGGGGCTTGGTTTAATGAACATATTGTAAAACCACAGTTAAAACTGCCTCGTCCTAATATTGTGTGGTTAGCTGGAGAAAATGGATCAGGGCTATTGGGTATGACTGCTGCTGATTTCCCTCTGGTATGCATTCTCTTCAATGTTTATCGCCACCTTCTTTTTATTGCTGGCAAACATAGTTTTAGGATTTGTGGCGTGGCTTATTGCCCGATCGCTTATTGTTAAATTTTCCTCAAAAGAAATGGAATAAAAGTTGCAACATTTTAAGAAACAATTAGAGGATAAAAGATGAAAAATATATTTTCAATGTTCGTTGCTCTAGGTTTATCTGCACTTATCGGCGGTTGCACCGATAATAATAACGATGTCAGCATGGTGACGCTTAACGACACTTTTGGTTGTGATGAGCCAGTATTGATCGACTCTGAAGATAATCAACCCGCTCCCGGCTTTCTCATTTATATCGATAAATCAGTCAAAACTAGTGTAGTTGAAGAAGCATTTAGCGAAAAATATGAGCAGATGACTATTTTCTCCTCATTCCCCCGGAGCAATAGCTTTTATGCCAATATTGATGATGAAGCACTCAAACAAATGCAATGCGAAGAAAATGTGATCGCTATTACAACAATGTAGGCTTTTAGCCCTCGCCTTTTTGCACATCTTCAACCCATTCTTCAAGGCTTATCACGCCACCCTCTTGTTCGGGACGGCCTTGATCTTTGGGGGCTAATACATCTTGCATTAAATCAATGCGTTTCCAGACTGCAAACGGTGTTTTATCTTTTTGTCCGGGCACATAATGTGATAGTTCTTTGAGTTCATATTTATGAATATAGCGTGGGCAATTAATCCACATTTTAGTCAGTTTAACGCGCACAATTAATTCGGCTTCTTCATATTCTTCTAACAGTGGATCATCACTCGAAACCGTGGCTTCACCATGAAAGCGAATGCGGTGTGGTGTTTCAAAGTCGATAAACAATATCCCTACTTTTGAGGTTTCTCGAATATTTCCTAGTGAATAAAACATGCCATTACCATCATACGATGGAAATGCGATAGTGGTTTCATCAACCACTTTTACAAAACCCGGTGCGCCGCCTTTATAGGAACAGGTCGGTTGACCATTTTGATCAATAGTCGATAAAAAAAACATGGGCCGGCTTTCAATAAAGTCTTTGGCATCATCGGCAATTTCTTCTGATACGATGACTTCAACCAAACGATCAGCTAATGCACTAGTTTTAAATTCATCTTGTAGCTCACGGTGTGATTCACCATAAAATTTATTCATTTTATTTTCCTCATTGCTACCTTATTGTGTGCTAACTGTAACACTTTATTCAAGGCACTGTCTCGGGCAAATATCCTTTGGAATATTCGAAGATAAGTCTGCAACACACAACTTCATGTATCATGATTACGGGTATTATTAACCCAATGAGGAATAAATAATGAAAAATGTAGGTGGAATAGATAAAGTTATTAGGATTATAGTGGGTGTTGTAGTAATTGGCTGGGGTGTTTATGCCCAAAACTGGTGGGGGGCGGTCGGTGCTGTTCCGCTCATCACTGGGTTAGTCGGCTGGTGCCCTGCTTATTTACCATTTGGTCTTAGTTCTTGCAAAGGCAAATAAACTGATAATTTAGCTTACCTGTAGCTTGCTAAATAAATATCGTATTTTGCATACCAATCGCGATCAAGTGTCCAATTGACACTTGAAACATCTGCTTGCTGGAGAATTAATTTCTTGGCAAAGGCTTGGCGATCGGCCAATTCCTTTTGTGCTTCTATTAGGATAGGATTTTGTGGTGATTTATCTTTTAAATCAGGATAAATAATCGCAAGAAACTTAATGGCTGGCATAGAAGCTGAACGAGGGCTAGCAAGCTCGGCAACACCATTATTCAGAGATAAAACACGAAACTGACAGGGGTAATCTGCTAACAAGGGTTCATTTTCAAGTAGATCATTTAACTCGCTCACTCACTCGGAAACTATAATTAGGCAACCAAGTACCAAAAGCAATTAAAAAAATCATGCTTAGACCGAACAAATAGTTGCGAGTAAACGTATCCATTTACTTTAATTCCTTACAATTTTAAGATTAACTTATAAATTTGCAGTAATAAACTATATACAATTGTCTTATACTACACGCAAGAGATAATAGAAGGTAATACAGATGAAAATAAGTATTGATGTAGAAAATATTCGTTGTGATGGCTGTGCTAATACCATTACTAAAAAAATAATGGCATTAGAGGGTGTTGAGAGTGTGGATATTGCCATTGAAGATCAGATTGTCACTATTGAAGCTAAAGATGACACTGGCTATCAATCTTACGTTAAAGCGCTCCTTGCCATGGGATACCCAGAAAAAGGATCCGTTGAAGGCATTGCAGCCCTGAAAAGCAAGGCTAAATCGGTAGTGAGTTGTGCGATTGGTAAGGTTAGCTAGCCAAGTAGAAAATATCTAATGAAAGCCCTTTCAGTCATTGCATTGTGCATTATTGTTGTCGGGGTGGTGCTGTTTTTTACTATGGCTCAGAAATCAAAGCAAGGCGAAGCATTAGGCTTAATTTCTAATGCTTTATCACCCTGCCCTGATAAACCTAACTGCGTGTGCAGTAGCGATAAAAGCGATGTAAATCATTATATTGACCCACTACCACTCGTGCATGAGGATATTGCAAATTCTCTCGTTATTCTGAAAGAAGTTATTGTGGAAATGAATGGCACACTTCAAGCTGAAAGTGATGATTATCTCGCAGCCACATTTACATCAGCCATTTTTGGTTTTGTTGATGACTTGGAAATCAAGATAGATAGTAATCAAAATTTAATTCATTTCCGTTCTGCGTCGCGTATGGGTCATAGTGATATGGGCGTAAACAAGAAACGTGTAGAATTGCTCAAACAACTGTATCAACAAAAGTTAAAGGAACATTACTAGTGGCAACAGCATGTGCACGACATATTCTAGTAAAAACTAAAGAAGAAGCAGAGAAAATTAAGCAGCAGTTAGCAAAAGGCAGCGACTTTGCCAAGCTCGCTAAAAAACATTCGCTGTGTAAGTCATCAGCTAAAAAAGGGGGTGAGCTGGGCGAGTTTCGCCCTGGTACAATGTTAAAAGCCTTTGATAACGTCGTGTTTAAAAAAACTGTTTTGAAAATTCATGGCCCTGTTAAAACAAAATTAGGCTTTCATTTGATTGAAACTATTTACCGCCATTGATCTAAGTAATGCTACCCCCTAATTTTAGTAATAGATATTTTTGATGGAGTGCAGGTATAATCTTAACCATGATGCGTATTCGTAAAACGTTACTTTGGCTTTTCATTGCTTTTTCTATATGGCTGTTTTTTATCGCTGCTAGCATTTGGCATTATGGTTCAAAAGACTACGCCCAAAATTCGGATTGTATTATTGTATTGGGTGCCGCGGCTTACCATAAAAGTCCGTCTCCTGTTCTTAAGGAACGCATCGATCATGCGATAACACTCTATCAGCAAGGTTTGGCCCCTACGGTAATCTTCACCGGAGGATTTGGCACAGGTGCACCTTATTCTGAAAGTGACGTTGCCGCGAAATATGCACTTCGTAATGGCATAAAGGTTGTAGATGTGTTGACAGAAGATAGTTCTCGCAGCACGGTTGATAATCTTGTCGAGGCCAAAAAACTGATGGCATCCAATGGGCTAACGACTGCCATTATTATCAGCGATCCATTACATCTTAAACGCGCATCAATTATTGCTAATAACCTAGGCATCACCGCAGTGACATCGCCCACTCCCACGTCACGTTATCGTACCTTTAAATCTCAATTTAAATTTCTAATACGCGAAGTGTATTTTTATCATTATTATCTGTTTACTCACAAGTAAACTTTAAAACTCGGCATTAACTTGAAATTTCATTACTTGTTTTGTAATTGGATGGGTGAATTGTAAAGATTCTGCATGCAAGTGTAGACGGTTAGCTCTAGTGCCATAGAGATCATCACCGACTATCGGCATATTTAAACCTTTAATGTGGGCTGAGTGGACTCTTAACTGATGTGTGCGCCCTGTTTTAGGGTGAAAATATACTTTGCTTTTACCCTTTTTGTGCTCTATCAATTGCCAAAATGTTTCTGCTGGTTTGCCATAGTCATAACAAACTAATTGTCGTGGTCTATCATCTAAATCAACACGTATTGGTAAGCTGATACTGCCCTCTTCTGCCGTCAATATGCCATCTAGTAGTGCTACATAGCGCTTTTTTACCGTGCGGTTAATAAATTGTTTTTGTAGGTTTTTATGAGCTTGTTTTGATAAGGCTATAACCATTAAACCTGAAGTAGACATATCTAATCTGTGAACAATTAAAGGGCCTTTTGCATTGGCAAAGCGCTGTTTCATTCGTAAATAAACGGAGTCTTCAATGTTTTTACCGGGCACAGATAAAAACTCAGCGGGTTTGTTGATCACTGCCATCACCTCATCTTGATAAACAATCTCGATATCTTTACCTTCAGCAGGATTGATTAATAGTGGATTTTCATCTATTTTTATGCCTTCAAGCATGTGCGTGAGAATAGGTTGACACTTCCCTAAACAGGCGGCATAAAAATTTAAATGTTGGCGTATTGCTGATTTTGGTGATACCCCCCACCAGAATTCTGCCATCGCTAATGGCTTCAAATCATTACTAAATGCATAGTGCAGTAGTTTAGGTGTGGCACACTCTCCTGCCCCAGCAGGAGGCGTTTGTTGCCGTGTATTTTTAAAAATATCATATAAACTCTTCCCAACACCTTTTTGATTCAAAAATTGATAGTGATCAAATATTTTTTTTTGCAACTTGGCTGAGAGAGATTTACGTTTGTCTTTTAATAGTGTGATTTCATTAAGCAAAGCATTAAGATTTTTCTGCGCTTTGTTAATTCGTTCATTCCAGTAAATATTTAAATCTCGTAACTGGTTTTTTTGCTTAATACTTTGCTTGCTTAAGGTGTCTTTTAAAATAATAAAACCTTCATTATTTAACTGTGTTTCTGCTTCAACCCTCTGCGCCTTCCTGCTTTTTCGCCCTTCAATCATGGTGGATCTATGCGCTGCTATTTTCATATTTGATGAGCGTTGTTCTATGTTTAATGCCTGTTCCAGCATCAAAATATCTGGATTGCTTTCTAACAATTTAATTTGATGGCTTATCTGTTTTAACTGATCTTGTCCTGTTCTGAAAAAACCATCTTCAGTCAGCATATCAAACACTGGCGGAACAAATTTAGCATGATGATTGCTATCTGCTATTTTGCCTGAAAAGGCAGATAGATAGCCCACATCTCCTTGCTTGTTTTGCACAAGCAACACGCCAAACATTTTGCCTATGGCTGTTTCAGCATCTCCTGAAAGCCCAAAATCATGCTGCCAATCAGCATCCATCTTAATATGATGTTGCAACTCTGTTACAGCTAAAGCACATAAGGAATGAGGCTGATAATAAAATGGAAAAGTAAAGCGCTGAGGCAAACTATACGAATCTATAGGTTGCTTAAACGAAGTGAAAAAGGTTTCTGACAAGGATTCGGCTCATAATAGTGTGGCAAGGTGATCATTCAATTTGCAAAAAAACCTCGTCATCCCGGTATGTTTTTAGCCGGAGTCTTGTTTGTGCGGAGATCCCGGCTAAAAACATACCGGGATGACGGAGGAGCAAAAATGCACAGATTGAATGATCACGAGTATATAATATACTGCTTGCTCGGAAAAGAATTATTTAGCAGTCATAAGTTGTACTAACAGTATGAAAAAGATATTAGTTATAGGCTATGTTTGGCCAGAGCCCAACTCCTCAGCGGCGGGCAGCCATATGATGTCAATATTGCGCTTATTCAAACAGCAAAATTGGCACGTTGAATTTGCCACGCCAGCACAAACAACAGAGCATATGATAGATCTGGCTAGTGAGGGCATCTCAAGTCAATCAATCGTGTTGAATTGTAATAGTTTTGATGCTTATATTTCTGATTATCAACCTGATATTGTGCTCTTTGATCGTTTTATGATGGAAGAACAATTTGGCTGGCGTGTCGAAAAAAACTGTCCTGATGCAGTTAAGATATTAGATACTGAAGACTTACAATGCTTACGTCATGCCCGCCACCAAGCCCATAAAGCTAACCGTGAAATGACACCAGAAGATTTATTTAGCGATATTGCTAAACGAGAAATAGCAGCAATATTACGCTGTGATATTTCATTAATTATCTCTACTTTTGAAATGGGATTATTAATTGAAACTTTTAAGGTAGATGCTGCCCTACTGCACCACTTGCCCTTTATGGTTGATTTAGCAAAACTCCCCAACAAAACACGATCTTTTTCTGAGCGAAAACACTTTATGACCATTGGCAACTTTCGTCATGTACCTAATTGGGATATGGTGCTATATTTACAAGAAATTTGGTCGTTAATTAGAAAACAATTACCGAATGCCGAGCTGCATATTTATGGATCATATCCGCCACCTAAAGCAACCGCACTCAATAACCCAAAAACGGGCTTTCTAATTAAAGGTTGGGCAGAAGATGCCTTGGCGGTAATGGAACAATACCGTGTTTGCTTAGCCCCCATTCGCTTTGGTGCTGGCATTAAGGGTAAGCTACTTGATGCGATGATAATGCAAACACCCAGCGTAACAAGCTCTCTAGGGAGTGAAGGCATGCACCAAAATGAAGTTTGGCCTGGGATTGTTGCAAACAGTGTCACTGATTTTGTCGATGCATCTGTTCATTTATATAATAATCAAACTGTATGGCAGGATGCCCATAATAAGGCGTCTATACCCGTGATCATTGAAACTGCAGAAAAAGCTTGCAAATTCCTGCAAAGAGATCATGCTATAGACATGATAGCACTTTCACTAAGCGCCACTGA
>NVVW01000043.1 GCA_002733505.1 Methylophaga sp. | reverse complement strand
AGTGGCGCTTAGTGAAAGTGCTATCATGTCTATAGCATGATCTCTTTGCAGGAATTTGCAAGCTTTTTCTGCAGTTTCAATGATCACGGGTATATACCCGTGATCATTCAATGTGTGAAGATTCAGGGCAAAAATAGAAAACTAGAACAAGGCACAATGTGCAGCTAATGGCTAGCCCTTATCAAACATTGTAACGAAGGGCTGGTTTTCTAGCTTTTGGTCAGAAATTTACAGATTGGATGATTACGGGTATATACCCGTAGGCAAGATTTTTTCCGGCAGATACCCAATGCCCCCCTGCTGCCCCACTATTTCCATGAATGGGAACTATTCACCGATCTGGATTTTTCGACCAAGAAGTAAATAGCCCATCCTTTGTTCAAGTATTGTGCTGGTTTTTTGATAAAAACTTAGCAATTACCTCCCAAACTTCCTCAAAATTATAAAGGTTGTTATGACCTGCCCCTTCAATTGGGAACAATTTTTTTGTAGGGCTATTTATACCGTCATACAGTGCCTTACCATGTTTGAAACTAATGACTCTGTCATTGGTTCCATGAATGATTTTTAATTCTCCCTGATAATTTTGCAACAATTCAAGGTTGTCATAATTCTCACCGGAGAATTTTTCTAAGAGAAACATAGGATAGATTGGAAATTTTGTTTTTGCTACATTAATTAGAGAATCAAACGGAGTCATAAAAATCATTGCCTTTATAGGCATAAGTGTTGAATGATAACTGGCAACACCCGCTCCTAGACTTTCAGCGAATATAAAAGTGTTGGTATATGTTTTTGTTTTCAGCAGTTCTGTAATATTTTCCGCATCATTGAACAAACCTTTGCGTGACGGTGTCCTGTCATCTCCACCATATCCGATATATTCAACAAAAAGAAACGAATAATTGTATCGTTCAAAAACACTTCTCAGATATGACCTATCACAGGCAGAGCCAGCATTACCGTTGTATACTACAATAATATTATACGCATTATTATTTTTGTAATAGACTCTAGTGCCATTAATGTTTATTTTTTCGCTCTCGGCAAACGCAGGACAGTTATTAAAATCACTCGCTATTAAGTTTGGATGATAAATCATATTACTATGAGTCACAAATATGAGCATTCCAAACCCAATATAGGCAAAAGTAGCAATCCAAAATATTCTTTTTATTGCAGATGTTTGTGTGTTATCAGTCATAATTATTTACTCGCACTAGCCTCCAATAAGCACATTAACAAACGAGCATACTATACCCATAATCATTCAAGTTGCGGTTTTTTAGTGCTCATAATGGGTGTGTCATCAAGGCATAATAGTCGCTCTATTGCTCACTATTATAACGAAGAGGGCGCATTCAGTATGTCTGCTAAAATTCTGCAACTTGAATGATCACGGGTATAATTATCAGCTGGTTAAAATTACCCACCAAACAGCAATAGCAATCAAAATACTAAATAGCACAGCCAGTGAGCCATAGTCTTTGGCGCGACCGGATAATTTATGCTGTTCGGTGCCAATACGATCAACCACGCATTCAATGGCGGAGTTCAGTATTTCAACGATTAGTATAAATACCAGACTAGCAATCATTGCCAAACGTTCATAGGCTGATACATCGAGGTAAAAACTTAAAGCCACTAACGGTATTGCCGCAATGAATTCTTCTCTAAACGGCGTTTCATTAACTAGAGCGGATTTAAAGCCTTGCCAAGAATAGAGTCCGGCGTAGAACAGTCGCATAATGCCCGTATTTTTTTTCATTGTGTAATGCTATCTGTAATTGGCTTAGCAAGACTATAGCATGACTTATTCAATAATTTAGGTTCAAAAAATGCACGCATGTTAAAATGATTGATCAGTTTTAGGATGTGAGCATAATTTATTTTATGAATTACCAAGATCACTATGATGTTATTGTTGTCGGTGGCGGTCATGCGGGTACTGAAGCCGCGTTAGCTTCTGCGCGTCAGGGCGTGAAAACCTTATTGCTGACTCAAAATATCGAAACATTAGGTCAAATGAGCTGTAACCCTGCCATTGGTGGCATTGGTAAAGGTCATTTGGTGAAAGAAATTGATGCCTTGGGCGGCATTATGGCGCAAGCTGCTGATCTTGGTGGTATTCAATTTCGTATTTTAAATGCCAGCAAAGGGCCGGCGGTTAGAGCCACTCGCGCTCAAGCCGATCGTGTTCGTTATAAAGCGGCGGTACGTGGTTATTTAGAATCCCAACAAAACTTATATTTGTTTCAGCAGACGGTTGACGATCTTGTGGTCGAAAATGATCGGGTGATGGGCGTAGTGACTCAAGCTGGTTTACGATTTTCTGCAAAATCAGTGGTGATAACGGTAGGCACATTCTTAGGCGGTTTAATTCATATTGGTATGCAGAACCATCAAGGTGGCCGCGCCGGTGATCCCGCTTCAATTGCACTGGCACAACGCCTGCGCGCATTGCCATTTCGGGTTGATCGTTTAAAAACAGGCACCCCGCCGCGTATTGCAACTAGTAGCATCGATTTTTCTGAATTAGCAGAACAGCCGGGTGATACACCCACACCGATATTTTCATTTTTAGGAAAACAGTCTGATCACCCTGATCAAATTTCGTGTTATATCACCCATACCAATGAAAACACCCACGAAATCATTCGCAATAATTTAGACCGTTCACCCATGTACAGCGGTGAGATTGAAGGTACGGGCCCGCGTTATTGCCCGTCGATTGAAGATAAAGTGGTACGCTTTGCCGATCGGACATCACATCAAATATTTCTGGAGCCAGAAGGTTTAAATTGTGGTGAAGTGTATCCCAATGGTATTTCAACCAGCTTACCGTTTGATGTGCAATATCAGATTGTTCGTTCGATGAAAGGTCTTGAAAATGCCCATATCACGCGACCCGGTTATGCGATTGAATATGATTATTTTGATCCACGTGATTTACGACCATCGCTAGAAACAAAGCACATGGCAGGCTTATTTTTTGCCGGACAGATCAATGGTACAACAGGCTATGAAGAAGCGGCAGCGCAAGGTTTGATTGCAGGCTTAAACGCTGGGCTACAAGTGCGTGGTTTAGAACAATGGTGCCCGCGACGTGATGAAGCTTATATTGGTGTAATGATCGATGATTTAATCACCTTAGGCACACAAGAACCTTATCGCATGTTCACTAGTCGAGCCGAATACCGCTTATTGTTACGAGAGGATAATGCCGATAGTAGATTAACACCAAAAGGGCGAGAATTAGGACTTGTTAGTGATGAGCGTTGGGCTGTTTTTACCGCTAAACAAGAAGCTGTGGAAAAAGAAACAGCGCGTTTGCAAGCCTATAAATTTAGCCCTGAAAAAATCGATCAAGGTGTTGCCGAAGAAGTATTAGGTGAACCCTTAAAGAAGGTCAGCACGGGTTTAGATTTATTGCGCCGACCAGAAGTAGATTATGCAGGGCTGCTTAATTTAATGGGTGAACAAAGCCAACTGCCAAAAGACGTAACAGAGCAGGTAGTCATTCAAACAAAATATGCCGGCTATATCGATCGCCAAAAGCTTGAAATTGAGCGCCTGCAACGCAATGAAAATACCGCACTGCCTGATGCCTTAGATTATAAAGAAGTACGAGGTTTATCAAATGAAGTGCGTGAGAAGTTGACGCAAGCTAGACCTAATAGTTTAGGGCAAGCTGCCCGTATTTCAGGGGTAACCCCCGCGGCTATTTCATTGTTATTGGTACATTTAAAACGCAGTGGTCAACAAAGCAAGCAAGCGAATGGATAATAGCTTGTTGCAGCAATTGCAACGGGGTTGTGATGAATTAAAGCTGGCATTGTCGCAGATGCAATTAGAAAAATTAGTCCGCTACATTGTATTACTAGATAAATGGAATAAGGTTTATAACCTGACATCGGTGCGTGATCCGCAGCAGATGATCAGCCGTCATATATTAGATAGTTTGGCGATATTGCCTTATCTATCGGGCAGCACATTATTAGATGTGGGCACGGGAGCAGGCTTGCCGGGGATCCCGCTGGCAATAGCGCAACCGGAATTGGCTGTAACTTTATTAGATAGTAACGCTAAAAAAACACGATTCTTGCAACAAGCAAAAGCTGAATTGGCACTCGGTAATATCACCGTGGTTCATGCGCGCATTGAACAAGCAGAATTACCTAAATATGCCATGGTAACCGCCCGTGCTTTCGCAAAAATTGATCAGATCATTGATTTAGCGGGCAGACATTGCGATGATGCAGGTTCGTTATTATTAATGAAAGGTACTAAACCTGAGGATGAATTGCCCGAAATGATGGGTGACTTTAAACTTCAACAGGTCGTTTCCTTAAATGTGCCAGCTTGTACTGGAGAGCGGCATTTAGTATGTTTGCTTAAAAACTAAGGTTAAGAAATGGGCAATATTTACGCGGTAACAAATCAAAAAGGCGGAGTGGGTAAGACTACTACAACCGTCAATTTAGCGGCTTCGCTGGCGGAAAATGGTAAAAAAGTATTGTTAATTGATCTTGATCCGCAAGGCAATGCAACAACAGGTTGTGGTGTCGATAAAGACTCACTTGAAATCAGTAGCTATGATGTCATTATGACGACAGCAAAAGCGGCTGATGCGATTGTTAGCCCTGAAGAGTTATCTTTTGATGTAATGCCAACCAATACTGATCTTACTGCGGCTGAAATTCAGCTTATCGATGTGAAATTACGCGAGCACCGTCTGCGGGTTGCTTTAGAATCAACCCGTGATCGCTATGATTATATTTTAATAGACTGCCCGCCATCATTAAGCATGTTGACGATCAATGCACTGGTTGCCGCTAAAGGCGTAATTATCCCTATTCAATGTGAATATTATGCGTTAGAAGGTTTGTCTTCATTATTAAAGACGGTTGAGCGAATTAAACAGCGTGCCAACCCAAGTTTAGAAGTAACCGGGCTAGTTCGCACCATGTTTGATGCGCGTAATAACTTGGCAAATCAAGTGTCACGCCAGCTGATCACCCATTTTGGCAATAAAGTATTTCATACTATAATCCCCAGAAATGTACGGTTAGCCGAAGCGCCTAGTCACGGTATACCCATAGTACAATACGATCGTGCATCGCGAGGCTCATTGGCTCATATGGCATTGGCAAGTGAATTTGTACGCCGAGAGAATAAATAAGCCCGTCATCCCGGTAAGTTTTTAGCCGGGATCTAGTTGGAATAAGGAAAAATAGATGGTTAACAAAAAAAGAGGTTTAGGTCGCGGCTTAGATGCATTACTTGCTGATGTGCAGCATGAAGATGAAAACTTAGATGAAACGCTACAACACTTTCCCTTAGATATGATCCAGCCGGGTAAATATCAACCACGTATTGATATGGCTGAAGATTCACTAGAAGATCTGGCTGACTCTATTCGAGCACAAGGCGTTGTTCAGCCGATTGTGGTGCGTTCTATTGACGGTGGATATTACGAAATTATTGCCGGTGAACGCCGCTGGCGGGCATCTAAAATCGCCGGCTTAGCTACCATTCCTGCCATTGTGCGAGAAGTGTCTGATCGCAGTGCCATCGCCATGGCATTAATCGAAAATATTCAACGCGAAAACCTTAACCCGATGGAAGAAGCCAATGCCTTACATCGCCTGCGTGAAGAATTTGACTTAACACATCAAGAAGCCGCTGAGGCCGTTGGGCGATCTCGTGCGGCGGTATCAAATTTATTACGCTTACGTAACTTGAATGAAGATGTGAAGCGATTGCTAGAAAATGGCGATCTTGAAATGGGCCATGCCCGCGCATTGTTAGCATTAGAGGGCGAGATCCAATCGAATGCGGCTAGTGATGTAGTTGAAAAAGGCTTATCAGTACGTGAAACAGAGCGACTTATTCGCCGTTTATCACAACCCAAAAAAGAAAAACCGCATCAATCTCATGCGATGCAGGAAGAGCTGGATAATATTGAAAGGCTGATTTCTGACAAACTAGGCAAGCGTTTTGTGCTAAAACACAGTGCCAGTGGCAAAGGTAAATTGGTGATTGATTATGCAGATGTGGCAGATTTAAGAGAAATTGTTAAGAATTTTAAATGATGGCGCATCTTAAGGAGCCTCTGATCAAAGGATAGGTTTTTGCTGTTCGGCTTGATCGAGGTGACAATAGACTGGGTATATACCCGTGATTATTCAATGTGTGAAGATTTAGGGCAAAAATAGGAAGTCAGGGCAAGGCGCAATGTGCAGGTAATGACTAGTCCTTATCAAGCAT
>NVVW01000020.1 GCA_002733505.1 Methylophaga sp. | reverse complement strand
TACCCAGTTTTATTAGGAAACGACAATGCCCAGAAAAGAACGAATAACATTTACACCAGAACAAAAGCTTGATTACGCCAAACTCATGGTGGAAGAAGGTTGTTGTGGTCTAATAATCATGCATTTGCACACTAGGTTCCGTTTCAAAACGTACAACCGGATCATATTTGGCTTGTTTATAGGGAAAGATAAAGCTACGCAGACGGGTAAGACCACCCTCATAACCTTGCTCCTTGACCTCACGCAATAATACCGTAGCCGGGATCCAATGCGGTTTAGCCGCCTCGATCCGTTCCAGAATATAGGGCTTATACGGACAGAGTTTAGTCGGCCTGTTAGGTCTTGGCGTGTAAGCGGGCAACACGATGGGCTGCTTTAAATATTTACGCACGGTATTTTTTGAAATACCAAGTTGTCTGGCAATGGCTTTAATGCCATGTCCTTGGTCAACATAGTAATACGATCCATTTTATTAAAAGATCGTAATGATCGCCCAAGGGGGGCAATTTTACTATGGTGTTAAGGGGTCATTTTTGCATTGTTGCTGACAACAATAAGATACGGTCAATATTTCTACTACACCAAGATTTTAATTAGTGCTACCATTACATTTATGAAAAAAAGAAATACACTGTTTTGGGTTTTCTTCAGCTTGTTTTTTATTCAACAGGCTAGCTTGGTTGTGGCTGCTTCATCTTCCAATAATGAACATACTTCTGTACCATCAGAAATGAGCAGTCATCATACGATGATGCATTCTATGGAAAATGATGCGAGCAATACTTCAAGTATACAAACCAGCAATTCGTGTTGTGTGACAGATTGTCATTGCGATGTAATGGGCTGTCATTCACTGGTTATTGTCAGTGATATCGTTAAACAAGGCACGGATGCATTTATTGATAGTCCAAGTTCTACTTACCTGTTTGTTTTGATGCAAGCACAGGCATCCTCTTTATTTCGACCACCCATCTTTAGCTAACCTTAGGGTCAGTATGTCTGCAGTTTGCAGATAAGCATACTTTTACCCTAAGAATCTTCTTGTCGGGATTATTTTATTTATCCCGATTTATGATTTTATGACTAAACATTAGGTTTAGTAGTTAGGTAGAGAAATAAAATGAAAATTTCATATGTTCTTATTAAGGCAAAGAAAACTATTTGCCTGCTTACATTACCGTTTATATTTTTCAGTTCAATATCGCTATATGCTGATGAAATAGGCAGATTATTATCACTAGATTTGGCCATTGACCTAGCACATAGGAATGATCTATGGTTGGTGGAAAATAAGTTTAGGCAAGATGCATTACTTTCAAAATCAGTTGCTGTAGGTACATTGCCCGATCCTGTAGTATCGCTTAGTCTTCTCAATTTACCTACTGATGGGTTTGATTATAATCAGGAAAATATGACTCAGTTAAGAGCGGGGATTAGTCAAATGTTTCCTCGAGGTGAAACCTTAACGTTACAAAGCAAAAAACTACAATTGTTGAGTAGTCAAAACCCACATTTGCGTGCTGATAGAAAAGCCCAAATTAATGTGATTGTGGCAAAGCTATGGCTTGATGCTTTTAATGCGAAAGAAAGTATTCGTCTTATTGAGCTGGATCGAGACTTATTTGAGCAGTTGCTTGATATTTCGGAAGTAAGCTATTCAACAGCCTATGGTGGTACTCAACAACAAGATGTCATTAGAGCTCAGCTTGAATTGACGCGTTTAGACGATCGACTAACACAGTTAAGACAGCAACAAGATGTTGCCCAAAAAAACCTATCGCGATGGGTTGGTGGGCAGTTTGTAGAACAATATATCGATTTGAATTTAATTAGTACTACAGAAATGATTGAAATTGATAGTAAACGATTACCTCAGATTGAATTAAAGAAAGCTGATTTTCTTAACATGAAAAATGATCGCCTGCTAGAAAGCCTCGCTACTTATTTTGTGGAGCATCCATCCGTTTTGGCATTAGAAAGTCGAGTTCAGGCAAGTCAAACAGATATTCAATTAGCACAGCAGAAATATAAATTACAATGGGGTTTGAATGCTGCTTATAGTTTCCGATCTGATACACCTTCAGGAAGAAGTCGGGCAGATTTTGTATCGTTTGGTATTAATTTCGATTTACCAATATTTACGGAAAATAAGCAAGATAAATATGTGCAAGCTGCTATCTCAGAGGCAGAGGCCGTCAAAACTCAGAAATGGCTATTACTACGTAAAATGATAGCTGCATTTCAATCCGCTAAGGTTCAGTTAAATCGCCTTCAGCAACGTTCTGACTTATACCAACAAGATCTTTTACCTAAAATTCATGAGCAAGCAGACGCTGCCTTAACAGCATATACCAATGATGAAGGTGACTTTGCAGAGGTGGTACGGGCACGAATTGATGTGCTTGATGCCGAGATCGAAAAATTGAATATTGAAGTTGATAAGCAAAAAATGGTTGCCCAGCTTAATTATTATTTGGTGACAAGTTACGATTCAATTCCGCAGGGAGATCAGTAATGAAAATACTACAAAGTCTATTGTTAGTTGTTATTGGTTCTGTTTTGGGGGGTGGTTCGGTTTACTATTTATTTCCTGAATTTCTAAATATGTCTTCATCACTATCAATGGAACAAATGGATAAAAAGGAGCCACTTTATTGGGTTGCACCGATGAATCCTGACTTTAAAAGAGATAAGCCCGGTAAATCACCTATGGGTATGGATTTGCTTCCAATATATGCTGACAGTCCACTAGGAATAGATGAGGAGTCAGGAACGGTTAGAATTTCTCCTGATGTAGTGAATAACTTGGGCGTTCGTATCACGCAAGTTATACGTCAGTCGCTTAAGAGCGAAATAAAGACAGTGGGCTATGTGCAATACGATGAAGATAAATTAATTCATGTTCATCCACGTGTTGAAGGTTGGGTTGAAAAGCTCTATGTCAAGGCGACGGGAGATCCGGTAAAAAAGGGACAAGCACTCTACACGCTCTATTCACCTAATTTGGTGAATGCCCAAGAAGAGTTGCTAATTGCGTTGCAACGTAAAAATGAGCGATTAATTCGTGCGGCACAAACCAGACTGAAGGCATTAAATGTTTCAGCATGGTTTATAGCAAGTTTGAAAAAAACACGAAAAGTGAAGCAGTCTGTCACATTCTACGCACCGCAATCTGGCGTAGTGACCATGCTTAATATTCGTGAAGGTTTTTTTGTCAAACCTGAGACATCAATGATGACAATTGGTCAGATTGATGAAGTATGGGTACAAGCAGAGATTTTTGAGCGTCAAGCCGAACAGGTAAAAGTAGGATTGCCTGTAACGATGACCTTGTCTTATCTCCCTGGTAGAGAATGGCAAGGAAAGGTGGATTATATTTACCCTACCTTAGATCAAACTACCCGGACTTTGCGTGTAAGACTGCGTTTTGATAATAAAGATAAACTGCTGATGCCTAATATGTTTACTCAGGTCATTATTCATATGGGAGTTGAAGAGCCTATTTTAATGCTACCTCGAGAGGCCGTTATTCGAACAGGGGATATGGACAGAGTGGTATTAGCCTTGGGTGAGGGTTCATTTAAATCAATAATGGTAAAAATAGGACGTTCAGATAATGATTATATTGAGATATTAGAAGGTATAAATGATGGCGATAACATTGTAGTTTCAGCTCAATTTTTGATCGATTCTGAATCCAGTAAAACATCTGATTTTAAAAGAATGAATCATGAGATGAATGGTATGAGAGCGGATATGAAAGCCGCTGTTGAAGTAGAAAATCCTTCAGCAGAAGTTGAAGGTATGATTAATTTAATTATGCCTACACATAGAATGATTAATATCACACGTGGATCCATACCCAAATGGAATAGAGATGAAGCTACGTTGGATTTTATAGCTGATGATGATATAGATTTGAGTCAGTTGGCTAAAGGACAGAAGGTTGATTTTCGCTTTGAAATTGATAACGACAGTTTTGTAATTAAAGAAATAAAACCTCATACCAATAAGGAGGTTGAATAATGATTACAGCATTGATCCGTTGGTCAATTAATAATCGTTTTTTTGTAATTTTAGCTACGTTAATTATCGTTGGAGTCGGGCTTTATTCCGTTAAAAACACACCTTTAGATGCGATCCCTGATTTATCAGATGTTCAGGTAATTATAAAAACCAGTTATCCAGGACAAGCACCTCAGGTTGTTGAAGATCAGGTGACTTATCCACTCACTACGGCTATGTTATCGGTGCCCGGTGCCGTGACGGTGCGGGGGTATTCATTTTTTGGTGATTCCTATGTCTATATTATATTTGATGAAAAAACAGATCTATATTGGGCTCGAAGCCGTGTGCTTGAATATCTAAGCCAAGTTGCCCCCAATTTGCCGCCTACCGCTAAGCCGCAATTAGGTCCCGATGCTACGGGCGTAGGCTGGGTGTATATCTATGCGTTGCAAGATAAGACAGGGCAACATGATATTAGTCAGCTTCGCAGTATTCAGGATTGGTTTTTGAAATATGAATTACAAACAGTACCTGGTGTATCAGAAGTATCAACAGTAGGCGGAATGGTTAAGCAATATCAAATTCAAGTTGATCCTGATAAATTACGTGCTTACGGCATTACACTTACTCAAATCCAAGTGGCCATTCAGCGAGGTAACCAGGAAATTGGTGCTTCTGTTGTTGAAATGGCTGAAGCGGAATATATGGTCAGAGCGACGGGGTATATAAAAAGTATTGATGATCTTAACAATATACCTCTCGGCGTAAATAATAATGGCACACCCTTACTGCTAAAAGATGTGGCAGAGATTAGCACGGGTCCACAAATGCGTCGTGGCATTGCCGAATTAAACGGTGAAGGTGAGACGGTAGGTGGCATTGTGATTATGCGTTTCGGTGAAAATGCGCAAACAACCATTAATGGTGTTAAAGCAAAACTAGAAGAGTTAAAACAAGGCTTGCCAGATGGTGTTGAAATTGTGCCTGTTTATGACCGTTCTGCACTCATTGAACGTGCAGTAGAAAATCTTTGGCATACGCTTCTAGAACAATTCATTATCGTCGTACTTATCTGCATACTGTTGCTATTTCATATTCGATCATCCTTGGTTGTTATTATTAGCTTGCCAGTAGGTATTTTGTTTGCATTTATTATTATGCATTCCCAAGGTATCAATGCCAATATCATGTCACTGGGCGGTATAGCCATTGCGATAGGAGTAATGATTGATGGAGCGATTGTCATGATTGAGAATATGCATAAGCATATGGAGCGCACACCATTAACTGAGGAAAATAGATGGCAAATTGTTATGGAATCAGCGACAGAAGTAGGCCCTGCATTGTTTTTTAGCTTGTTGATTATCACGATTAGTTTTGTGCCTGTGTTTGCACTAGAAGCACAAGAAGGACGAATGTTTACACCGTTAGCTTATACTAAAACATACGCTATGGCCGCTTCTGCATTGTTAGCTATTACACTTGTACCTGTATTAATGGGATATTTTATTCGCGGCAAGATTCTGCCTGAGCGTAAAAACCCAATTAATCGTCTTTTATCCTTTTTCTACAAACCGGCATTAAAAACTGTTTTAAGGTTTCCGCTTCTTACGGTATTTAGTGCAATTATAATTGCTGTAGTGGGGGTTATGCCGGCAAAGAATATTGGTAGTGAATTTATTCCGCCATTAGATGAAGGCGATTTAATGTATATGCCGACAACCTATCCAGGTATCTCGATCGGTAAAGCACGTGAACTATTACAACAAACGAATAAATTAATTCGTACTATCCCGGAAGTTGAAACTGTTTTTGGGAAAGTGGGACGAGCCGAAACAGCAACCGATCCCGCTCCACTCACAATGATTGAAACATTTATCCAGCTTAAACCCCATTCAGAGTGGCGAGAAGGGATGACGACCGAAAAATTAAAACAAGAGCTCAATAATTTGATTCAGTTTCCCGGTGTCACCAATGCATGGGTTATGCCGATAAAAACCCGTATTGATATGCTGGCAACGGGTATTAAAACTCCGGTGGGGATAAAGGTAGCTGGGCCAGATTTGAAGGTGATCCAAGAAATAGGTCAGCAGCTCGAAACGATTATTAAGGACATTCCCGGCACGGCATCTGTGTATTCAGAACGAGTAGCCGGAGGGCGATACATTAAAATTGATATTCAACGTGAAAAAGCAGCACGCTACGGTTTGAATATTTCAGATATTCAGCAAGTGATTGCAACAGCTATAGGTGGGCTCAATGTATCTCAATCAGTTGAAGGGCGGGAACGATACCCAATAAATATTCGTTATCCACAAGATTATCGTAATTCGCCAGAAAAAATGGCGTTACTCCCTATTGTGACGGCTAAAAATGAGCACATAGCTTTGGGTGATGTCGCTCATATCTATATTGAAGATGGCCCTCCGGCAATCAAAAGTGAGAATGCCCGTTTGAATGGCTGGACCTATATTGACATTGAAGATGTGGATATTGGTAGCTATGTTGAAAAAGCCCAAGAAATTGTTAAACAGCAAGTTAATTTACCTGCTGGTTATTCGTTAATTTGGGCAGGACAGTACGAATATATGCTGCGAGCCAAAGAAAAATTAACTTATGTAATTCCTTTAGCCTTAGCAATCATCATTATTTTGCTATACATTAATTTTCGGCGTTTTGCAGAAGTAGCTATCATCTTGACAACGCTTCCATTGGCAATGGTAGGTAGCATTCAGCTTATGATTTATCTTGGTTTTAATTTTTCTGTTGCTGTTGGCGTTGGCTTTATTGCCCTAGCAGGCGTAGCAGTGGAGATAAGTGTCATTATGCTGTTGTATCTTAATCAGGCCTATGAACGGATGCGCTCAGAGTGTGAACAACAAGGTATTAAACCTTCCGTAGATGTTTTACGCCAAGCTGTTATGGATGGAGCAGGTATGCGAGTTCGCCCTGTGATGATGACATCCATAGCAACTATTGTTGGTCTATTACCCGTACTGTATGGTACGGGAACAGGTTCTGAAGTAATGAGCCGAATTGCCGCTCCTGTGGTTGGGGGAATGATAACCGCACTGCTCATGGCGCTACTAGTATTACCAGTCGTCTATTTTTTATGGCGGAAACAGTCGATTAAAAACGATTAAAAAATTAACGTTAGGAGAAAAATCATGATTGAAATCATTCCCAACTATCATCCATTAGTTGTTCATTTCACAATTGCATTATTAAGTATCTCGGTATTGTTCTACTTACTTAGGCCGCTTTTACCCATAAATCACCCATGGAAAGAGCAATGGTTGAATATGGCAAATTGGAGTTTGTGGACAGGATCTGTATTTACAATATTGACAGTGATTGCAGGTTGGTTTGCCTATAATTCGGTCGCACATGATGCCGCATCTCATGCCACCATGACATTACACCGTAATTGGGCGGTGCCGACAGCACTATTATTTTTAGTATTAGCTGTTTCTAGCATTAACTTGGCAAAAAAACGGATAATGCCTGGACTTAAGTTCTTGTCAGTATCTGTTATTGCGGCAGTCTTATTGATGGTAACAGGCTGGTTGGTTAGGAGCCGAGGCCGTTTATCGTTACGGTTTGGGAGTAATGTCTTTACCGCAAGTTGAAGACGGTGCTGATGGTCATAACCATAGCCATGATGCAGAGCCTTCTGCAAAAACCAACTCAGATGAACATGGTCATAATAATGAAATAAGTACATCTGAAATGGTAGAAGGTATTAGTGAGCAACACCATGATGCAATGGAAGAGGCGCCCGTTCAAGATGAGCCATCAGATGACCATAATCACACACATTAATGTAGGACATAGAAACGAATGATAAAGGAGAGTCCAGTGAAAATTGATCCCGTTTGTGGTATGAAGGTTGATGAAAACAGTCAATACATTACCGAATTAGATAGCGAAATACATTATTTTTGTAGTGAACATTGTTTAACTAAATTCACTGGCTCACCTAAAGATTATTTATCAGATGAAAAGCAAGAGAGCTGTGGATGCAGTCATGATCAAACGGCTTCCGTTGAAGAGGATAAAGCTGATGGGGGCTGTGGTGGAGAAAATAATCATGACGCGAAGCCTCTAGATAATCAGCATGGCTGTTGTGGTGGACATGAACAAGACAATGTCGTGCTACCTATAACTAAAGGTGTATACGATAGCGAGATAATTTATACCTGCCCAATGCACCCTGAAGTGGAGTCAACAGATCCTAATTCACCATGTCCGAAATGTGGCATGGCTCTGGAACCCAAAGACGTATCACTTTCGAATACAAAGACAGAATATACTTGCCCAATGCACCCGGAAATTTTGCAGGATCATCCTAGTAGTTGTCCAAAATGTGGTATGGCATTAGAGCCACGAACCGTAGAGATTAGTGAAGATACTAGTGAACTGGATTTTATGAGTCGTCGCTTCTGGTTTAGTGTCTTTCTTGCTATTCCAGTTTTTTTCAGTGCGATGGCAGCAGAGTTCTGGCCTGGCGCAATCAATAGCATTATCTCACCGGTAGCAAGGCAGTGGGCAGAATTAATATTATCTGCACCAATAGTATGGTGGGCAGGTTGGGTATTTTTTCAGCGTGGCTGGCAGTCGATTGTCACACGTAACCTGAATATGTTTACTTTGATTGCAGTCGGTGTAGGCGTAGCCTGGATATATAGTTTCATAGCTGTGATTGCACCTGGAACTTTCCCTGATGCAGTGTTTAATGAATCTGGTGTTGTACCTGTTTACTTTGAGGCTGCGGCTGTGATAACCGCACTTGTTTTACTTGGACAGGTAATGGAGTTACGTGCCAGAAGTCAAACAAACACTGCCATAAAACTATTATTAGGGCTTGCGCCTAAAACTGCTCGAATTGTTCGAGAGAATGGTGTTGAGGAAGATATTTCACTTGAACATGTGCAAGTCGGTGATACCTTACGCGTGAGACCCGGTGAAAAAATCCCTGTTGATGGTGTTGTTATCGAAGGTGAAAGCAATGTCGATGAATCTATGGTGACAGGAGAGCCTATTCCAGTCACCAAATCTGCAGGAGAAAAACTAATTGGCGCGACGGTGAATGGTACAGGTAGTCTATTAATGCGTACAGAAAAAGTAGGTGCCGATACCTTACTTTCTCAAATAGTGAAAATGGTGGCTGATGCACAACGCACGCGTGCGCCCATACAAAAGTTAGTGGATGTGGTGGCAGGCTTATTTGTACCTGCTGTGGTTATCACCGCAGTGATAACATTTATCGTCTGGAGTATTTGGGGCCCCGAACCCGCATTAGCCTATGCTTTAATCAATGCTGTAGCAGTATTGATTATCGCTTGTCCTTGTGCGTTGGGATTGGCGACGCCTATGTCAATCATGGTGGGTACAGGTAAAGGTGCCATGATGGGGGTTTTGATAAAAAATGCTGAAGCATTAGAGATTTTGCAAAAAGTCGATACCTTGGTAGTGGATAAAACGGGTACGTTAACCGAAGGTAAACCCAAGCTGGTTTCTGTCACTGCGACAGCTGATTTTAAAGAAGACAACAATTTACGTTTAGCAGCAAGTTTAGAAAGAGCTAGTGAACATCCATTGGCTGAAGCTATTGTAAGAGGTGCTGAAGATAAAGGAATCAAACTTTCACAAACAGATGATTTTCAGTCTATTACTGGTAAAGGTGTAACGGGGCTTGTTGATGGACACACGCTTGCATTAGGTAATACTAAATTACTTCAAAGCTTGAGCATCGATGTTGGAGAGTTACCTCAGCAAGCAGATAAACAACGTGCTGAAGGCCAAACTGTAATGTTACTGGCTATTGATGGTGTCGCGGCAGGGCTGATCGGGGTTGCAGATCCGATTAAAGACAGTACTCCAGAGGCAATACGCGATCTCCATGCCGAAGGTATACGTGTAGTGATGCTGACAGGTGATAGTCGGAAAACAGCACAAGCAGTGGCATCCAAACTAGATATCGATCAAGTTCATGCAGAAGTATTGCCAGAGCAAAAAGCTGAAGTAGTGAAACAATTGCAAGCAGAAGGGCGAATTGTGGCCATGGCAGGAGATGGAATTAATGATGCACCTGCCTTGGCTCAAGCTCATGTAGGTGTGGCGATGGGAACGGGTACTGATGTAGCTATGGAAAGTGCAGGTGTAACTCTGGTTAAAGGTGATCTTCGCGGTATTGTAAGAGCCATTCGTTTAAGTCGTGTGACTATGAGAAATATCCATCAAAACTTATTTTTTGCCTTTATCTATAACACAGCAGGTGTGCCGATTGCGGCGGGTGTATTGTATCCCGTCTTCGGGTTATTGTTATCCCCCATGATCGCAGCATTAGCGATGATCTTTAGCTCAGTATCCGTCATTCTAAATGCGCTAAGGCTTAATAACATGAAGATGTAGTTGAGCCTTTAATTTAGATACGGGGCTCAGGACTAACCCTAAGACTATTAGATTTACTTGATTGCTCCTAAATTTACTGGATCACCAGTTGAGCTATTTACTTTGAATTTAACGGAGTTAGTGTTAGTCTGACTAAAAGCATGTCCCTTTCAACATTGCAACCATTTGATTTTATTAGGACTCCTATTTTTATTGAGTAAAAGTCAGTCTTATATTTACCAGTAAAAGTCGAGCTAATGCTGAGTTTCATACTAAAAGTATGTCCATGGCAAAGATTTTGAGTTAATGGGGAGAACATAAAGTAATTCAGCTGCGATTAATAACCATGTCTGTCAATAAGCATGCAAATTTGACCCACCTGCGCATTTAAAACTGACCCACCCAAGGGCTGTTATTTTAATGCCTTTTTTTGGCTTTGTTTAAACCGATAAGAATCATTTTTTATTTCGATAATTGAACAATGATGTGTCACCCTATCCAAGAGTGCCGTTGTCATCTTGGCATCACCATAAACACTCACCCATTCAGAGAACTCAAGATTAGTGGTGATGATGCTTGCTGGTTGTTTCATGCAGAGCATGCTGGGGGAAATTTCACGAAGTATGCCGGCAATGGGGATGGTCACGGGTATCAAACCGGACAGGCAATTTAACCAAGGCTGAGTTAGAACCTTTTACTCAGGATATATACCCAAGCGATCATGGCAGTCTTTATGCAGGAGACACCATAGAAGTTCATTATGTACACTCGACCGCGCAGGTGAATCCGGGGCCTACTTTGGGCGATTCAATCAAAAACCCTCAATTACGGGTAGAAACCCAAGTATATGTCTTGGTCAATGATAGTAATGCTTTAGATTTTGGAATGTTAACAAAACATGGCAAGAAAAATGGAGTTCATCAAGCTTTGAATATCCCGAACAATACAGGCAAAGCTATTGAATATGCAGGTTCAACTACTGACCCTAGGTATAACGAGGCGGGGTCTCCTCTTCAGGTAACATGGAGCGTCCATCCTCATGTTGGCAGGGTCAATATTGCAACCGTTGGCAAATGGTGCAAAGAGAATATTTTCAACGAAGATCATGCACATGGCGTAAGAAAGCTGGTCACTAATCCAGATCTTCTTTCCCCCATCAAGTGAGTATGCAGAATTTAAGCTCTCCCTTTTACTAACAAACAAATTCAGCCGCCCATAAAATGTGGCGGCAGTTCCCTAATGTCAAGCCTCAACAGCAATAGCATCCATCCCCGACTCACCACGCCAATAACCATCACACGCTGGTGCACTGAGTAATGACTCAACATCCGTATCGGTTGATTCACCCTTTATCATCTGTGCGTAACGTTGAATAATCTCTGTCATATGATTCGGCTGTGGGCTAAGTCGCATAACATCAACGTCGAGTTGTTGCATTTGTTGCCAATGCGGTAACAGATGTTGAATTCGTCCAGATTGGGTTTGAATGCCATTAATGGTGAAAAATTGTTCACCTTCTTGGCTATCCATAGCCAAACCTTCAGGATAATCTTGGCAAACAAGCTGGCAATCATCCTTAGGCAGTTTACGAAATCGTGCGGTAAAACAACGGGCTGAAAACGCTAATGGCATACGACCAAATGAAAATACTTCTGTTTCAATTTTGCCTTTAAAGCCCATGGTCTCAACATCGGCCAATATGTCTTTTAATGTATTGGCATCTAACTCAACCGGCATCACCCAACGCATTAAACCTTGTTGCTGTAATAATTTGAGGGTGTGAGCATTATAGATATTGAGCGTCGGACCACCGACAAAAGGTAAAGATTGATCAGCCATGAGTTGCACAGCACCCATGTCATTGGCTTCGACTAAAATATCGCCGTTTTGACACAAGCGTTTAACACCAGTCATATCTGATTGAGCTTCAATTAATGTGAGTGTTGATAACACCACTTGTTTGCCTGATTGAGCTAATTCTTTGGCTAACTCAATCCATTCTGCTGTTTTTAGAAAGCGACGTTTGGCACAGACTGTTTCGCCAAGGTAGATAATATCAATATCACTGTTTACATGAGTTTGATAAAATTCTTCCACCGTTTGGCGTGGCCAAAAATATTGAATAGCACCTAAAGAGAGTTTCATGGGTTTTGACCTACATTATTTATTGCCATGGGCGGTTGTATGCGCCCAGCGTGGTTTGAGTGCCTTCTGACACGCCAGCAAGATCATTCATCCATTGTGGTTCAGCGACATAGTTTTGTGAATCTGCATGGCAACTATCGATGGCTTGTCGCCATACTTTCACGACCTTAGATACATACGCTGTACTGCGTTGACGGCCTTCAATTTTGATCGCTTTGACCCCTGCTGCTTGTAACTCGGGTAGAAGTTCTAAGGTATTCAAACTCGTTGGTTCTTCTAAAGCATGATAGGTATGACCATCCACATTAAATCGTCCTTTACACACCACGGGATAGCCTGCTTTTTCATCAGGTGCATAACGATCAATTAACACATCATTTAAGCGACTCTCCGTACCTTCTGGCGTCTCAACCCAACGAACCGCTTTGGCTGGGCTGCATGCGCCGCAGGTATTCGGTGATTCGCCGGTGGCATAAGAAGATAATAAACAACGGCCTTCGACCATTACACATAAACTGCCAAAGCCAAAGACTTCCAGTTCCACTGGGCTATCTTCTGCCAAGCGTTTAACTTGTGACATGGATAATACCCGTGGAATAACCGCTCGGCGTATATCAAACTGTTGCTTATAAAACCGTAAGGCTTCGGCATTGGTGGCTGAACCTTGCACGGATAAATGACGAGCAAGATTAGGCTGTTTTTCTGTGGCGTAAGCTAATACACCCATATCAGCAATAATCAAGGCATCAATACCAATATCAGCCGCCACATCAACCGCTTTTTGCCAGCGTGACCAACCCGCAGGTTGTGGATAGGTATTAATCGCCACATAGACTTTGCTACCACGATCGTGAGCATAGTTAACGGCTTTTTGTGCCGTACCGTCATTAAAATTTAAACCGGCAAAATGGCGGGCATTGGTGTCATCTTTAAAACCGATATAAACGGCATCGGCACCACTATCAACAGCCATTTTTAGCATCGAGATATTGCCCGCTGGACAAACCAGTTCCATCCCTTTACTCCTCTATTTTTGTCGGTACATGATAAGGGTTTTAATGAGCAAAAAATGACTAATTGATTCTCCTTTGATCCATATCATTGTTATCTCGCTAATAACCACCATTATGGTCATTAAATCTAATTTACACGCTTTAAGTGAGATCAAATATGGCTACAATTCCGCATAAACTTGCGTTATTAATTCCTCAAAAATTAGCACGCTTACCCGGTATTCAATATTTGCCGTGGAGAACGCCTTTCAGACTTATGCCCAAGGCTATTCAATTAACTATTGCCACAAAAGTATCTAACTACTTACTGCAACAACAACTGATGGATGGTGAACTCGATTTTCTTGAAGATGCGGTACTAAGAATTCAAATCAAAGACTTAAATTTTGATTGGCAAGTTTATTTAAAGCAGAACCAGCTCGCTTTTAGTGAAGGCACAAACACTGCTGACACTACATTTTCTGGTCACAGCAAAGAATTTTTATTACTAGCCAGTCGGCGTGAAGATCCTGACACGTTGTTTTTTCAACGCCGCTTATCAATTGAAGGCAATACTGAATTGGGGCTGCAAGTGAAGAATCTTATTGATAGCGTTGATTTAGACGCGTTTCCACAGGCGTTAAATCATGCCATCTATTTAACCGCTGACTTTGTTGAGGCTTTGCCGCAATAGTCCATATCGCTACTTACTTTTTGGTCTAAAGGGTTTAATAACTGTTTCATCACATTCCAAATAAGGCCCTTCCATCAAGTCGATGCAATAAGGTACCGCAGGAAAAACAGCATCAAGACATTCACGAATAGACTTAGGTTTGCCGGGAAGGTTAATAATCAAACTATTTCCTCTTAGCCCTGCGGTCTGGCGAGATAAAATAGCGGTTGGTACAAATTTTAAAGATTCTGCCCGCATTAATTCACCAAATCCCGGCATCATACGATCACATACGGCTTCCGTTGCTTCCGGTGTCACATCACGTTTTGCCGGGCCGGTTCCCCCTGTTGTTACCACAAGGCAACAGTGATCTTCATCCACCATTTTGATCAATATGGCTTCAATCTCAGCTTGTTCATCGGGAATCACCTCATACACCGGTTGCCAAAATGATGTCAGATAGTCATTTAAGGTTTCAATAATTGCCTTGCCAGAAATATCTTCATAAATACCCTTGCTGGCACGATCACTGATTGCCACGATGCCAATTTTTGCTACTGTCATAATGCTAAAACCTAAAAATTAATTCGGCTAAGTACCAAAAGCCAATTGATGAAACAAAGTCACATCATCTAATTCAGGATGAAATGTCAGCCCAATATGCCTGCCTTGTCGAACTGCCACAGCTTCATGGTTATAACTAGCTAACAGCTCAACATCTGGCCCAATATCACTGATTCTTGGCGCTCGAATAAAGGTAGCAGGAATGGTTTCCTGCTTATCCTTAAGATTGACGACCACATCATTCACAAATGAATCTAATTGTCGCCCATAGGCATTGCGTGTCACATTGACATCGATCAAGCCAAACGTATTTATATCTGCGTCACTGTGTAGTGCGTTACCTAGCAGGATCAAACCAGCACAGATGCCTAATATGGGATATTGCTGAGCAAAAGTCTGGATTGGCTGTCTTAATCCAGTCGTATCTAACAACTTGCTCATTGTTGTAGATTCCCCGCCGGGTATAACTAAACCAGATACTTGTTCTAGTTGCTCTCGGTAACGTACTAATATCGGCTCAAAATTTAACTGCAATAAAATCTGACTGTGTTTTTCAACATTACCCTGTAAGGCAAGTAAGCCTATCTTCACTACCAACCTCGTTCCTGTAAACGCTGTTCAACTGGAATTTCCGCAATATCAAGGCCTTTCATCGCACTTCTTAGGCCTGTTGAAATCTCAGCCAATTTTTGAGGATCATCAAAATACATTACTGCTTCAACGATAGCTTTGGCCCTATCCGCGGGATCGTCACTCATAAATATTCCTGATCCGACAAATACCGTTTCTGCACCTAGTTGCATCATCAATGCCGCATCAGCTGGGGTTGCCACGCCACCAGCCGCAAAATTAGGTACGGGTAATTTTCCTGTTTCAGCGACCTGACGAACCAAATCAAACGGCGCACCAAAATCTCTCGCTTTTGCCATCAGCTCTTCAATTCCCAAGCCGGTCAGACTTTTCATATCGTATTGAAGCTGACGCATATGACGAACAGCTTCAACAATGTTACCGCTACCCGCCTCACCTTTAGTTCGAATCATGGCGGCACCTTCACCTATCCGTCTTAATGCCTCACCTAGATTTCGACAACCACAGACAAAGGGCACCTTAAAATCATTTTTCCAAATATGATTCGTTTCATCGGCTGGGGTTAGTACTTCACTTTCATCTATAAAATCAACGTCCAGTGCTTGTAAAATCTGAGCCTCAACAAAATGACCAATTCGGCATTTCGCCATCACAGGAATAGAAACCTCATTCTGTATTCCTTTGATCATTTCTGGGTCACTCATTCGTGCAATGCCACCATCTTTTCGAATGTCAGATGGAATCCGCTCCAATGCCATCACGGCAACAGCACCTGCGTCTTGTGCAATTTTTGCTTGCTCAGGATTGGTAACATCCATTATTACCCCACCTTTGAGCATTTCAGCCAAACCAATTTTCAGCTTAAATGAATCTGTACTTTGTTCCATCTATCAAAACCTCATTAAATAATTAGGATGTTCTTAACGTAAACTTGGGAAACATGGCATTGATCGTATTTATAAAAATACCGTCAAGTACAAAGGGAGTGCCATCAAAATCATAATCTTCAACCGCACGACATTGCTGTAATGCGTAATTTTTCACCCCTACTGCTGCCAATATTTTTGCCAGTTCGAGCAGCGTATTTCCGGCAAAGAAATTTGGATCAACCGTAGTGCGAACTTCATAATCAATTCCACTTTCCAGAAGTAGTTTCAGACTTTCACGAACCTTTTTGCCACTTCCTTCTATCCCCGTTAGATCTGCATAGTTGGTAAATGTTGTTTTGACATCAAGACCTACCCAATCCAGCAGTGGCAAGCATCGGGATAAACGTTGTGGATTGCCACCCGCAGTGTGGAGTGCAACTTTAAACCCCATATCCTTCACAGCAGCTATAGCTTCTGATAAACCAGATTGCAATAATGGCTCACCACCACTAAATACCACGCCATCCAATAATCCACGTCGCTTTTCTAAAAAACGTCGTAACATTTCCCAATCATCAGAGGCTTCATCTACTGCAAGTAAGTGAGGGTTCTGACAATAAGCACATCGCCAAGCACAGCCTTGTAAAAATACGACTGCAGCTAAATGACCGGGGAAATCAATGGTAGTGAACGATGTCATACCACCAATATTGAGGTGCATTTAACTAGTACCGTTTTTGTTAATGATGTGTTGGGCATTCAACAAAGTGTTTGCGTTCAGCATGCTCACTTTGCTTACCGGGGTTGAATGACGTTACTGGCCGGTGATATCCCATCACGCGTGTCCAAATTTCACAGCGCTGACGTTCTTCTTCACGCAATTCAATAGTCATAGTGTTGTTAGTTGACATTGTTTTCTCCTGTTTAACCTATTTAAATGATTAGGCAGCAGCCTGTTGAGTCCGCTTTTCTGCCAATATTTCTTTATCACAATCTGGACAGAATTCATGTTCACCTGAAAGATAGCCGTGTTTGGGACAAATTGAGAATGTGGGTGTAATCGTAATGTAGGGCAGTCGGAAACATTCCAATACTCGCCGAACTAGAGTGCTACATGCGTGTGAGTCCGAAATGCGTTCGTTCATATAAAGGTGCAACACTGTGCCACCAGTGTATTGAGTCTGCAACTCATCTTGTAGTGATAAAGCCTCAAAAGGATCATCCGTCAACCCAACCGGTAACTGTGAAGAGTTCGTGTAGTAAGGCGCAGCTTTTGTTCCGGCCTGAATAATGTCAGTAAAACGCTTACGATCTTCTTTTGCAAAGCGGTAAGTAGTTCCTTCAGCAGGTGTTGCCTCCAGATTATACATATTCCCCGTTTCATCCTGAAATGCGATTAATTTTTCTCTAATATGGGTAAGGAGACGTGAAGAAAAACTCCGGCCCCATTCATCACTAATGTCATGGGTGTCATCACTGAAGTTACGGATCATCTCGTTAAGTCCGTTGACACCAATAGTGGAGAAATGATTTCTCAGAGTCCCCAGATAACGCTTGGTATAAGGATATAATCCACCATCCATATAACGTTGAATTAACTTGCGCTTGATCTCTAGACTGTTCTTAGCTAGCTCCATCAACCTGTCAATGTTCTGAAGTAATGTTGCTTCGTCATTTTTATACAGATACCCAAGACGAGCACAATTGATGGTGACAACCCCGATAGAACCCGTTTGTTCCGCAGAGCCGAACAGGCCATTACCACGTTTCAACAACTCTCGTAGATCCAGTTGTAGGCGGCAACACATTGAACGAACCTGACTTGGTTCCATATCGGAGTTAATGAAATTCTGGAAATAGGGCAATCCATATTTAGCGGTCATATCAAATAACCGTATTGCATTATCACTTTCCCATGGGAAATCCTTAGTGATGTTGTATGTAGGAATTGGAAAAGTAAAAACTCTTCCCTTGGCATCACCAGCAATCATTACTTCAATATAAGCCTGATTGATCATGTCCATTTCTACCTGCAGATCACCATAAGAAAAATCCATTTCTTCACCTGCAATAATCGGAATTTGTTCCTGCAAATCATCGGGACAAACCCAGTCAAAAGTCAGATTAGTAAAGGGAGTTTGTGTTCCCCATCGTGAAGGAACATTAAGATTATAGATAAACTCCTGAATACATTGACGAACGATCTCATAGCTCAACGCTCCACGGCGTATATAAGGTGCTAAATACGTATCAAAGGAACTAAAAGCCTGTGCACCAGCCCATTCATTCTGTAATGCCCCAAGGAAATTCACCATCTGCCCCAATGCACTGGAAAAATGCTTTGGTGGACCGGCCTCAACCTTACCCGGCACGCCATTGAACCCTTCTGTCAATAAGATCCGCAATGACCAACCAGCACAATAACCAGCCAACATATCGAGATCATGAATATGAAGTTCGCCTTCACGATGAGCTAAGCCTACTTCATTAGAATAGACATGGTTAAGCCAATAGTTGGCAGTGACTTTACCCGCCGTGTTAAGAATCAGTCCACCTAATGAATAGCCTTGATTGGCGTTAGCGCTAACTCGCCAATCAATCTGATCCAAATATTCATTCATTGAGGACTCAACATCGATCATAGACTTTTGATCTTGACGCAACTTTCCGTGTTGTTCGCGATAGACAATATATGCACGTGCAGTGCGGTAATGGTCGGAAGTAATTAGGACGTGTTCAACCACATCTTGGATCTGTTCAATCTCAAGTGTACCAGTAGCATAACGATAGCGAAGCACCTTCAATACATCATCGGTTAGTTGGCGCGCAACATCTACGGTAAATTCTCCAGTAGCAAGACCTGCACGTTGGATCGCTGAGAGAATCTTGTCAGCATCAAATTTAGCTTGCTGGCCATCACGTTTCATCACCATCGAGGGTAATTTAGCTACCGAGGGATCTCTGGCAGTAGTTGCTTTCTCTGAGTACATGCATTTTTCCCCTTTGTTCACTCTCTCTGCTGAGAAATTTCAGCAATTCGATTAGAAAGGAGATAACACGTAAAAACCACAGCTTGATCAGCTTACTTTTCCTTTATCCGGATAGTAAATACTTGAGTTACTCCAAACCTGAAAAACCACTATATATTGTGGTTTTAAAAAATAAAAGCACTATATGTAGTGGTCATGATCTAGATCAAGACTTTTATCTTTCTTGAAATTGACAGCTGTAGTCTCAAATTTCAACTTGCTGTCCGATTTGTGGTATTTATTACGCTTCTTCAGCTTACTGAATAAACCAGCCAGCCAATCTTCGTCAAAAGTTCTACATAGGGTCGTATTTTGGACTTCCCAGATTTTGCTAGACACTTTTAATAGTTACAATGTAACTTCAAACAGAGGTGTTTATGAGCAAAGGAAAACGTTATACCCAAGAGTTTAAAACCGAAGCAGTCAAGCAAATAACTGATCGTGGTTACTCAGTTGCTGAGGTGTCAGAACGGTTAGGGATCAGTACCAAAACTTTATATCACTGGCGAAGCCAGTTATCAGATGAACCCAAACGAGTTCAATCATCTGATGAACGGTTAAAAATTGCCAAACTTGAAGCAGAACTTAAACGAGTGAAGGAGGAGCGAGATATTCTAAAAAAGGCCGCTGTAGATTCAAGTGAACAACGCAACAGTTATACTAAAATACTGGTTTGCATGAGGACATTTGATGAAACGTATAAAACGCACATTTACCCAAGAAGAGAAAGATTTAGTTTATGATTTATGGAAACAAGGAGCTGGTTTTAGCGATATAGGGCGAGTAATTGAGGCCAAACCTGGTTCCGTGTTTACCATTCTCCGCGAAACTGGCGGTATCAAACCTCGACAGAGAACTAGAAATATAAGTCATCTCACCAGTGAAGAACGTGAAGAAATTCGTGCTGGATTATCAGCGAAAATGAGTATCAGAGCAATAACTAGATTGCTAGGACGTTCACCTTCAAGCATTTCTAGGGAAGTTGCTCGTAATCGAGGTAGACGCTATTACAAAGCAACTGATGCTGATAGGCGAGCAAGAAGAATGGCAAAACGATCCAAGCTTGGAACTCTGGAAATTAACCCAGAGCTAAAACAGCTAGTTTTAGAAAAACTTGAATTAAAGTGGTCGCCAGAGCAAATTTCAGGTTGGCTTAAAGTTGAGTATTCAAGACGTAAATACATGCAAGTTTCTCATGAAACTATTTACAAATCACTGTACGTGAGATCCAAAAAGATTATTCATCATTCCTTTACAGAATATCTTCGCAGAAAGCGTCCTATGCGCCACAGTCGCTTTCATACAAGAAGTGGTGACAGGGGCTTTATAAATATCGTTAACGGTGTTTCTATTCACGAACGCTCGAAGAATATCGACAATCGTAAATCGATCGGTCATTGGGAGGGTGACTTAGTTTCAGGCTCAGGAAATACTCACATTGCCACACTTGTTGATAGAAAGTCGCGATTTACGATTATATTAAAGTTGGCGGGTAAAGATGCTGAATCCGTTCACCAATGAGTACTTCTTCTATTACGGTGTCTTTTAACTGTTGGTCGTATTTTCTGTATGCCATCTCTTGTTCCTTTTTTGATGATAGTTTAATCAATCATCTAGGTACGAGATAGTGTAGCCACTCCAATATGCTTCAATAGATTGGCTTAGATTAACGATTCCTAGCGAAACAGATAAAACACAAAGTCGTTGGGATACGGCCTCTGTATGGGATATTTTACAGCAGGCTAAGTGGTCAGGAGATAAAAGCATTTCTCGTATACCAGTGGAGAAGGGGAGGCCGCCTAGTGATCGTTCTTTGTTTGTTAACGGCATCAGTGGCTTGACCTCTTTTATGGCACGGGAGGGCTATTCTGATCCTATTGAAGGTATTCATTTGTATATTAGATCGGCTAAAAAATACCATGATGATCGTGAATATATGACTGATTTTGATTTTCATGGCTATATTGCACAAAAAGTTGCGCTAAAAGTGAAAGCTTACAATACTTACTTGAATATGTCGGAAGATAGCGAGCTTCATCCATCTGATAAGGCGGTGGCGGATGAATATAGGAAGCAGAGTGATGGTGAGTAATGTTCATCAAACGCTTGATTTGTATGAAGCTGCGGACTTTCTTAAGATGCATTGGCAGACACTTCGAGGTAAAGCCGTTAAAGGTGAAATTCCTGCGGCTAAACCTGCCAAACAATGGGTGTTTTTGTTGGAAGATCTTGTTTCTTATCTACGTTCGAACTATGCTCAGTCTCGGCTGGGGTTGCAAGTACAAAACGGAGGTACATCTCTATGTTGTATAAGCGACCAAACTCAAACTTCTGGTGGTGCAAATTCACAGCACCAAACGGAGAAAGAGTACGAAAATCTACTAAAACAGTAGATAAAAGGCAGGCTCAGGAATATGAAGATACATTTCGAGCCAATTTGTGGCGAATCATCCAATTGGGTGAAAAACCACGACGAACGTGGAAAGAAGCAGTGGTACGTTGGTTTCGTGAAAACCAAGATAAGAAAACAATTAAAGATGATGTAGCTCATATTAAATGGGTTGATCCTTTCATTGGAGAGAATTTTCTTGATGAAGTAACACGAGACAAGCTAGATGATATTACCTATGCCAAACTTGATACAGGCGTTAAGCCTGCAACGGTTAACCGGATGATGGAAGTTGTTCGCGCTATATTGAACAGGGCATATCGTGAGTGGGATTGGATAGATAAAGCACCTTATGTAAGGATGCTTAAAGAACCTAAACGTCGAATACGGTGGTTAACGCCCGAAGAGGTGCAAAGGATCTTATCTTTCTTACCTAGTCATTTAGTGGCAATGGTACGATTTTCATTGGCTACTGGTTTGCGTGAATCTAATGTTACGGGTCTTGAATGGTCACAAGTTGATCTAACAAGACGAGTAGCGTGGATCCATGCTGATCAGGCTAAAGCTGGTCGGTCTATTGGTGTACCACTTAATAATGAGGTGATTGTATTGTTACGAGAGTTGCAAGGTGATCATTTAAAGTTCGTGTTTACCTATAAAGGTAAGCCTGTAAAAAAGGGAAATACGAAAGCGTGGCGTAATGCACTGTTGAAAGCGGGGATAGTTGATTTCCGTTGGCATGATTTGCGGCATACTTGGGCGAGTTGGCATATTCAAAATGGGACACCGGTTCATATACTTCAAGAACTGGGTGGATGGTCTGATATTAGGATGGTTCAGCGTTATGCTCATCTGTCATCAGAGCATTTAGCACCTTATGCGGATAGCTTGTCACAATTGAAGACCGTGGGGGGCGCATTTTTGGGCACAGCAAGTGCTGGATACAAAAAAGCAGCTAATCATTAATGACTAACTGCTTGAATGTATTACCAATTTAATGGTGCGCCCGACACGATTCGAACGTGTGACCGCCTGGTTCGTAGCCAGGTACTCTATCCAGCTGAGCTACGGGCGCTTAATCTATCGATTATACGGGGTTAAGCCGATAACCGCAATATGAATGGCGGAGAGCGAGGGATTCGAACCCTCGATAGGGGTAAACCTATACGCCCTTAGCAGGGGCGCGCCTTCAGCCACTCGGCCAGCTCTCCACACAAGCGGACTATTATACCAAGTGTGGGTGAATAAGCTAGCAAAAAATTGGGTTTTAACCTGCTTTTGTTTGTTCTTTTTCGGCTTGAATTCGGTCGTAGATTTCTTCGCGATGTACCGATATTTCTTTAGGTGCATCGATACCGATTCTTACTTGATTGCCTTTAACGCCTAGAATGTTAACAACAACGTCATCGCCAATAATGAGTGCTTCGCCAATGCGACGGGTGAGTATTAGCATATTATTCTCCTTAAACTTTAAAAATACTATCCAGTGTGTGGTTTTGGAATAGTTCTTCGACTTTGACTATTTTCAACCGTATTGGTTGCCACCAAAATTTATTCCATCTCTAATATTTCATTCTTACAGAAATACATTTTTTACTGTGTAGCAGGCTATATTATACCACTATGAATTATTCCTGCTCGAGATTAAATGTACTATGTAGTGATCTAACCGCAAGTTCTAAATATTTTTCATCAACCACAACGGATATTTTTATTTCTGATGTTGAAATCATACAAATATTGATATTCTCGTTAGCCAGTGTTTCGAACATGGTGTTAGCAATGCCCGCATGTGAACGCATGCCAACGCCTACGACAGATACTTTGGTGATTTTATCATCACCAATTACTTCTCTTGCATTAAGTGTATCGGCGGTGCGTTGTAAGATCTTTAATGCTATTTGATAGTCACTACGATGAACAGTGAATGTAAAGTCGGTGCTGCCATCATGCCCTGTATTTTGGATGATCATGTCTACTTCAATATTTTCTTTGGCGATGGGACCAAGGATTTGAGTTGCGATACCGGGATGATCCGGTACGCCAAGCACGGTTAATTTTGCTTCATCTCGGTTGAAGGCGATACCTGATATAACTGCTTTTTCCATAGTGAGATCCTCAGCCGTAATTAATGTGCCACCGCCTTCTTTGAAGGAGGAGAGCACACGTAACGGAACATTATAATTGCGGGCGAATTCTACAGAGCGAATTTGTAATACTTTTGTTCCCAGACTCGCCATTTCTAACATTTCTTCGTAAGTGATTTGATCGAGCCTGCGCGCTTCGGGTACAACGCGTGGATCGGTGGTATATACGCCATCAACATCGGTATAAATCTGACATTCATCTGCTTTTAAAGCCGCTGCAAGCGCTACAGCGGTGGTATCACTGCCGCCGCGGCCTAGTGTGGTGATATTGCCATGTTCATCACAGCCTTGAAAGCCGGCGACCACAACGATGTGTCCATCTGCTAGACCGCTACGGATTTTATTATCATCGATTTCCATAATACGGGCTTTATTATGGGTATTATCCGTTAAAATTCGAACTTGGCTACCCGTATATGAATTGGCTTTTGCACCTTGTTGTTGTAATGCCATGCAGAGCAGGGCAATAGTAACTTGTTCGCCAGTGGATAGAAGAACATCTAACTCGCGGCCATGAGGATGGTCATTAAGTTCATTAGCTAAAGCTATTAACCGATTAGTTTCACCGCTCATCGCAGAAACTACAATGACTAGGTCGTCACCGGCTTGTTGCTGTTTTATTATTTTTTTAGCAACGTGTTGAATGCGTTCAACTGTGCCAACGGATGTGCCGCCATATTTTTGTACAATTAATGCCATGTTATTTTTCCACCTGCGCGGTTATCCAATCTGAAACCGAATTTAATGCTGCGCCAAGATTTTCGGGCTGATTACCACCACCTTGCGCCATATCTGAACGACCGCCACCTTTGCCGCCAACTTGTGCAGCCACATGTGCAACAAGATCACCAGCACGAATTTTATCGGTAGCATCTTTTGTTACACCGGCAATGAGGGTTATTTTGTCGCCATTAACAGACGATAAAATTATCGCTGCTGTGCCTAGTTTATTTTTAAGTTGGTCAACTGTATCACGCAAACTTTTGCCATCAGCACCTTCAAGTTGCGCTGCAAGCACGTTGATGCCGGCAATGTCTTGAGCTGAGCTGGCTAAATCACTGCCGGCACTGCTTGCCAATTTACTTTTTAAGGCATCTAACTCTTTTTCAAGTTGGCGAGTGCGTTGAACAAGTTGTGCGGTTTTTTCTTCAACATTATTTGGGTTGGCTTTGATGATAGTGGATACTTTATTTAATCGTGCTTGGTTGGCATCAATATAATCAAGTGCTTTTTCACCGGTCACGGCTTCAATACGACGTACACCTGATGCGATCCCTGCTTCAGATACTATTTTTAACAGACCAATGCCACCGGTGCGAGGAGCATGTGTGCCGCCACATAATTCGGTGGAAAAATCACCCATGCTTAATACACGTACATCCTCTTCATATTTTTCACCAAACAAAGCCATTGCACCGGATTGTTTGGCATCGTCTAATGCCATTATATTGGTTTTAATTTTATGGTTAAGGCGAATATGTTGATTGACTAGCCGTTCAATGTCGTGCAATTGTTGCCTGTTGACGGGTTCAAAATGTGAGAAGTCAAAACGCAAACGTTGCGCATCTACCAGTGATCCCTTTTGGGTGACGTGATCGCCTAAGACTTGCTGTAATGCGGCATGGAGCAGGTGAGTAGCAGAGTGGTTGAGCTCTGTTGCGGTGCGATTATGTTCATCGATATGTGCGCTAACAGTATCGCCCACATTAAAGTCACCATGTTCACAGACACCAATATGAGTGAATACTTTGCCTTGTTTGCGGGTATCGGTAACCTCAAAATTAGCATTATTCGTTGAAATTTGTCCCAAGTCACCCGCTTGACCACCTGATTCAGCATAAAAAGGGCTGTGATCTAATACTAAAATGCCTTGTTGTCCTTGATGTAGCTGATCAATATGTTCGCCATCAACTAAAATGCTGGTGATGACTGCCTGTTGGCGTGTTGAATTATAACCAAGGAATTCTGTTTCACCTTCGATATTGACTTGATCTGATAAAGCACCTGCAAATTGGCTAGCAGCGCGCGCGCGGGTACGTTGTGCTTCCATGGCGCGTTCAAATCCTGCAACATCCATCGTTAAATTGCGTTCACGCGCAATATCAGCCGTTAAGTCAAAGGGGAATCCGTAAGTGTCATAGAGCAAAAATATTATTTCACCGGGAATTTCTTTATCAGCCATTTCATCAATAGCATGTTCAAGAATCTTAAGGCCGTTATCTAATGTGTCAGCAAAGCGGGCTTCTTCTTGTTTTAAGGCGCGCTCAACCAAAGGCTGTGCTTTTGCTAATTCAGGGAATGCTTCACCCATTTCATCAACAAGTGGCGTGACTAATTTGTAGAAGAAATCTTCTTTAAGACCGAGTTTATGACCATGACGAATGGCACGACGAATAATACGACGTAATACATAACCACGCCCTTCATTTGAAGGTTGCACGCCGTCAGTAATCATAAAGGCGCATGAACGAATGTGATCAGCAATAACACGTAATGACGTGTTTGATGAGTCTTTGGTGGCTGATAATGCTTGAATCGCTTTAATTAAGTGCTGGAATAAATCAATCTGATAATTATTGTGTTCACCTTGTAAAATTGCAGCTAAGCGTTCTAAGCCCATTCCAGTATCAACCGATGGTTTTGGAAGCGGGGTCATGGTGCCATCTTGCGCACGATCGTATTGCATGAAAACCAGGTTCCAAATTTCGATATATCTATCGCCATCTTCTTCAGGGGTACCCGGAGGGCCGCCGGCAATGTCTGCACCATGATCATAGAAAATTTCAGAGCAAGGACCGCAAGGACCGGTATCGCCCATCGACCAGAAGTTATCTTTTGCACCAATACGAGAAAGGCGAGCAGGATCTACACCGATCTCATTGAGCCAAATTTCAGCGGCTTCATCGTCATCTTCAAAAATGGTGATCCACAATTTTTCAGCAGGTAGTTCTAGTGTTTCAGTTAGAAATTGCCATGCGTATTGAATAGCTTCACGTTTGAAATAATCACCAAAGCTGAAATTGCCTAACATTTCGAAGAAAGTATGGTGACGCGCGGTATAACCGACATTTTCTAAATCATTATGTTTGCCGCCGGCACGTACACAGCGTTGCGTTGTTACTGCCCGTGTATATTTACGGGTTTCTTGACCTAAAAACAGCTCTTTAAATTGCACCATGCCCGCATTAGTAAATAGCAAAGTGGGGTCGTTAGCCGGAACCAGCGGACTGCTGGCTACAACGGTATGACCTCTTTCTTGGAAAAAATCCAGAAAAAGCTGGCGAATATCTGAGCTACTTTTCATCTAAAACTTTCATTTATTTGTTCATGAGTAAAGCCGCGATAGTGTAAAAAACGCTGTTGCTTGGCACGTTCTTTAATATCCCCCGGTTTTTGCTCTCCAAAACGTTTGCATTTGACCGTAGTGGCAAGTGCAAACCAATCAATATCTGCATTATCTAATGTGTCATTGATAAGCTCAACAGCCACACCACGTTCTTTTAATTCTTGTCTAATCTTTTGGTCACCAAAGCCACGATTCGAACGATATCGTGTGTAATTTTCGGCAAACCGTTGATCACTTTGTAGATCTTGTTCTGTTAACCTTGCGATAGTGGTTAGCACATCATCACGGTCAAATTCTGCTTTGACTAATTTAGTGATGAGTTCATCAACACTGTGTTCACGCCTCGCTAAGAAATTCATCGCCCGTTCGCGCAGCGATTGCTTGCTCATTTAGCCAGCCTTATCTTTCGCTTTAGCGCTCGCTTTATCAGGTGTGTCTTTCGGTAATAGGATGGCACGAATTTTAGCTTCAATTTTATCTGCCATTTCAGGATGTTCTTTCAGATAGGTACGCACATTATCTTTACCCTGACCAATACGTGTGCCGCTGTAGCTATACCAAGCACCGGCTTTTTCTACGATATTATTCTCAACACCAAGATCGATTAACTCGCCTTCATGTGAAATACCTTCACCATAAAGAATATCGAATACCACTTGTTTGAAAGGAGGTGCCACTTTATTTTTAACTACTTTAACGCGAGTTTCATTACCTAATATTTCATCGCCTTTTTTGATAGCGCCGATACGACGAATATCAAGGCGAACAGAGGCGTAGAATTTAAGGGCATTACCACCGGTAGTTGTTTCAGGGCTACCAAACATAACGCCAATTTTCATACGAAGTTGATTGATGAAAACAACCAAGGTATTTGAACGTTTGATATTTGCAGTGAGCTTGCGCAATGCTTGAGACATTAAACGCGCTTGTAAACCCATATGGCTGTCGCCCATATCACCTTCAATTTCAGCTTTGGGTGTGAGTGCGGCAACAGAGTCAATAACAATTATGTCAACAGCACCAGAGCGCACTAACATATCGGTGATTTCTAAGGCTTGCTCACCGGTGTCAGGTTGTGAAACTAATAAATCGTCAATATTAACACCTAATTTGGTGGCGTAAAGTGGATCTAAGGCATGCTCGGCATCAACAAATGCAGCGGTGCCGCCCAGTTTTTGCATTTCTGCAATGGCATGCAATGTAAGTGTTGTTTTGCCTGAAGATTCTGGACCATATATTTCAACAACACGGCCTCGTGGTAAGCCACCTATGCCTAAAGCAACATCAAGACCAATAGAGCCTGTAGATACAACTTCAATATCACGAGCAGCGGCAGAGTCACCCAAACGCATCACTGCACCTTTACCAAATTGCTTTTCTATTTGGCTAAGTGCTGCGCCGAGTGCTTTTTTCTTATTATCGTCCATTAATATGAGCCTTATGTGGGATCTGAATAGGTAAGAGCGCGATTATCCCATATACCCGTATTCAATGAAACTGCTGTTTACCTAGTGTTCATAATGGATGGGCTAGCAAGGCATATTATTGGTGTAATATTGTCATATTTCTCGATAATATAACGCAGATAGCGCATTCAGGATGGATGCTAGAAAATGTGCAGTTTTATTGATTACGGGTATTCACGCTCTAGCGATTTTAATGATTCCTTTTAATGCCGCTGCAACAGCTTGTCGTCTGACTGCATCACGGTTGCCAGAAAAATGATGAAGTTCAGCTTTAGCGGATTTTTCAGTAGCCCAAGCAAGCCAAACCGTGCCAATCGGTTTTTCATCAGAACCACCATCAGGGCCAGCAATTCCGCTGATAGAGACACTGATATTGGCATTAGAATTTTGCAAAGCGCCTTGTGCCATTGCAATCACGGTTTGCTCGCTGACCGCGCCATCAATATTCAATGTTTCAGTATCAACGCCCAACATATCTTGTTTTGCTTGATTACTATAGGTCACAAAGCCCCGTTCAAACCAGGCGGAACTTCCTGCAAGATCAGTGCAACACTTAGCGACCCAACCACCTGTGCAGGATTCGGCAACCGATAGTGACCACTGTTTTTTTAATAACGATTGGGCAGCTTGTGCAGTTAATTGTTGAAGATCGTCGTCAGAATGTATTTTCATACGCTACAATATAGCAGATGAGTGCCAATCAAAACCACACACCGATGATGCAGCAATATATGCGGATCAAAGCTGAAAATCCAGATTATCTGTTGTTTTATCGCATGGGTGATTTTTATGAGATGTTTTATGACGATGCGCATAGCGCGGCAGAATTATTGGATATCACTTTAACAGCGCGCGGCAATAGCAATGGCAAGCCGATCCCGATGGCGGGCATTCCTTATCATGCGGCTGATTCGTATTTAGCACGTTTAATTAATAAGGGTGTGTCGGTTGCTATTTGTGAGCAAATTGGCGACCCAGCGACTAGCAAAGGCCCGGTTGATCGGCAAGTGGTGCGGGTAATTACACCGGGCACACTCACCGAAGAAGCACTGCTCGATAGCCGTAATGAAAACCTATTAGTGGCGGTGTATGAGCAAAAAGGCAGTTATGGTCTAGCGGTGGCTGAATTGAGTAGTGGTCGCTTCACAATTAGTGAATTAACATCATTATCTGATCTCGAAGCAGAGTTAGCCCGCTTGCAAGCAGCAGAAATTTTAATTGACGAGTCACAGACCGAGGTCTTAGCTGAGTTTTCAAAAACGGTTCGCACATTACCGCCATGGCATTTTGATTTAGAAGGCGCAACACGACGATTATGCGAACATTTTCAAATACATGATTTAAAAGGCTTTGGCTGTGATGAGATGCCGTTGGCGATAACCGCTGCTGGCTGCTTATTAAATTACGCACAACAAACCCATCGCACCGCATTGCCGCATTTGCGCAGCCTAAGTGTTGAGCAAACCAGCGACAGCATTCAACTTGATTTAGCGACACGGCGTAATCTTGAACTGGAAACTAATTTGTCAGGTGGGCGAGATAACACTTTATTATCAATATTAGATAAAACCACTACAGCAATGGGTGCGCGCTTGCTGCGACGTTGGTTATTACGACCGTTGCGACAATATTCGGTTTTAAAACAGCGCCAGCAGGCTATTCAGCAACTTATTGATTTGCAACTTATAGAGCCAATACAGACCGAACTTAAACGGCTTGGTGATATCGAACGTGTTTTAGCGCGTATTTCATTGAAGACCGCTAGGCCACGTGATTTTATGCAAGTACGCACTACCATTGAAGCTTTGCCAGCGATACATGATGTGTTAGCAAGTGTTGAAACTAATCGACTTAAACAACTTGACCGTGAATTAGGGCAATTTCCAGAATTACTGAAATTGTTAACAACAGCATTAATTGATGAGCCGCCGGTGTTAATTCGTGATGGCGGGGTGATTGCCGCCGGATATAACGAGCAACTAGACCAATTACGCAGTATTCGTGATGATGCTAATCAATTTTTGCTTGATTTGGAACAACGCGAACGTGAGCGCACCGGTGTCCCCACATTAAAAGTAGGCTATAACCGTGTGCATGGCTATTTTATAGAAATTAGCCGCTCGCAACGCTTTGAGGTGCCGACAGAATATGTGCGCCGCCAAACGCTGAAAAATGCAGAGCGTTATATCACGCCTGAGCTGAAAGAATTTGAAGATCAAGTGTTGAGCGCCAATGAACGTGCTTTGGCATTAGAAAAAGCCTTGTATGAAGAACTGTTTAGTAAATTAGAACCTGATCTTGCTGCATTAGAAGTTTCAGCCAATGCCTTGGCAGAATTAGATGTATTGGCTAATTTAGCGGAGCGCGCTGAAACACTAGATTATAGTGCCCCTGACTTTAGCGAACAACCGGGCATTTATATTGAAGCTGGGCGGCATCCTGTGGTTGAAAGCACCACCGAGCAAAATTTCACCCCCAATGATTTAGATTTTAACGAACAACGACGATTATTACTAATAACAGGGCCCAATATGGGTGGAAAATCTACTTATATGCGACAAATAGCATTGATTGTATTGATGGCGCATATTGGCAGTTTTGTACCGGCAACAAAAGCAGTAATTGGATCTATTGATCAGATATTTACCCGAATAGGGGCTTCTGATGATTTAGCATCAGGTCGTTCTACCTTTATGGTTGAAATGAGTGAAACAGCCAATATATTAAATAATGCCACCGATCAAAGCCTGATCTTGATGGATGAAATAGGGCGGGGCACCAGCACCTTTGATGGTTTATCACTGGCATGGGCCTGTGCTGAGAAATTAGTGAAAGATATCAATGCCTACACCTTGTTTGCCACCCATTATTTTGAACTAACAGAATTACCAACACAGTATGACAACGCAAAAAATGTGCATTTAGATGCCATAGAACACGGCGATAAGATTGTATTTTTGCACCAAGTGAAAGCCGGTGCGGCTAATCAAAGCTACGGCTTGCAAGTAGCACTGTTGGCTGGTGTGCCAAATGATGTGATTAAAGTGGCGAGGCAAAAGTTGTTATCGTTAGAGGCTGGACGAGTATCCTCAGCTAACGAATCGTCACCTCAAACTGATTTATTTAATGATGCTAAACAAAATGATGAACTTTCTGAGGTCGAACAGGCTTTGCTTAAGTTAAATCTAGATGAGTTATCGCCTAAACAGGCGATGGATGAGCTGTATAAGTTATTGAATTTACTGCATAAAAATTAGGATCAGTTTGATTTGCAATTTGAAGCGCGCTAAAATATATACAGGAGTTTCCGCTAATGACAACAACACGGGTTTTTAAAAGTGGTAATTCACAAGCTGTTCGTATTCCACGCGAGTTTCAGCTTGATGTTGCTGAAGTTGAAATCTTTCGTCGAGGTGATGAGCTAAAATTTCCATAACTTTAACTCCTAACATATTGGTATTTTCATAAGTGGCAAAAATTTACCACAGTCGCTTGATGGTGTCGTAATATTTCCTAGGTATAAATAGAATCAACTTATTCAGTATTTCCCTAGACAAATATGGAGGCAATATTTGTTCCATATTTGTCTAGGGGCAGACAGTTTGGTTTTCAGGATAGGTATAAAAGCTAAGATCCTTAGCTACCCTATCTGCTCCCTTGCTCTTGAAAGAAATAGATAACTATTATTAAGTTGCATTATTCAAGAGTGCGCAGGATCATAAAAATGGCAAAAGGTAAGACCTGACACCTTTGTTTTTTTGAAAGTTCCTTGTTATTTAGATTAATATACTGTTTTTATTGATTATTTCGTGGGGGTTCGTTAGGTAATGCCCCCTTTAATTAAATAATTTGTCATCAAACTGACCTTATAATGTCATTTATTCGTCATAAAACGTGCGTATTCTTTTTGCACTGTTAGTCATCGAAAAATGACTTCTTCATTTAGTCCTGTATTTGGAGTATATATGACAGACAAAGTAATACTCATTGTCCTTGATGGTTTAGCGTATAAGGTTGCCGAGCAATGCATGGGGTTTGTTCAGTCGTTAGGCGAGCAAGGCTGGGCAACACTGTACAAAGTACAGTGCGAATTACCCTCTATGTCTCGCCCACTCTACGAAACCATCCTAACGGGTGTGACACCCGCCGTTAGCGGAATCGTTCACAACCAGGTGGTACGTAACTCCAACCAAAAAAGCGTTTTCAGTCTGGCTCGCGAAGCGGGATTGTCCACCGCTGCCGCTGCCTTTCATTGGTTCAGCGAACTGTATAACGAAAGCCCTTACAACGCTGTACGAGACCGCCATACAGCAGATACCGAACAACTTATCCAATATGGTTCTTTTTACCACGATGGGCAATACCCTGACGGTCATTTGTACCTTGATGCTGAATTATTACGTCGCCGTTACGACCCTGACTTTCTATTGATTCACCCTATGAGTATTGATGAAGCAGGGCATCACTCAGGACTTGACAGTTCTCATTACCGCAACACCACTCGCCGATCAGATAAAGAGCTATCCGAATACCTTCCAACTTGGATTGAAGCAGGTTACCAAATTATCATTACTGCAGATCATGGCATGAATACGGATAAAAGCCACGGCGGCGCTTTAGCCGAAGAACGAGATATTCCCTTGTATGTCATTGGCAATCGTTTCTCTCATCAAGCAGCTTGCGCACCAAAACAAACAGAGATTTGCGGTGTTATCTGTGAACTACTGGGACTCCTCGATCATAGTAAACCTGTGACTGAAAATTTATTGCTGAATGAAGAGCGGGAGCAATCTCAGCACAAAGTGATAATGGGAGCTTGGTAACTGACCGGGGGATTATTGTTGTTACCAACAATGCAATAAAATAGAAGAAACAAAGGTGTCAGGTCTTGCCTTTTGCCATTTTTATGATCCTGCGCACTCTTGAATAATGCAACTTAATAATAGTCACCTATTTCTTTCAAGAGCAAGGGAGCAGATAGGGTAGCTAAGGATCTTAGCTTTTATACCTATCCTGATAAATAAGCTTATAAGTAACAGATAATGCTGCCACCATAAATACAGTGACAAAAGCCATTAGAAAGCTAGTGATCGTAACGATATAGGGTAGGTTTATAGAAAAACAGTTGGCTAGGAAGCGAAACAATATACTCTCCTTAGGTTGATACTTCACGGATCCATTTATCAGAACGGTTACCACGCTGGTTGCCCGCCTTGCGGATCGCGTTGTCATTGTTTGCTTCGGGGTACTCAATAAATAGGGCGGCAATAAAGCGCTCTTCAGTAGCGATGCCTAAAGTTTCAAGCACAGCGGGTTCGCGTAGTTTAAAACCGCTTGACCAATATGTGCCCATGTCATGCGCTGTAAGCAACAATAACAGGTTTTGTACCATGGCTGCGGTCGCCGCTAAGTGTTCTTCATCGCGTGATATTTGATATTCACGTGACCGTGATGAGTTTTCACGACAGGGCTCGCTGTAAAATTCGGGTAGCCATGTGACTAATACTAAGGCATTGCAACCGGCAATTAAATCGAGCTCTTTATTGGTTACTTTTAGTTCATTGCGGAAATAATCTTCAAGCTTGATGAGTTCATCTTGCCATAAAACATGCGCGCGCCACGGCTCGGCAATATCATCAAGCCCGCGATTATAGTGAAAGGGTGCCCAGCCCGCAGTTTCGACCGCATCCCGTACAATTATCTGATTACGCTTATCAATATCGGCCGCAACGTTTATTGATGATCCCGCCTCACACATCACCTTCTCAGTTTTACGGCGTTTTATTATTTCTGTCAGTATTTCTGGAGCATCCATTTAATCTTTCTCATTAATTTAAGGCAATGTTAAGAAATAGCGAGCTTAACCACTTTCATCATCTCAAATTCTATTCCTGCTAGTAATTCACTTGAAGGGTAATAAGCAATATCAACGCGCGCGCCTTTAAGTGATTTATACATTTTTTTGCGTTTGTATTTAAAGGGCACTTCATAGCCATCAATTAAGATTGTGTTTTGGATCCAATCTTCGGTTTGTCTTTGTACATGCGAAACCACTTTTTTCATTTTAGAATGAATGAGTTTTTCTTCAGCGATTAAGGATTTGAGCGTAGCCATATTTAATATGCTTTCAAATTTACCACAGAGACACAGAGAGCACAGCGTTATTATATTTTTTTCTCTGTGTCCTCCGTGCCTCTGTGGTGAAATATAAAAAACTACTCATAATGCCTTTTGGTAGCGAGCATGGAGGATGGCTACGCGTTTGACATAGACCTGTGTTTCTTCATAGGGCGGAACACCATTATGTCTTTTCACTGCACCGGGCCCGGCATTGTAAGCGGCTGTTGCCAGCTTAATGTTACCTTTGAATTGCTGTAATAATTGGGCAATATATTTAGCACCGCCAGCAATGTTTTGTTGTGGATCTAAGGAATTACTTACACCTAATTCTTTGGCAGTAGCAGGCATTAATTGCATTAAACCTTGCGCACCTACACGGGATAGTGCTTGTGGATTAAACGCAGATTCAGCATGAATAATAGCTCTTACCAATGCAGGATCAACACGGTTATTTTTTGATTCTGAATCAACATGTTGAGAGAATGAGTTAATGTTAAGTTTAACCTTGTGCCAATTGATTGTTGAGTGGGGATTGCAGGCATAACATTCAAATTTTAGTACGTTATAGTCAGAAGTATGTGTCGGTTTTTGGTCAGTAAAGACAGAGACATTTTCTGCATCGGGAAAACTATAAATAAAGGTCGTTTTAGCATTTTTTGAAGCACTAGGAATATTGCTAAACTCGACCACGCCTTCGTTATTTTTGGTGCGCTCTATTGTGCCCGCAGAGAAAATCGGTGCAGCGTATAAAGTGAAGATAATAAAGGCTATAAATTTCAACATAATGTTATAAATATCGTCCAGCTGAGGCAATAACTATCACTAGCAATCCTAATGCCAAGTTAACTAAAATAAGTTTACGAATTTGATTTAAGGCAGCGCCACCTGTTGGCCAATCTTCAGTTATAACACTATCTTTTAGTTTTTTAAAAGGATTAAAGTAAACATGGAAGAAGACCAAGATCATAATAATGCCGATAACAAGCATGATATGCACATGAATGCCAATTTCGGCCATGCCACCCAACAGGGCGATCATCCAGAAACCGGAAGTGAGTAACGCGACGATACTGACGATAACCCATGGGAAAAAGCGCTTAAATACGGCTGACCAGAGTGTTAGTCGGGCTGGTGGCTCAAATTGAGCAACGGCTACAGGGCGCAGCGCGGTGTAAGCGAAGAACATGCCGCCCACCCAAATCACGGCGGCTAACAGGTGTAATGTAATGGCTAAAGGCATAATTTTCTCCATTATTGTTTGAGGAAAAGGAGGGTAATCTTCTATACCCAAACTACTTGAAGATGCAGATTTATATTTTTCGTCACTCCCGCATGTTTTTAGCGGGAGTCTAGTGTTACCGCCATAGATCCCCGATAAAAGATTTCGGGGATGACGAGATTTCTACAAGATCATCTGCAACTTGAATGATTACGAGTATACATTACTCTCGGTTAATTTTGCGGGATCTAATAGCTGTTGTAATTCATTTATAGAAAGGTCGGTTTGCTCTGCGGCAACGTCGATAACAGGGCGTCCTTCTTTATAGGCTTGTTTGGCAATCTCGGCGGCTTTTTCATAACCAATAATAGGATTTAATGCCGTCACTAAAATGGGGTTACGCGAGAGCGATCTCGCTAGATTTTCTTTATTGACAGTAAAGGTGGCTATCGCCTTGTCTGCCAGAAGATGGCTGATATTGCTTAGTATAGTTAAGCTATCTAATAGATTACTGGCAATCAACGGTAGCATTACATTAAGCTCAAAATTACCAGATTGGCCAGCAATGGTGATGGTGGTGTCATTACCGATAACTTGAGCGGCCACCATGGCGGCAGCTTCAGGAATGACCGGATTAACCTTGCCGGGCATAATAGATGAACCGGGTTGCAGGGCTTCGAGTTCGATCTCGCCAAAACCGGCTAAAGGCCCCGAGTTCATCCAGCGTAGATCATTAGCGATCTTGGTGATGGTAACAGCAACCACTTTAAGTTGCCCCGATAGGGAGACGGCAATATCTTGCGATGAAATCAATGCAAAAAAATTATTTGCTTTAACAAAGCTTATTCCAGTTTGCGCACTCAACTCTTTATTAAATTGTGTTGCAAACTCTGGATGTGCATTAATGCCTGTGCCAACCGCAGTACCGCCTTGTGCCAGTGTTTGCAGAGCGGGCTGTAATTGTTTAAGTTGTGTTATGTTCTGATCTATCTGCACTGCCCACGCTTCTAGGCTTTGGCTCATACGCACCGGCATCGCATCCATAAGGTGTGTTCGACCTGTTTTAATGTGGTGATCGACTTTGCTGGCTTTTTGACGAATGACTTTAGATAAATGCACTAATGCAGGCAATAATTCTTTTTCAAGTTTGATAGCAGCGCTAATATGAATAGTCGATGGAATGATATCGTTACTGCTTTGACCACAGTTAATATGATCATTAGGGCTAATGGTTTCGCCATATATTTGACTCGCCACCGTTGCCAGCACTTCGTTGGCATTCATGTTTGAGCTGGTGCCCGATCCCGTTTGGAAGATGTCGATTGGAAAATGCCGCATCAAGTTATCTTCTTTCAACAGGCTATCCACTGCCGCACAGATCGCTAGCCCCATTTTTTCAGGGATTTGATTTAAAGTAGCATTGGCTTTAGCCGCAGATGATTTAGCCAACAATAGTGAGCGAATAAAAGCTTCAGGGAGCGTTTGGCCGCTGACGGGGAAGTTGTTAATGGCACGCTGAGTTTGCGCCGCATATAACGCCTGCTCAGGCACTTCTAATTGACCCATGCTGTCAGATTCTATGCGCGTCGTTGTCATTATTGGATCCTTATCACCCACTTTGATTTAAGATTTTAAACGTTTTTGTATTTCTGTGACTACATCTGTAATGGCAAACTCATCACCTTCACCATTAGCACGGCATTTATATTCAATCATGCCGCTGTCTAAGCCACGCTCGCCTAATACTAAGCGATGCGGAATACCGATTAATTCCATATCTGCAAAGGCAACGCCTGGGCGGAGACCTCGATCATCAATCAATACATCAACGCCAGCATCAAGCAGTTGCTTATAAATTTCATCCGCTGCTTCACGCACACGTATAGACTTGTGTGCATTCATCGGTACTAATACCACTTCAAACGGTGCAATGGCTAACGGCCAAATAATACCGCGGGCATCATGATTTTGTTCAATTGCTGCGGCGACAACGCGCGATACACCAATACCGTAACAGCCCATGGTTAGCACTTGCGATTTTCCCGTGTCTGCGAGTACGTTGGCATTGAGTTTTTTACTGTAGTTATCACCTAATTGAAAGATATGACCGACTTCAATGCCGCGTGCGATATCTAATGTGCCCCTGCCATCTGGGCTAGCATCACCCACCACCACATTACGTAGGTCAGCCGTTTCAGGTTCAGCTAAATCACGCCCCCAGTTGACTCCAGTTAGATGTTTGTCATTTTCATTAGCGCCACAAGCAAAGTCAGCCACATGCGCCGCTGCCCGATCGACAATCACCGGAATCGTTAAATCGATTGGGCCGATGGAGCCGATGTTTGCGCCACAACATTCAAATACCTGTTCAGCTGTTGCGAACGTTAATGGCTCTGCAACCGCAGGATGTTTTTCGGCTTTGAGCTCGTTTAGTTCATGGTCACCACGCAATACCAAAGCAACCACTGAGTCTTCTGCTACACCTTCAACTAATAATGTTTTTAAACATTGTGTTGCTGGAATGGATAAAAATTCACAGACTTCTTCAATGGTATGCTTTTTAGGCGTATCCACTGTTGCCATAGCAGCGCTAGCGGCGGGACGCTCACCTGCAGGCACCACCGCTTCAGCTAATTCAACATTGGCGGCATAATCACTGCCATCACTAAAAGCAATGGCATCTTCACCTGAGCTGGCTAATACATGGAATTCATGTGATGCGTTGCCACCAATACTACCGGTATCCGCTTGTACTGGACGAAATTTAAGGCCAATGCGTTCAAAAATACGGTTGTAAGCCGCAAACATATCATCATAGGTTTGCTGTAAGGACTCTTGATCGATATGAAAAGAATAGGCATCTTTCATCAAAAATTCACGGGCACGCATAATGCCAAAACGCGGGCGAATTTCATCGCGGAATTTAGTTTGAATTTGATAAAAAGTAATAGGCAGTTGTTTATAACTACGAATTTCTTGGCGTACTAAATCAGTAATGACTTCTTCATGGGTAGGACCATAACAAAATTCACGGTTATGGCGGTCTGTCATACGTAATAATTCAGGGCCATATTTGTCCCAACGCTCACTTTGTTGCCAAAGTTCAGCAGGTTGGATTGATGGCATCAATAATTCTTGGGCACCGGCTCGCGCCATTTCTTCACGAATAATCGCTTCTGTTTTGCGTAATACTTTTAAGCCCAACGGTAGCCAAGTATATAAACCTGACGCTAATCTGCGGATTAAACCCGCACGAAGCATAAGCTGGTGGCTGATAATTTCTGCATCAGCAGGTGTTTCTTTTAAAGTGGCGATAAGTAGTTGTGAGGTGCGCATGTGTTGATGTAAACCTATTGTTATGAGTGCTAGTAGGGTTGGGCTGAATGAAAAATATTACCAATGATGGCTATAGGATAACCCAGCTATGATAATGCATACACAATTGCTTTAGCTACGCTACTTTAGAGAGGGTAGCAAGCGGTTAAAAAGTACGGTGATTCCAGCCCCAATTTTGTCGCTCTGAATCCGTCATGCTGATGTAAATACGATCGCCTGCAATGCCAAGCTGTTCTGTAATGAGCGAACATAAGGCATCAGAAAATGCCGTGCGGTCGGTAGGTAAACCTAGTGCTCGATAATCTAAAATAGCGGTCGGGGCATCACTGCCACCCATAAGCATCGAGGCTTTTGTCTCCACCGCTATCATGACATAGCTTTCTGGTTTGCTAGCCGCTTTGGCGACGGTTTGACTGGCTGCTTTTAATAAAGCAGACTCGTCATCAATAACTTGATTAGTAACAATATTAAGATAGGGCATGATAGATCCTCATATTTTAATGTTTATTTGCAATGTTCAGCGATATTCTGCTGAATTTCAGCAATTTTTTGTTGGCGACTTTCTTCGGTAAGTCGGGTCACATTGCCTTCAGGATCGACGACTTTATCGCCAGGGTTATCTTGAAATAATTGCAGGTTATGTCTATTGGCACGACAGTATTCTTCTTTTTGTTTTTGCTCAGCAGCTGCTGATGCCACACGTTGGCGTTGTTTTTCTTTTTCTTCAAAGGTGCCATCTTGTTTTTCAATCAGAATATCAATTTCTTGTTGGGCAACAACAGGATCTATAGCCGGTGGGGGTGGCGCTTTGATTAACTCAGCGGATATATTTACGGGATCTTGTTGGGTATAATTTGTTTCTCCCTCAGCATCCATCCACTTATAAGCATCAGCAAAAGCAGATGAGGCCATAAAGAATAAGACAAAAAACACCAAGGATTTATGGAAATACTGTATAAACATATTTAAACTCCATTTAACTAAACAATATAGACACCTAATAGTCATAATTCTACTTCAAACTGAAGAATCATCATAATGTCTGATAGCTTACTACGATTTGAAAAACATATAAAAGTGCATCAGCAAAATAGTGTTGCAGTCGACATATTGGCGGCAGCGACGGCATTATCAAAGCAAAAAATAAAACAAGTTATGCAAAAGGGTGCTGTGTGGTTAAGCAAGGGCAAGCATACCCAGCGGCTACGGCGCGCAAAAAAGCCACTAAAACCCGGCGAAATACTACACATTTATTATGATCCAAAGGTATTAAATTTAATTCCCCCTGAACCGGAATTGATTTTTGATCAAGGCCGTTACAGTGTGTGGAATAAACCTTATGGACTGTTATCACAAGGGTCGAAGTGGGGCGATCATTGCACCATTATGCGTTGGGCAGAGCAACACCTAAAACCTCAGCGGGTTAGTTTTGTTGTTCATCGCCTTGATAGGGCTGCGAATGGTTTAATCGTTATTGCACATGAAAAAGGGGCGGCTGCGGCATTATCGAAATTATTTCAGCAACGGCAGATAGATAAACGCTATCAAATATGGGTGCATGGTCGGTTTAGTAATAAAGCGACACCTGAAAATCCAATCAAAGTCGATGATGATATTGACAAGCGCCACGCTATTAGCTATTTCACCTTGATTGAATATGATGTCGAACAGGATAAGTCGCTACTTGACGTCACGATTGATACGGGTCGCAAACATCAAATCAGACGTCATATCGCTTCATTAGGCTTTCCAGTTGTTGGCGATCGGCAATATGGTACGGAGTCAGATAAAGAAGATCTGCAGTTGAGTGCTTATTATCTGGCGTTTACTTGCCCTTATACACAACACAAGCAACAGTTTAACCTGTTGAGAAAGCTATAGAATTATTATTATTTATCACCAATTCTGGGTATTGATTATAATTTAAACTAAGTGTAAGGTGATAAACTAATATTGGAGACTTAATCAGTGGACACTATACTGACAATGGAAGAAGATTTTGATTTTTCGGGTGACAATGACCGTAGAGCGGAAGCACGCCGTGTCTTAAAAGATAGGCGGACGATGGTTCGTTACGAAATTGATAAGGATGATCGACGTTCAGGTGATGAACAGCGGAAAGTTAAAGTTGCGGTAAAAGAACAAGATTCTCAGGACGTAGATGATGAAGAAACTTACGAAGAGGAAAGTGGGGTAGATTCAGTCATCGGTAAAATAGGCAAGCTATTCAAGCGTTAACGCCGCCGAGATTAATGGCCGAAATAACGAGATAAAGGCGACGCATGAATCATGCGGTTCCAATGATTATAGGTATATACCCAAAATACTTGAAGATGTAGATTTCAGAGCTTAGCACGAAGGTCAGAACAAGGTGCAATGTGAAGGCAATGAAATTAATAAATAACTAATTGTCTTACTATCTCGGTATGCGCAAGAACCTCTGATATTTCTGCGTTAATTGCTGATTTTGTGGCATCATTTAATGATGGGTCATCTCTTGTTAATACGATGACTGTTGCTGGGTGAACAAATAAATCTTTTGTATGGTAGCACTCATCTGGTGCCTTTGGTAAAGCGCCATCATGATGGTAGTCTTTTTCCAATGTTTCATTGGAAATGGTTGCTAGACTATTTTTTAAAGACAGTGTTTTTGAAAGATACTCACCGCACTGTGGTAGTCGAAAACTAGCACTAGCAATCACATTTTCAGACAGTAGTAATAATTCGCTTGCTTTGCTACTTATTTCTTCGGCGGTGGCATCTTCATTTTTCAGGTTGGCCAGCAATTTGTTTGCCAGAATTTCATAGTTTGCTAATAAACCTGCGGCTTTAGCTAGTTGCTGCTGCTCTTTTTCATTTTTTGCAGCAACACGGTCAACATTGTCAATATCTTCCGCAGTCATAACACCACTTGCAGAACTTACCTGACTAAAACCGAGACCGATAAAAATACTAGCATATAAAAATGTTTTTTTTAAAGACATGAGGGAGTCCAAAAGTTAAGTTATTTTATTTGGGTAAATAGTAACAATTATCATTAACGAATGAAAGTGTTTATATGCTTTTGAATTTGTAATATAATAGTAATCGTTCTTATTTATACCCAAACAGAATTGGAACTGCATGTCTCCACGATACCCAAACAACTTGGAAAATTCAGGTTTCATTACTCCGTCACTGCCGCATGTTGTTAGCGAGAGTCTAATAGTTTTAATCAGAATCCCAACTAAAAGGATGCTGGGATGGCCAAGGATCATTTCCTGTATTTTGAATGGTCATGGGTATAGATTTTTAAATAATCATAATTTTAAAGGTGAAAATTTAGATGAAAAATAGTTTACTCTCGCTTTTTGTTGTTATCTTTTTGTTTCCTATAGCTAATGTTAGTGCGCAAGATGTGAATATTTATTCGTATCGTCAGCCATTCTTAATTGATCCCATTACGGCAAAATTTACCGAAGAAACAGGTATTAACGTTAATATTATCTATGCCAAAAAAGGCATTGCTGAGAGATTAAAGCGAGAGGGCAAATATAGTCCTGCGGATATTGTGCTAACGTCGGATTTTAATCGTCTTATTGAGATAACTGAAAAAGGTCTAACTCAGGCGGTAGAAAGCGAAATATTGATACAGAACATCCCTAGCCAGTATCGCGATGATAAGTCACATTGGTTTGCATTAACCACTAGAGCAAGAGTTATTTATGCTTCTAAAGATCGCATTAAAAATGCAGAAGCCCTTGATTATGAAGATCTGGCTAGCGAGCGATTTAAAGGAAAAGTATGCGTCCGTAGCGGCAAGCATCCCTATAATATTTCACTTATAGCTTCCATGATTGCTCATTATGGAGAAGCAGAAACCAAGGCATGGTTATTAAAGCTTAAAGAAAATCTAGCACGTAAGCCACAAGGCAATGACCGTGGACAGGTGAAGGCAATTAAAGAAGGGATCTGTGATGTATCATTAGGCAATAGTTATTACTATGGGAAAATGTTAATGGATGATGCGCAAAAGCCTTGGGCTGATGCGGTAAGTATTATTTTCCCAAACCAGAAAAACCGCGGTGCACATATTAATATTTCAGGTATTGCGATGACAAAATATGCGCCTAACAAAGAAAACGCACTAGCGTTGATGGCTTTTCTAAGTAGTGAAAAAGCACAAGGTCTATACGCGTCTTTGAATATGGAATATCCTGTTAATCCAATAGTTGAGCCATCTGAAACCGTAAAGTCATGGGGTGAATTTAAGGCTGATAGCTTACCGTTAACAACGGTTGTGCAATATCAAGCTGCTGCTTATAAATTACTAGATGAAGTGAAGTTTGATCTTTAACATTAAAGGTTAACAGAGCCTTGGGTATATAATCTAGCATTACACTAGAGATAATTTAATGCAAACAACAAACCCAAGAGCTTGGCTCAGCCTGTCATGGATCGTGTCGCTTTTCTTAGTTGTGCCCATTATTGCATTACTATTGCAGAGTTTTGGCTCTGATACTGATTTATTTGTCCATCTTTGGAATACGGTACTCACGGACTATGTGATTAATACCGTGCAATTGGTATTTTTGGTTTTATTGTTTTCTACTATTTTTGCATTGCCAAGTGCATGGTTGATTGCGATGTGTGATTTTAAGTGGCGACAACAATTCCAGTGGTTGCTTATGTTGCCACTTGCTATGCCTGCTTATGTTATTGCTTATATATATACCGATTTATTAGATTTTTCTGGACCGGTTCAACGATCGCTTCGTAGCGTATTTCAAGCAAATACTGCTATGGGAGAATATTGGTTCTTTGAAATTCGCAATGTCTATGGCGCGGCACTAATGTTGGCTTTGGTGTTATATCCATACCTTTATTTGATTGCTCGTACTAGCTTTCTTGAACAAGGTGCCAGCCTATTTCAAGTGAGCCGCACCTTAGGTTTGTCGCCATGGCAAAGTTTTAAGAAGGTTTCATTGCCACTGTGTCGACCAGCAATTGTCGTTGGGTTGATTTTTATTGGCGCAGAGGCCTTAGGAGACTTTGCAACGGTCCATTATTTTGCTGTTAACACCTTAACCACCGCGGTTTACGATAGTTGGCTTGGTCATGGATCACTTTCTGCTGCCGCCAAAATATCGATGTTTATGTTGCTGAGTGTGGTGGGCTTATTGGCTATTGAGCGCTGGCAACGAGGTCGGCAACGTTTTTACCAAAAATCCACGGCTAAAATGACAAAGTTTAAATTAAATAAGCGTCAGTCTCTGGCTGCTGTCGCCTGGTGCTTAATGCTGATAATGGCAGGGTTTATTGTGCCAGTGATGATTTTGGTGGATTATGCAATAAATTATTTTGCGGTGGGTTGGCAAGACGTATTGTGGCAGGTACTGTTGCAAAGTGTGTGGCTAGCGCTAGTAGCGGCGGTGATAACAACCATTATTGCTGTTTTATTTGTTTATACAACGCGCTTATCAGCAAGACCTAGCGCGCATGTTCCGCTAAAAATAAGCATGATGAGTTACATAATCCCGAGTACCGTGTTAGCAATAGGCGTGCTGATCTCTATGACATTGTTTGAAACCAGTGTGAATGAATGGTTAGTGAGCTTGGGTTATCAACCCCCGGGTCTATTTTTATCGGGCACGATATTCGCCTTAATATTTGCCTTTGTTGTTCGCTTCCAAGCGGTTGCAAACGGTGTTATTGAATCAAGTTTTTTAAATATCAGTCCATCGCTTGATATGGCATCAAAAACATTAGGAAAGTCTAATGTACAGACATTGTTTTCTATTCATATGCCCTTAATGAAAAAGGGCTTGTTTACAGCTGTTTTATTGGTTTTCATTGAGTGTATGAAAGAGTTGCCGGCAGCGCTACTGTTAAGGCCTTTTAACTTTGATACTCTAGCAACTTATGTTTATCAATTTGTATCTGATGAACACTTAGAGCATGCTGCGGTTGCTGCTATTTTAATTGTATTGGCGGGTTTGATTCCGGTAATAAGGTTGACTCAAACAGGTAAATCCCCACAATGAATGAATTTCCTGAAATTGCATTGAGTGTTGATGAATTATCTGTTTTCTATGGCGACAACAAAGTGTTGGAACAATTATCTCTCAAGGTACTAGCTAATGAGATTTTGTGTTTATTAGGACAAAGTGGATCAGGTAAAACAACAGTGTTGAAAGCGGTTGCCGGGCTATTGCCACTGCAATATGGCACTATTTCAATTGGGGAAGAAATCATTTCTTCAGTTGACACGGTATTAGCTGCCGATAAAAGAGGTATAGGCATTATATTCCAAGATTATGCCTTATTTCCGCATATGACCGTGTTAGAGAACATTTGTTACGGTATTAAAGAGCCTAAACAACAAGCAGAGTTATCAGCTAAATCATTGCTTGAGTTGGTTAAAATGGCTGGCTATGATGGATCTTACCCACATGAGTTATCTGGCGGACAGCAACAGCGTATAGCAATTGCTCGAGCGCTAGCCATTGAGCCTAAAATATTGTTACTGGATGAGCCGTTTTCTAATGTTGATCATAATTTGCGGCAACAATTAATGGCTGATATCCGTCAGATCCTGAAAGCAAGAAATGTAGCGGCTATTTTTGTGACCCATAATAAGGCAGAAGCATTTGCGTTTGCGGATAAGCTGGCGTTTATGGAGGGCGGCAAGATTGTGCAAACTGGCACCGCCGAGTTTTTATATTTACACCCTTGCTCTGCTGCTTTGGCTGAATCAATGGGACAAGGTAACTGGCTTGATGTGCAGGTACTAGATCAACGCCGAATAATGTCAAATATTCTAGGCGAGATACTTTCAACTAAACAACATGGCTTTGAAAAAGGCCAAAAGTGTCGACAATTTATCAGGTTTAATCAGCTTGCTATTTCAGGTGATGATACGGGATCAGCAAAGGTAATTGATAGCGTTTTTAATGGCGAGAATTACCTATGCACTCTTACCATAAATAAAACGATATTGGTGGTGAACCTAGCCTTAGCTCAAAAAATATCGGTAGGCGACACCGTATCCGTTACCGTACTGCCACATGCAGCCATACTGTTTGACGGACAATAACAGCAACAGAGGCAAAAAAAAGGCCGCGCAATAGCGAGGCCTTTAATTATGGTGCTGAGTGAATATTTTAAACTGAGACCCTTGCACGATAAGTATTTTTGGTCAGGACAAGGCAAAAATAGTTGAAAAAGCGCAGTTTACTGGTGTAAATGAGCATTTTGAAACTATTTTTAACGCAGGCATGGCGAAAAAGACGACTCGTGCAAAGGTCTCAAACTAGCAAAGGTGCAATAACTAAGCTCACAATGGCCATTACATTAATTAAGATATTCATAGCTGGGCCAGATGTGTCTTTTAATGGATCACCCACTGTATCACCGATTACAACAGCGGTGTGTACATCTGAACCTTTGCCACCAAGATTGCCTTTTTCAACATACTTTTTAGCGTTATCCCACGCACCACCGGCATTAGCCATCATTAATGCCATCATCACACCGGTAATTAAAGCACCACCCAGCATACCGCCCAATGCGACTGGGCCAAGGCCAAATCCGACTACTATGGGAGCGCCTACGGCTAACACTCCCGGCATAATCATTTTTCTTAAGGCTGCTTTGGTGGCAATATCGATGCAACGTGCTGTATCAGGCTTTGCTGTGCCTTCTAACAAACCAGGTATTTCTCTAAATTGACGACGAATTTCGTGGATCATATCGAACGCCGCGTCACCGACAGCTGTCATGGTCATTGAGCTTACTAAGAATGGGAAAATGCCCCCTAAGAACATGCCAACCAAAACAATAGGATCGTTGATTAGTAGCATCATTGCTTCGCCGCCTTGTTTGATGGATTCGACATTCACCGTTTCAATGTAGGCGCCAATTAATGCTAAGGCCGCTAACGCTGCAGCACCAATGGCAAAACCTTTGCCAATAGCAGCTGTAGTATTGCCTAGTTCATCCAATGAATCGGTAATTTCACGGGTTTCAGCTCCCATTTCAGCCATCTCTGCAATACCGCCGGCATTATCAGCAACTGGGCCATAAGCATCAATCGCCATGGTGATCCCCACGGTCGCTAACATGCCTACTGCAGCAATACCTACACCATACAAACCCGCAAAGTGGCTTGAAGTATAGATAATAGCTGCAATAGTAAGCACGGGAATAGCAACAGACTGCATGCCCAGCGCTAGACCGCTAATAATGACAGTAGCGGGGCCAGTTTCACCATCTTTAGCCAGTTTTCTTACCGGTGCGCCACCCGTGTAGTATTCGGTAACTAGGCCAATAATAATGCCACCAATTGCACCAGTGAGTACCGCTATCCATACATTAATGGTGCCGCCTAGTTGTGTAATAAGAATATAAGCTACAGCGATAAATAAGATAGAAGAGCCCATTGTACCGATACGTAGCGCTACTTCAGGGCTCTTAGCCGAGAAGACTGTAACCGCAAAAATACCTGCAATTGAGCAGAGCAAACCAACAGAAGCTAATGCCAATGGCATAAACATTAATACTTGTTGGCCATTTTCACCGTGAGCTAATGTTGCAATTGCCGCGGCACTCATGGTGGCAGCAATAGCGATACTGGCAATCATCGAGCCACAATACGATTCAAAAATATCTGATCCCATTCCGGCAACATCGCCTACATTATCGCCTACATTATCAGCAATAACGCCTGGATTGCGCGGATCATCCTCAGGAATACCTGCTTCAAGTTTACCTACTAAATCCGCACCGATATCAGCACTTTTAGTAAAAATACCACCGCCAACACGAGAGAATAGAGCAACAGATGATGCGCCCATACCAAAGCCATGAATAACATGTGCGGTATGAGGGTCGCTTCCGAAAGCTAAATACAAGATCCCCAAACCTAATAAGCCCATTGCAGCGATAGTGAGGCCCATTACCGAACCACCAAAGAAGGCAACCGTTAATGCGGCTGAAGCACCTTGGTCTTGTGCGGCAGTAGCGGTGCGGACATTGGCTTTGGTTGCGGCATACATGCCGATATAACCAGCACTTCCTGAACAAATGGCACCTACTAAAAAGGCAAATGCTGAATTCCAACCCAGATCAGATAAGCCAAGGGCAACAATACAAATTAGACAAAAAATAGCGAGGCGTGAATATTCAGCCTTCATAAAAACCATAGCACCTAAATGAATTTGATCACCAATCTCAACAACTTTTCCTGAGCCTGCCGGCGATGCCTTCATTTTGTTATAAACTAAAAATGCGCAGAATAAACCAAAAACCCCCAGCACTACGGGTAGGTAACTTAACGATGTCATAGGTCAAACCTCACTGTAAATTATTAGAAATACGATTGAACTGTACTGTTTTTATTCGCAATGCGAAACTTTTTTATACGCGTATTAGAGTGAAGTGTAAAGTAGTCAACAAATTTATCTCACATTACAGACGATTTATAAAAATATGCTCGAATGGATTATTTTTGCACTAATTGGTGTTTTATCAGGCTTATCTTCAGGTTTACTCGGTCTAGGTGGCGGTGTGATTATAGTGCCTGCATTGTTATTCGTTTTTAGCTGGCAGGGTTTGTTAGGGTCGCAGCTGATGCATATGGCTGTGGCAACATCATTAATGACTATTATTATTACTTCAGTGATTTCGGCTTACGGTCATCACCAGCATCAATATGTCGATTGGAAGATTGTAAAAAAACTGGTGCCAGGCTTAGTGTTAGGCGGTTTGTTAGGCGCTGCTTTAGCTACACAATTGAGTGGTCAATTTTTACAGCAGTTTTTTGCAGTTTATCTGCTATTCGCTGCGATTAAAATATGGCTTCCTAATCCAGCAACGGTACATCAACAGTTATTAAGAAAGCCGGTGTTAATTAGTTTTGGAAGTACGGTGGGTATTATTTCAGCGTTATTAGGAATTGGAGGAGGAACACTGGTTGTACCTTATTTAGTGATGGCAAATCAATCTATCCAACGTGCTATCGGCACTTCTGCTACCTGTGGTTTGCCCATTGCAGTTGCGGCCGTGACGGGTTTTATTATTTTTGGTCAAGCACAAGAGGGTGGTACGATAAACTTGGGATCTGGATTTATCTATTGGCCAGCATTTTTGGGAATAATCAGTACTAGTTCGATATTTGCTATAGTTGGAGTAAAACTTGCTACGAGATTACCTATAGTAATGTTGAAGTTGATGTTTTCTGCTGTATTGTTAGTGGGATGTGTGTATTTGACTATTATTTAAACCTTGATAAAAAAAACGGTTCATCGATTTAGGATTAGGATAAGGATTTATGCAGAAAGTAATGATAAAAATTCATGCATTAGGGATGGACGAAAGAAGTTGCGATACGCTTAAATTTTTTTTCCAAAAGTTTTGTAATAATTGCTGTGAAATAAGTGAAGAAGATGTTGCAGAAGTGTTTTTAATCAATATGGATAGCGCAGGTATTGATAATGAATTATTAAGATTAAAAAATACATATCCGGATTTGCCTATAATACTGACTTCAGTAAAGCTAATTGATCCGGATGAGCATTACTTCTTACGAAAACCAATGATTGCAAGTCACCTTATTACTATTATTGAAAAAGTTAGTGGTTTTATTCCCCCAAAAGTAAGCGCACAGAAACTAGACAATGTTATTACTCAGGATGAAAACATTGAAGCCTCAACCTCCCAAACGCCCGTTCTGGAAAACCTTGATCAACAATTGAATGAAAAAGAAATGATAGCTTTTGTGGGAGAAGCAGAAGACGTTGACTTACGTCGTGCAGTCAATTTAGACAGAATATTTTTTAATATGGAAGAGCATTTTCTTGTTTATTTGAAACAGGCTTATCAGCAAGCAAAAAAAGAAAATTGTGCGGTTAAAATAACGGGCTTGTGGAAACCTATACTTATATTTTCTGAGAGTAATCAAATTTATATTGAAATGTCGGATCAACAATTAAAATCAATTTGTTCTGTTTCTTTGGATTCTAGTGCTATTGCCAAATCAGATATCAAATTAGAATCATTAATGGCCCCAAAAGCAGCATTGCACTGCAAAAAACATAAAAACTACCAAAGACTTGATACATTTATGTGGAAAATTGCTTTATGGACGTCGCGAGGACGCTTGCCGCGAGGGATCCCTTTAGACAGTGCTTTATATCTTCTTGGCTGGCCGAATTTAACACGCCTTGTTTTAACGCCGGAAGCATTACGAATTACGGCATGCTGGGTGCGATATCCACGAACAGTAATTAATTTAACAGAAGTGCTAAAGGTGCATCAGAGGTATTTGTTTTCATTTATTACAGCGAGTTATGTTTTGGGTATGTCAGGTTTGGCAAACCGTGAATCGGATAATTTGATATTGCCACTAGGTTTGGAATCACCCCGTAAAATGAATTTATTTTCCCGCACTATGAAAAAATTTAAGGGAGTAGAAAGTAATGGCTGAAAATGACCCTAAAATTATTTTTACGGGCTCAATAAGAGCAGGTGTAAAGACTGCAATTAGAGCTGTCAGTGTAAGTGATACAGCTATAAAAAAAGAATTTCAGGCTACTACTATGGCTTATGGTGTTTTAAAACTGGAGAATGGCAGAAAAATTCAGTTATATGGAACATTAGACCAAGAACAATTGGAACTCATGGCTGATATTTTAAGTTCTGACTGCATAGGATTAGCGTTGCTTATTGATAATTCTCGCGAAAATCCTATAGCAGATCTGAAGTTCTTTCTAAATACATTTAGTGACTTTATCACTGAGACTAATATTGTAGTTGGTGTAGCACAAATGGACTTAACAAAAAAAACAAGCTTAGAAGACTATCGCGTTGAGTTGAAATCTATGTCATTAAATCCACCGTTGTTTGAAGTTGATGTAAGGCAAAAAAAAGATATTTCGCTTTTAGTACAAGCATTGCTAAGTCTTCATTAGTCAGAATAAAATAAAATGCACATTTCTAAGTCGCTCTTTTAGGTATATAATCAGAAACTTTTCTAATTTCGGAGCAATCCCCTAATGAATCTTGATCGTGTCGGCTCAGGCAAAAATCTACCGGATGATATTAACGTTATCATTGAAATCCCATCGCATTCTGATCCCGTTAAATATGAAGTAGACAAGGAAACAGGCGCTTTATTTGTAGATCGTTTTATGAATACAGCCATGTTTTATCCCTGTAATTATGGTTATATCCCTCACACCTTATCTGATGATGGCGATCCTGTTGATGTGTTGGTGATGAGCCCTTATGCATTGATTAGTGGTAGCGTGGTGCAATGCCGTCCAGTAGGCATGCTCAAGATGACAGATGAATCAGGTGAGGATGCTAAAATTGTTGCAGTGCCACATGATCCTATGTATGACGACGTTCAAGATATTGGTGATATAGCAAAGCGTAAGCTTGATAAATTGGCTCACTTTTTTGAACATTACAAAGATTTAGAAAAGAATAAATGGGTAAAATTAGACGGATGGGTTGGCATAGAAGAAGCTAAAGCGGAAATCATGGAAAGTCTGGCACGTTATAACGATGCACCTGTTAAGCCACAGTTTTAAGCATACATATATTGAATTTGCAGGTTTTCACCCTGCCGTCACTCCCGCATGTGGTTAGCGGGAGTCTTGGGTATATACCCATAATCATTCAATCTGTAAATTTCAGACCAAAAGCTAGAAAACCAGCCTTTCGTTGCAATGTTTGATAAGGGCTAGCCATTACCTGC
>NVVW01000042.1 GCA_002733505.1 Methylophaga sp. | reverse complement strand
TGGCGCTTAGTGAAAGTGCTATCATGTCTATAGCATGATCTCTTTGCAGGAATTTGCAAGCTTTTTCTGCAGTTTCAATGATCACGGGTATATACCCGTAACCCTTCAATTTGCAGGTAGTTCGTCATTGCGAGCAACGCGAAGCAATCTAGGCTGGGCAGAGCTGGATTGCCGCACTGCGTTCGCAATGACAAATAAAAAACCGCAAAATAAATGTGCTGGATGACTTTACTTATCCCATTTTCAGGATAATTAAGCCTGAAACAGCATGCAAAAATAGCAGCTTAATCTGTAAAATAACAGTCATCTTTAAGTGGTATTATGGTCTTTTAACACTAGTTTAAATGGATCAAGATAATGGCCGACAATCCTATCAAACCTTTAAGTGACGTAGTTATCACACAATTAAATGCCTACTGGCGGGCATGTAATTACCTCGCTGCGGGTATGATTTATCTACAAGATAACCCTTTATTACGCGAACCGCTAAAGCCTGAGCATATTAAAAACCGTTTGCTGGGGCACTGGGGAGCCAGTCCGGGCTTAAGTTTTAGCTATATCCATATGAACCGGCTGATCAAAAAATATGATTTGGATGCTATATTCTTGGCTGGGCCGGGGCATGGTGCGCCGGGTGTGCTGGCACCGCTCTATTTAGAAGGTAGTTATTCAGAGGTTTATCCAAAGAAAAGTGAAGACAGTGCGGGCATGGGTGAATTCTTTAAGGCGTTTTCTTTTCCAGGTGGTATAGGCAGTCATTGCACGCCAGAAATGCCGGGCTCAATCCATGAGGGCGGTGAGCTAGGGTATAGCGTATCTCATGCCTTTGGTGCCGCTTTTGATAATCCGGACTTGATTGTGACGGTTGTGGTAGGTGATGGTGAGGCGGAAACAGGGCCGCTGGCAGCATCATGGCATTCAAATAAATTTTTGAATCCTATTCGTGATGGTGCGGTGTTACCCATTTTGCATCTTAATGGCTATAAAATTAATAATCCAACTATTTTGTCACGGATCTCACATGAAGAATTAGAAAATCTTTTTAAAGGTTATGGTTGGAAGCCGTATTTTGTTGAGGGTTCAGAACCAATAGAAATGCATCAGAAAATGGCCATGGCCATGGAACAGTGTGTTTTAGAAATACAGACTATTCAGCAACAAGCAAGAGCCAGTCAAAATTTTGATCGACCACGTTGGCCGATGATTATTTTGCGTAGTCCAAAAGGTTGGACGGGTCCAGAATCAGTGGATGGCCATAAAGTTGAAGGTTTTTGGCGAGCTCACCAGGTTCCACTGTCAGCTGTTAAAGAAGATCCGGAGCATTTAAAACAGTTAGAACGGTGGTTAAAAAGCTATCGACCTGATGAGTTATTTGATGCGGAAGGTCGGTTATTGCCAGAGCTTAAGGATCTGGCTCCCAAGGCCAATCGAAGAATGGGTGCTAACCCTCATGCCAATGGCGGCTTATTGCGAAAAGCCCTTAAAATCCCCAATTTTCGAGATTATGCTGTTGCTATTGATAAGCCTAGTACCATACACGTTGAAAATACGCGGCCACTGGGAAAGTTTCTGCGTGATATTATGCAACGAAACAGGACCAATTTTAGGGTGTTTAGTCCTGATGAGAATTCCTCTAACAAATTGGATGATATTTACCAAGTAAGTAAAAAATTATGGCTTGCAGATTATTTGCCCGAAGATGAAGATGGCGGTGAATTATCGCGTGAGGGCAGGGTTTTAGAAATATTATCTGAGCACACCTTGGAAGGCTGGTTGGAGGGCTATTTATTGACAGGTCGGCATGGCTTTTTTTCTACTTATGAGGCTTTTGTGCATGTTATCGATTCTATGTTCAATCAGCATGCTAAATGGTTAGATATCAGCCAAGATATTTCATGGCGAGCGCCAATTTCTTCGCTTAATTTACTGATAACATCAACGGTTTGGCGGCAAGATCACAATGGTTTCACCCATCAAGATCCGGGTTTTTTGGACATTGTTGTTAACAAAAGTCCAAACGTCTGCCGAATTTATCTGCCACCCGATGCCAATACCTTATTGTCGGTTGCCGACCATTGCTTGCAAGCAAAAAACTATATCAATGTTATTGTTGCAGACAAGCAAAGCCATTTGCAATATCTCGATATGGATACTGCCATTAAGCATTGCACAAAAGGGCTAGGAATTTGGGAGTGGGCAAGTTCTGATCAAGGTGTTGAACCTGATGTGGTTATGGTGGGTGCGGGTGATGTGCCCACGCAAGAGAGCTTGGCAGCAATATGTTTGCTGCGAGAGCACTTTAGTGATTTAAAAATACGCTTTGTCAACGTGGTTGATTTATTTAAGTTGCTACCGGAGAACAGTCACCCACATGGTTTAACAGATTATGATTTTGATAGCCTATTTACCAAAGATAAGCCGGTTATATTTAACTTCCATGGTTATCCTTGGTTGATTCATCGTCTTACTTATCGACGCACCAATCACATGAATTTCCATGTTCGGGGTTATAAAGAAAAAGGCAATATCAACACCCCGCTTGAGCTTGCTATTTGCAATGAAATTGACAGGTTTAGCTTGGCAATTGATGTGATAGACAGGGTTGAAAAACTACAGGTAATTGGGGCTCATGTTAAAGATAAATTGCGTGATATGCAGATTGGATGCCGTCAATATGCACATCAGCATGGTGTAGACAAACCCGAGTTTGCAAACTGGACATGGCCAGAGCTTCCTTAATGAGTAAAAACAATGATAATGAACAACTGGTATTGGTCATCAATAGTGGTAGTTCATCAATAAAATATAAGGTTTTTGCCTTCCCCAGTGAGAGGGTGGTGCTTGATGGTGAGGTGAGCGGCATAGGAACAGCTCAAAGCCGCCATAGTGTCTCTTTGAAAGCACTGAGCCAGCAAGATGTTATCATCAAAGATGATCTTTGTCTGTTACAGACACATGTCGATGGTTTTACCGCTATCATAAAGACCTTGTCTCGGTTTGACGATACCTTACCGATATCGCTGATTGGCCATCGTGTTGTTCATGGTGGTGATGAATTTATCGCCCCCACATTAATTGATGAAGCGGTGATGGCGGCAATTGAGCGATTAAATCCTTTGGCCCCCTTACATAATCCCAACAATCTGTTGGGTATTAAAATTTGCAGCAACATTTTTTCGGCTATCCCTCAAGTAGCGGTATTTGATACTGCTTATCATCAAACAATGGCTGAGCACGTATATCGTTATGCTATTCCACAAGCATGGTATCAACAGCATAAAATTCGACGATATGGCTTTCATGGCACATCACATCAATATGTGGCACAACAAGCAGCACAGCTATTAAAACGTCCTTTAAAGGAGCTAAACTTGATTAGCTTACACTTAGGCAATGGTGCCAGTGTCTGTGCTATTGAACACGGCAAAAGCATTGATATATCAATGGGGTTTACACCATTGGAAGGGTTAATTATGGGTAGTCGTAGTGGTGATATTGATGCCTCTATTGCGCTTTATATTCAGAAAGCGTGTGGGCTAAGCAGTGATGAGGTTGAATACGCACTCAATTTTGAATCTGGATTGAAGGCGTTAGCGGGTACAAACGAACTAAGCCGACTGATAGAACTTGAAGCGTCTGGAGATCATGCTGCCAAACTTGCATTAGCTGCCTATGTGCATCGTATTCGTAAATATATCGGTGCTTATTTAGTTACGCTTGGTGATGTCGATGCCATCATTTTTACCGCAGGCGTGGGTGAGAATAGTGCCGACATTAGAGAACGATGCTGTAAAAATTTAGCGATGTTTGGCATAAAGCTAGATCGGAAACGTAATAATCAGCAGATAGAGCAAAGCACATTTATTGATGCAGAAAGCCCTATTCGAATTATTGTTATACCGACAAACGAAGAGTTGCAAATTGCTTATGAAGCACGAAACACCGTACTCGTAGCGGAGTAAAATCAGACTTCAGCTAAATAACAGTATCAAGTGCCTGACTGACATCAGCAATAATATCGTCGATATTTTCGATGCCAACGGAAATTCGGACAAGATCACTGCTGACCCTTGCTTTGGCTAACTCTTCATCATTAAGTTGGCGATGCGTTGTTGATGCAGGGTGGCAGGCGAGTGATTTAGCATCACCAATATTCACTAAGCGGAGGATCATTTGTAATGCATCGATAAACTGTGCACCTGCGATGGCCCCCCCTTTGATACCAAAGCTTAAAATTCCTGAAGCTTTGCCGCCGGTGACTTTTTTACAAGCAGCATTGAATGGGCTATTAGGCAATGCCGCATAATTTACCCAATTTATTTTGGGATGAATTTCAAGATATGCGGCTAGTTTTTCAGCATTTTCACAGTGCCGTTCCATTCTTAAGCCTAAAGTTTCAAGGCCTTGTAATATTTGGAATGCATTAAAAGGTGATAGTGCGGCGCCAGTATTTCTAAGTGGTGAAACTCGACAGCGGCCGATATAGGCGGCTTCGCCTAATGCTTCTGTGTAGATGACACCATGATAAGAAGGATCAGGTTCATTGAGCATGGGGAAACGTTTTTTATTCGCTACCCAATCAAACTTACCCGAGTCCACAATAACGCCACCGATAGAGGTACCATGACCGCCAATATATTTAGTGAGTGAATGTACAATGATGTCTGCGCCCAATTCAAAAGGACGGCACAAATAAGGCGTGGCAACGGTATTATCAACAATAACGGGGATACCGTGGCGATGCGCAATTTCGGCTAGTTTTTCAATATCAACAATATTGCCTGCTGGGTTGCCGATAGATTCACAAAATATGGCTTTTGTTTTAGTATCAATGGCATCTTCAAAGCCTTTATAGTCATCAAAAGACACCATGCGAACAGTGATGCCTTGGTTTGGTAGCGCATGAGCAAAAAGATTATAAGTGCCGCCATAAAGTTGGCTAACGCTGATAATATTGTCACCGACAGTACAAATAGCTTGAATGGCATAGGTAATAGCCGCCATACCTGATGCCAAACCTAATGCGGCAATACCGCCTTCCATTGCGGCGATGCGTTGCTCTAATACATCGGTTGTCGGGTTCATAATGCGGGTGTAAATATTGCCTGGCACTTTAAGATCAAATAAATCAGCACCGTGTTGCGTATTATCAAAGGTATAGGATGTGGTTTGATAAATAGGTACAGCTGCGGCTTTCGTTGTAGCCTCGGATTCATAGCCGTGGTGTAAAGCGAGCGATTCAAGTTTCATAAATACAGTTCCTAGTTTGTTTATTTTAAAATATTAGTTCCATTTAAAGTCTGAGCTTGATTGTTCTGGGCGATATTTAAGTTGTATACCTTGTAAAAAATTACGCAATATTTGATCTTTGCAGGCGCGAAAGTGTTTATGATCGGCTCGGCGGAAAAAGGCGCTTAATTCATGCTTGCTGATACGTAAGTCAGCAAGTAACAAGATAGCTAAGATCTCATCATCTTTCAAATTTAAGGCAATTTTTAGTTTTCTAAAGATAATATTGTTATTTAATTTCTTCTCAGCTTTAGGCTGTTCGCCCTCTCGTTTGCCGCGCCGATCATTAATTAAACCATTCAAAAAAGTAGCTAATTGTACATCACTACAATTTACATATTCCGGGACTTCTTCCTTTTTCATCCAGTTACTGATTTGCTCACGTGTCACATCAACATCGGCCTGAGCAAAAATTGCGATTATTTTTGAATCATTATAATCAAAAATATAACGGATCCGGCGAAGTACATCATTATTGGTCACGGCTTGTTCCTTTTAAAGTGGCCAAAGTTGAATACCCAACCACATAAAATAGAGTGATAAAATTAAGCATAATAGCGTAACTAACGCATAGACGGGTTGAAATCCTGCCTTGCGGATCTGATTAAAGCCAATATATGCACCAATTGCATTCACAAAGAATGAGAATTCGCTAACGACTAGTAAGGTTAATAACGGTAAACTAGTGAGACCATCACTCGCTATCTGACTTCCTCTAAGCACAACAAGCAGAAGAAATAAGCCCAATGCTAGCGCAATATAGGGGAAGTTACGTGTTTGCATTAACCTACCTTTAGAAAGATGTGTTTGTTATGGCTTAAAAAGCGTAGTTAAGCGCTATTTAACTTCTGCCAAATATTTACTAAAGCGATCTTTACCCATAGCCATGATTGCCCCCATTTTTTCAGCCTCTTTTTCGGCTTCAGCCTTATTGGTGGCTTCACCTACCTGAATAACGCCCACCATCCCCATCATTAAATGTGGAATGCATTTATAAAGGTAAACACCTTCTGTGTTAAGTGTTACGCTGATTTTTTTGGAATTTTCTCCTGCCCAGCCTTCAGCACCTTCAGGCACATAAGCAGAGACAGAATCATGTCCTGCATCAGTAGGTAAGAAGGTGATGGTATCCCCTTTGTTTACTTTAAGGAAAGCAGGTTCAAATACCATCATGCCGTCTTTGCCAGTATTCAGCATTTTAACAGTATGCTCTGTTCCTGATGAAACATCAGTGCTAACCGCAGCGGGCGTTGGCTCTTCTTTTGCTATGACTTCAGCTTTTTGTACACTCTTTTCAGCTACGGGTGCTGCATCATCACTCACTTGGGATAAATAACTACTTAATCTATCTTTACCCATCATTATTTTTGAAGCAAGTGTTTCTGCTTCTTTTACAGCAGCGTCTTTGTTGGTAGCAGCTCCAACTTGAATAACGCCTACCATACCCATCATTAAATGAGGATTACATTTGTATATATAGACGCCTTCATCATTAAGTGTGACTATCACTTCTTTTGAGTTTTCACCCACCCAGCCATCATTACCTTCAGGGGTGAATATTGACATTGAATTATGTGAAGCATCAGTAGGTACAAACTTTATCGTAGCGCCTTTTTCAACATGCAGAAAAGCAGGTTCAAATACCATTGCACCCTCTTTACCACTAGTTAACATTTTGACGATATATTCGCCATTTTCTCCACGTTCGACTGCTTCCTCATCGGGTTGCTCACTGACAGCTGCAGTTTCAACTGCGGGTGCTTCACCTATATTAACTTGTGCAACGGGTTTAATGCGCTCAATGACATCTGCTTCAGCCATGCTCTCTGGAGGCAATACATTATCTGCAACATTTTGCATAAAAGAGAGAAGAAGTATAACCGCACCATAGGTGATAGCAACAATAATAATACTTCCAACAAAGAATTTTCTGGTTTTTTGTGTAGCCATGAATTAAGCCTTAGCATATTTAAGTTAGGTAGATACATTATATACCCAAATTACTTGAAGATGCAGATTTCAGAGCTTAGCACGAAGGTCAGAACAAGGCGCAATGTGAAGGCAATGACTAGTCCTTGTCGAGCATTGTAACGCAGTGCT
>NVVW01000019.1 GCA_002733505.1 Methylophaga sp. | reverse complement strand
TCCACTGTTCGCTAACGCTCTCTATTACGAAAATGCACAAAGGCGTTGCCTACTGGCGACTAATCGACTCCGCTTCGCTCTCCTGTCGATCAGCGATAGAAAAACGTTTAATTTACAGTTCCTTAGCGACTTGTTGGAGGCAAACATCAGGGTTTTTTAATCGCTTTACATCTTTCTCTCTAAAATATCTTTAACTTCTTCGAAAGATTTTGTAAATTTGTTGAGTCCTTTCTTTGCAGCATCGACACCTTCTGACTGGTGTTTTTCAAGAAGTATTTGTGCCTGTTTATACATGCGATCGTGTGATCTTTGTAACTGCGCAATCCATCTATCATCAAACACATGATCTTTTCGTAAGCGATCAATCCAGATCCCTAAGTGACACCTACTTAAATAAGAGCCTAAATTTCTATTCTCCGTTCTCAATACTTTTTTCATATTGTTGAACCAATGCTCTGTCGTCAACTTGAGCAACGTTGTCTTTTGTTCTTGCAATGTAAGCTGGCTGCCGCCGTATGCAATCCATCGTAAATTAGGTGTGTAACTTTCAATCCACGGCACTATATCCTCAGCCGGAAGTGGCCAAGCTATGCCATCACCTTGTGCATTATCGCAGCCCATAATAAGCAGCATTATGCCGACCGCTTCATTTTCTACCCCTTCAGCTATGATATTACGGTTAAAAGCCTGTGCTAAACCAATAACACCTTCAATAATACTATAATCACTCGGATCATCTAGTAGGTCACGAACAAAACTTTGATCTATTTTTATAGTGTTGGCTGATAAATTTCTAATATGTGTTAATGATGAGTAACCTGTGCCAAAATCATCTAAGGCGACCTCTACTCCTAAGTCATTTTGACAACTTTTAATAATTTTGCTGATGGCTGTAATATCTTTTAAAACACTACTCTCTAATATTTCTAACTGCAAATCTTGCGAGTCAATAGCAGGGTGCAACGTCAACGCATCATTTACCTGATCAAAGAAGACCGGCGAAAGTAAATGGTAGGATGAAACATTAACACTCACTTGCAGGTGAACACCTTGTTTCTGCCAAAGGTCTAGCTGACTCAAAGCAGTGTTTATTATCCACCCTCCTAATTCTACCTCCAAGTCAGTCCCGTCGATATACGGTAAGAAGTCTAATGGAGGAATAAGTCCTTTTTCAGGATGTTGCCAACGTATTAATGCTTCAACACCCAATATTTTACCGGTCTTCATATTAACTTTAGGCTGATAATACAAACACAGTTCATTGCTAGATAATGCATGACGTATTTCATCTAACTGATGCTGTCTTTGAATAATTTGCAGATCATCCAATGCATTAAACAAATGAAAGCGATTACGGCCTGCCAACTTAGCTTGATACATTGCTTGATCGGCGTGTCGCATCAAGGTGTCTCTATTTTCATCATCAATCGGATAAAGTGTTACGCCTATAGATGCTGTAATTTTATGTGGATAACCATTGATAACATATGGCCTAGCAAGTATATGATGAAGACGTTCTAATAATTGTTCGCAATGTAAAAATGACTCGATATCACCTAATAATATTGCAAACTCATCTCCACCTTGGCGAGAAACCGTATCTTCTACTCTCACGCTAGAACTAATTCGTTCTGCCACTTCAATTAGCAGTTGATCTCCAATATCATGGCCATATTCATCATTAATAGGTTTAAAACTATCTAAATCAAGGAAACAAACTGCCAATAAGGTATTATTGCGATTACTGTGTGCAATTGCTTGAGCAAACCGGTCAGCAAATAATGTTCGGTTAGGCAGTTTAGTCAATACATCATAATGCGCCATTTGTTCTAGCGCATTTTGTTGCTGCTTACTTTTCGTGATATCTGAAAACAAGCATACATAATGTGTCGTAATATTATTATCTTTCAATGCAGAAATAGTGATCATTTCTGCAAATAATTCACCATTTTTATTACGGTTCCAAATTTCTCCTTGCCAATGTCCATTGTCAATAATGGATTTCCACATTTCCTTATAAAAGGCTGCATCATGCTTGCCTGAGCTCAACATATTAGGATTTTTCCCAATCGCCTCTTCACGGCTATAACCCGTTATAGAAGTGAAGGTAGGGTTTACATCAACAATGATCCCTTCAATATCGGTGATAATAATACCTTCATGTGTATCACTAAACACTTTCGCCAATAGATATTGTTCGGCTTGTGCTTTCTTACGCTCTGAAATATCTCGAATGAAGGCATTGAACTCATAACCTCCCTTAATTTTTAAGGCAGATACAGTCAATTCAATTGGAAACTCATGGCCTTGGCGATGTAAAGCTTCTATTTCAATTACACTATTGAGAATGGTACTTTTCTTTGTTTCAAGAAAATGGGCTAGTCCTTTACGGTGCACGCCACGATATCGTTCAGGTATAATCAACTTGTGTACAAACTCTCCCTTTGCTTCGCTCGCTGACCAACCAAACATTTCCTCTGCTCGCACGCTCCACCCAATAATCTCGCCTTTTGCATTACATCGAACTAAGGCATCAAATGCCGAATCGACAATGGCGTTAATTCTAGCTTTATCAGCCTTTTCCTGTTCAACCAAACGATCTAACTCTACTACCGTTTGTTTATATCGCAATAAAAGAGGAAGTAAAATTGCCAGCGTTATAATCATAAATGCCACAATGCTCACCATAATAGTAAGTGTGTCTGAACTTATTCCTATTACGATTCCACTTGATTCTATAGGTGAAAAATCAACCGCTAACATTGCTGTATAATGCATACTTGACGTTGCAAATCCCATCACAATGGCGCTTAATATCTGAGCTTTGCTAATAAACGTATATTGTTGTTGATTTGTTGCTTGATGTTTTATTCTTAGCGCAATTGTTGCAATCACTACTGCCCCGATAAGAGACAAATAGAATAAAAACGGATCATGATATAGGGTTGCATCCATTCTCATCGCAGACATACCAAGGTGGTGCATTAATCCTATACCAGAACCTAATAGTAATCCATCTCTTAGCAAATTGATTCGTGTGTATAGTGGCTTCGCCATCATCCATAGCACCACAACTGAGGCTGCAATGGCAGGGATAACTGAAATAAGCGTTGTAGTGACATCATAAACAACCGGAACGGGTAAGCTGAGTGCTAGCATGCCAATAAAGTGCATAGCCCAAATACCAAATCCCATTGTTAGCGCACCAAATAGTGTCCAGGCAATTTTGTATGCTTTTTGTGATGACGCATAAATCCGCTCTGCCACACCAAATGCGGTAAATGAAGAGACTATCGCAATGAACACCGATAAAACAACCAAAGGAATGCTGTACGTTTGCTCCAATACACTATCCGATAAAACATGTTGGTGGTTCATGAAAAACATGATACTTCCTTACTAGCGGAGCTAACTTTATAGCTATTATTCCATGGAATTAGCATTATTACCTACTCTCAAAGCTAACTCCATATACCTATACCCGTAATCATTGAATCATGCAGTTTCAATAATTACGGGTATAGTTTATCTTATCGTTTCAGCTGCTCAACATCCCTTACTGCACCTTTTGATGCTGATGTTGTTAATGCTGCATAGGCTTGTAAGGCCAAGCTGACTTTACGCTCACGATTAACCGGCTGCCACGCGTGCTCACCTTTCGCTGCCATCACTTTGCGGCGTTCAGCTAACACTTCATCTGTTACATTCACTCTGATAATTCGGTTGGGAATATCGATAACTATCGTATCACCTTGCTCTACCAAACCAATGTTGCCACCTTCTGCCGCTTCGGGCGAGGCATGGCCAATTGATAAGCCCGATGTACCACCTGAGAAGCGACCGTCTGTAAACAGAGCACAAGCCTTACCTAAGCCTTTTGCTTTCAAATAGCTGGTGGGATACAGCATCTCTTGCATACCTGGGCCACCTTTGGGCCCTTCATAACGAATCAACACCACATCACCTGCTACAACTTGGTCAGTTAAGATAGCCGTAACCGCATCATCTTGTGACTCAAAAATTCGTGCTGGCCCGATAAATGTTAAATTTGACGGATCAACCCCCGCCGTTTTCACGATACAGCCTTCAGGTGCAATATTCCCAAACAATACCGCTAAACCACCATCCTGACTATAGGCATGCTCGATATCACGAATACAGCCTGTTTTTCGATCTACATCTAAGCTCGGCCAACGGGTGCTTTGACTAAATGCTACTTGAGTTGGAATGCCCGCCGGCCCCGCTAAATAGCGTTGTTTTGCTACTTCGTTATTACCACGAACAATACACCACGTAGCTATAGCTTCGCCCATTGTTGCCGTATGCACGGTAGGCAAGTCAGTGTGTATTAAACCCCCTTCGGCTAATTCCGCCAAAATACTAAACACACCACCTGCACGGTGCACATCCTCCATATGATACTCAGGTGTGGCGGGGGCAACTTTACACAAGTTAGGAACTTTACGTGATATGCGATCAATATCGCTCATGGTAAAATCCACTTTTCCCTCATGTGCCGCAGCTAATAAATGCAATACTGTATTGGTTGAACCGCCCATCGCAACATCTAAAGTAACGGCATTTTCAAATGCTGCTTTACTCGCAATTGAACGTGGCAATGCAGACTCATCATCTTGTTCATAATAGCGTTTAGCTAAGTCGACGATGGTTCGCCCTGCTTCAAGGAATAATTCTTTGCGATCTGCGTGGGTGGCTAATAATGAGCCATTGCCTGGTAGTGACAACCCTAATGCTTCGGTTAAACAGTTCATTGAGTTTGCGGTAAACATACCAGAACACGATCCACAGGTTGGACATGCGCTACGCTCAACACGATCAACCTCCTCATCACTGACATTTTCATCTGCCGCCATCACCATCGCATCAACCAAGTCCAGTTTAACGTCTTTACCTGCTAGCTTTGTTTTGCCTGCTTCCATTGGTCCGCCTGAAACAAAAATCACCGGAACATTTAAGCGCAAAGAAGCCATCAGCATACCTGGCGTAATTTTGTCACAGTTAGAAATACAGACTATGGCATCGGCGCAATGCGCATTGACCATATATTCAACCGAATCAGCAATGATCTCGCGTGATGGCAAGCTATACAACATACCGCTATGCCCCATTGCAATACCGTCATCAACGGCAATTGTATTAAATTCTTTTGCTACACCGCCTGCTCGTTCAATTTCGCGCGCAACCAACTGCCCCATATCTTTTAAATGTACATGGCCTGGTACAAACTGGGTAAAGGAGTTGGAAACAGCAATAATGGGTTTGCTAAAGTCATCGTCCGTCATGCCTGTTGCACGCCATAACGCACGTGCACCTGCCATGTTACGACCCGCAGTTGATGTTCTTGAACGATATTCTGGCATGGTTCTCTCCGGCTAAATCTATCTAGTGGCTTGTGTTAAGCCTTGGCTGATATAATACGTCTTATTTTACCACAGGAAGAGAGATACCAAAGATGGCATCCAGCACGCCCACGACTAATATTAAAACCACCACTGATTGGTTTCGGTCTGCCGCACCTTATATTCATGCACACCGTGGCGCGACATTTGTTATTGCGCTTGATGGTAATACTGTTGCCGATGAAGGCTTTTCCAGTTTAATCCACGATATCGCCTTGCTCAATAGCTTGGGTATAAAGCTCATCATTACTTTCGGTGCTCGACAACAAATCGCTACAGCCTGCGAAGCCGCGGGAGTTGTCACAGAATATCATCAAGACCTACGAGTAACCGATGACGCTAGCCTCGCCATTGCTATTAATGTTATTGGCACTTTAAAAACCCAGATCCAAGCGCAATTTTCTTTTGGTTTACCTAACACCTCAATGAGTGATGCCAAAATCCGCTGCACCAGTGGTAATTTTATTACAGCGCAACCGATGGGCATAAAAGAGGGTATCGACTTTCAACATACCGGCAAAGTGCGAAAAGTAGATATTGAAGGTATTCAAGCACAATTAGAACAGGAAAATATCGTACTACTGGGCCCGTTAGGCTATTCATCTACCGGAGAAGTGTTTAACCTGTCAAGCGAGGCTATTGCCACCGAAGTTGCCATTAAAATGAAAGCGGATAAACTTATTTTCATCGGCGATATGGCTGTAGATATTGCACGTGAACTCACCTTGCCACAAGCAAAAGAACTGCTTGAAACAGACAGTAATCACTTACTTTTATCCGCTACAACCGCTTGTGATGCGGGCGTTAACCGTGTTCATTTAATTGATCGTAGCCTTGATGGTGCGCTACTACAAGAGTTGTTTAGCCATGATGGTGTAGGCACGCTGGTCTCAAAAAATCCATTTGAAAATACCCGGCCTGCAACCGAGCATGATATTGGCGGCATCCTAGAATTAATTGAACCACTCGAAGTCAATGGCACATTAGTTCATCGCTCCCGCGAGCACTTAGGATCTGAAATTGAATTCTTTACGGTTATGGAGCGCGACAACAGTATTATCGCCTGCGCAGCGCTATATCACTATCCAGATTGTGATACTGCGGAATTAGCATGCCTTGCTGTTGCTCCTAGCTATAGAGACGCTGGCCGTGGTGAATATCTATTCAAGAATGTTGAAAGCCAAGCCCGCGAAGCAGGGGTAACTAATCTTTGTGTGCTCACTACCCAAAGCTCGCATTGGTTTCTGGAACATGGCTTTAAGGAGGCGGCAATAGATGAATTGCCCATGGAAAAACAAGCTTTATATAACTATCAACGCAATGCCAAAGTTTTCAAGAAGGTCTTAGGGAACACCTGATTAAGGCCATTTTATCTTTGATTATCCACCCGTTTTTTATACTCAGGAAATAGTAACGGTGCTAGCTCGTGCAACGCTTTTTCATACACTCGTCGTTTGAAAAACACAATTTCCTTAGCGGGCGTCCAGTAATCTACCCAGCGCCAATCATCAAACTCAGGTTTAGCATAGCCATCAAGTTTCACATCATCTTCATGGCCAATAAAGCGCAATAAAAACCAGCGCTGTTTTTGGCCAATGCACATCGGTTTATTACCTTGGCGCAAATAACGCTTTGGCAAACGATAGCGCAACCAACCGCTAGTCACGCCAATCACCTCAACATGCTTAGGTGCTAAACCCACTTCTTCCATTAATTCACGATACACAGCTTGCTCTGGCGTTTCTTCAGGCTTTATGCCTCCTTGCGGAAATTGCCACGAGTCATGTTGCGCACGTTGCGCCCACAACACTTGGTTATGTTGGTTGCAGAGAATAATCCCCACATTAGGTCGAAACCCATCTTTATCAATCACAGCCCTTAAATCTCTCGTTAGAAAAACTTTTTTCTAACGTCATAATTTTTCAATACCGTCTAGATTAGACAATGCACTCGCAGTATGCAATGGCTTTTAGCTTATAATTAGATTTATTTTGTTTTTGATGTGGATCTTATGGCTCTAGCAATTTTTGATTTAGATAACACTTTGCTTGCTGGCGACAGTGATTATTTGTGGGCTGAATTTTTGGTTGAACAACACATTGTTAACGGTGATGCCTATCAGCAAACCAATCAAGACTTTTACGATCAATATCTGGCAGGAACAATGGATATTTTTGAATTTCTTGCTTTTCAGCTCAAACCGCTTGCCGATAATTCAATGGCTGACTTGCTTGCTTGGCGCGAACAATATCTACAACAAAAAATTGAGCCTATTATTTTAGATGCTGGTCGCAAACTGATTGCTCACCATCAACAGCAAGGCGACACCACATTAATTATTACCGCAACCAATAGTTTTATTACTGCGCCCATTGCTGAAAACTTAGCTATCAATAATTTGATTGCAACAGAGCCAGAACTGATTGATGGTAATTATACTGGCAAGGTTGCGGGAACACCGTCTTATCAATATGGCAAAGTGGAGCGCTTAGAATCTTGGTTATTTGAGCAACAGCAATCACTAGATGGCAGTTATTTTTATAGTGATTCACACAATGATAGACCGCTACTGGAACTCGTTGACCACCCTATTGCCGTTGATCCTGATAAAAAATTACAGCTTATTGCAAAGCAACACGGCTGGAAAATTATTAGCTTGCGATAAAATCAGCTCTAATAATTTGATATAATTGCTGGTTTAAATCATTAAGATCAGGCCAACAATATGGAATGGGAAGTTGTTATTGGGTTAGAAATTCACGCCCAACTCGCCACCAAAACTAAGATTTTTTCTAGCGCATCCACCGCATATGGTGCACAGCCTAACACCCAGGCTTGCGCGGTAGATTTAGGCTTGCCCGGTGTATTGCCGGTGCTTAATCAACAAGCCGTTAAAATGGCGATTAAATTTGGCTTGGCGATTGATGCTGAGATGGCCGAACGCTCGGTATTTGCGCGCAAAAACTACTTTTATCCCGACTTGCCCAAAGGCTATCAAATAAGTCAAATGGAACTGCCTATTGTAGGTAAAGGCGAATTAACGATTGAGCTTGAAGATGGTACTGAACGTATTATCGGTGTAACGCGTGCGCATTTAGAAGAAGACGCCGGCAAATCAATGCATGGCAATTTTCAAGGCCAAACCGGGATCGATTTAAACCGTGCGGGCACACCGTTATTAGAAATTGTGTCTGAACCTGATATGCGCAGTGCCAAAGAAGCCGTTGCCTATATGAAGAAAATTCACACACTTGTGCAATATCTTGAAATTTGTGACGGCAATATGCAAGAAGGCTCCTTTCGCTGCGACGCTAATGTCTCCGTTCGCCCTACAGGACAACAAGAATTAGGCACGCGTGCAGAGCTTAAAAATATTAACTCATTCCGCAATGTAGAACGTGCTATTAATATCGAAATTGAACGCCAAATTGAGCTGATCGAAGATGGCGGTACGGTAGTGCAAGAAACCCGTTTATATGATGCCGATAACAATGAAACCCGCTCCATGCGCAGTAAAGAGGAGGCCAATGATTACCGTTACTTCCCTGATCCTGATTTATTGCCTGTGGTGCTTGAACAAGAAATGATAGATGAAATGCGGGCGAGCCTGCCTGAGCTTCCTGATGCTAAACGTGCTCGATTCATCAGTGAGATGAGTTTATCCCGCTATGATGCCTCTGTGCTGACCAGTAGCCGTGAATTAGCCGATTATTTTGAAGCGGTTTTAGCCGCATCCGCTAATAAAGATCCCAAGCTTTGCGCAAACTGGGTGACCACCCAATTATCTGGCGCATTAAATAAAGCCAGTTTAGAGATCTCAGCTTCTCCTGTCACGGCAGCGCAACTTGGTGGCTTATTAAGCCGTATTAGCGACAATACTATTTCAGGGAAAATTGCCAAGCAAATCTTTGATGCACTGTGGCATGGTGAAGGCAATAATGCCGATAGCATTATTGAAGAAAAAGGCTTAAAACAAGTGACCGATTCTGGTGCAATTGAAGCCATTGTTGATGAAGTGATTGCCAATAATTCAGACCAAGTCGCGCAATATCGTGCGGGTAAGGAACAATTACTAGGTTTCTTTGTGGGCCAAGTAATGAAAGCCTCAAAAGGCAAAGCCAACCCTGCGCAAGTAAATGATATTCTGAAAACTAAATTAGCGGGCTAAAATTAACTCTTTCTTGTGCCCACAAAAAAGGCTGTGTTCATTACTGAGCACAGCCTTTTTGTTTATCTAAGCACTAATTTTTAGTCACCAGATATCAATGCAGATAGTTTGCCTGATGCCAAACCAAATACCGCACCCGCAATAATTGATAAAGAAATCACAACAACAGGGTTAGCTACTGATAATGCAGTAACACTACCGCCACCCGTTAGTGCAAGTGCTGCTGTTAAAGCAAAACCATATACCGTTGCAGGAATGGTTGAAAATGCAGGAACCGATGCCAACATGACCAATACAAATACCATTACACCTACTGCAACAGGTGCCGCGAAGCTGCCTAATGGTAAAATACCCGCTAAGAACAATGCAACTCCTGCTATTACCGCACCTAAAATACCACAGATAATTGTGCTACGTAATGCAGCACTATCGCCGCCACTGTGGAAAAACGCACCCCACGCAACAAAAATACCCCAGATAACAACTAGACCTGATAATGGACCAAATGCAAGCCATGTTGCAACACCACCTAAACCGCCAATACTTAACGCTAATGGAAACATAATTTTCTCTCTCTATAAATTTAAAAGTAAATAATTTTTGTAGCCAAACTCTTTACGGCTTTTCTACCTAAATATTCAAAAAAACGCTTTTGAGAACCAAGTCACAAACCCAGACCCAAGGGCTAATGAAACATATTATTATTTGTTTTTCAAGTCTATTTTTTGCGTAACCCACTTCAACAAACCGATCAAATTCATCTGTAATATTAACTAATCTTGCCCGCAACGCTTCACAGCTCTATCTTTAGCCATATATTATTTCATCTAATTTTAACTTAAATACTTAGCCCCTAGAATTGGGGGGAAACGGTAAGTAATGCATTTTTATCATCAAAAATTATAACTACCACTCTTTTACTTTTAAATTGGGCTTCCCATAAGGCAAAAGATTGGGTTAATATCACCTTAGTGTTTAACCCAATTAATCTTTAGGCAACATTACCATGAAGTTTCAGCAAGAACATTTACCTGCCAAAGTGGCACTGAGTAAACTACCTTCAAAATCACCATTGCCCGATGCTAACTGGGTGCTTGTCTTTACTTCTTCTAGCCGATTAAAAGAACGGGGCTTTACTAAAACATTACAAAAACGTTATCCCAATGCCGAAATAATTGGCTGTAGCACCTCTGGCGAGATCAACGCTGAAGGTGCGCACGATGATAGTGTGCAAATTACAGCCATGCTCTGGGAACGAAGTACCCTCAAATTTCTAGCCAAGCCCATCAATACCATGGCTCAATCCCATGCTTTAGGTGCTCAAATTGCCAGTGAACTACAACAACCCGACCTGAAAGGTGTCTTTCTGTTAAGTGACGGTTTAAACATTAATGGCTCAGAACTTGTTGAAGGCGTGCAAGAAGTTTTATCAAATATCCCTATTACGGGTGGTCTAGCGGGTGATGGCACCAATTTCACCCAAACATTACTACTCCATAATAGCCAGGTAAATGACCGTATTGTTATTGCAGTAGGTATTTATGGTGATCATGCCATCGTTACTAGTGGCGCAAATGGTGGATGGAAACCTTATGGTCCACCGCGTAAAGTGACCCGTGCAATAAAAAATGTTGTGTATGAGCTTGATAACAAGCCCGCTCTTCCCCTATACAAAATGTATATCGGTCAACATTATGCCAATGGCTTACCTGCTTCAGGGCTGGATTTTCCATTTGCCATTATGGGTGAAGACAAAAGCGTTACGGTCATAAGAACTGTTGCTGCCGTCAATGACAGTGATAATAGTATGTCCTTTTTTGGCAATGTTAATGAAGGTTCAACGATTCGCTTTCTTAGATCGGATCATGACAGACTAGTGAATGCGGCAAGTGATGCGGCAAGCCAAATCCTGAACAAGGGAATCAACCTTAACGATAAAGCACTTGCAATCTGCGTGAGCTGTGTAGGTAGAAAACTCGTTATGAAAGAACAGCTTTCTGATGAAGTGTTCGCTGTGCAACGCTTACTCGGTGTGCAAACAGGTATTACCGGCTTTTATTCTTACGGTGAAATTTGCTCCGGTGATGATGATGGTCACAGTGCTTTGCATAATCAAACAATGACAATAGCCTATTTAAGTGAGCACATGACTTAAATTTAATAAATAACCTGAATTCTGGATAAGCAGCTTTAACCCCCGTCACCCCCGCAAGCTTGTAGCGAGAGTCTAGCAACCTAATCAGCCAATTCCCGTGCAGCAGCCAATAAAGCTAATCGTGCAATAACACCATAAGCATAAAACCGGTTAGGCTGGGTATCGGGTGCGCCCTGTTTGTCAGGTGTATTACACGGCTCTGAAAAAGCTAACGGCTCAAAATGCATTCCTGGCGCATTTAAATTCTCATTAACACCTCGGCTAGTGTGTACACGATAAAATCCACCCACCACAAAATGATCCATCATATAAACAACAGGTTCCGCCACGGCTTGTTCTTCACCCAGCGTTTCAAAGGTATAAACGCCTTCTTGTATAAGCACATTATCGACCACTAAACCCTCTTTAGCTGAAGCCATTTTGGAGCGCTGCTTACGATTTAGGCTCATCACATCATCTGCACTTTTTACTGTCATTATGCCCATTCCATAAGTGCCTGAATCCGCTTTCACAATCACAAAAGGTTCTTTATCAATGCCATATTCGTCATATTTTTTCTGTATCGATACCAGCATACTAGCAACGTTTTTTGCTAAACATTCACTGCCCTTTTTATCCATAAAATCAACCTCGCCACATTGCAGAGATAGCGGTGAAACCAGCCAAGGATCAATATCTATTTGCAGAGCAAATTCTTCAGCCACCGCTTGATAATGCGTAAAATGATCCGATTTTTTCCTATCTGACCATCCTGCCGCTAACGGTGGTGTAAGCTCTTGTTCTAGGCCTTCTAAAATAGCAGGTCTCCCGCCTGATAAATCATTATTTAATAATACCAAGCATGGAGAAAAATCCCCCACCGCAACCCTATTTCCTGTTCTTATTAAAGGTTCTAAACGGCATTCTTTTCCCGAAGGTAAGTCAATCACTAAAGGTTCCGTTATATCATCCCGCAAACTACCTATTCGCGCTTCTAAGCCCGCCTGTTCAAAAATGTGGCGCAAAGTCTCTAAACTCTCTAAATAAAATAAGTTCCTAGTGTGATTCTCGGCTACAATCAGCACCTTTCTAGCGCGCGGACAAACACGTTCAACGGCAGCTTGAACAGCTTGAATACATAGCGGTATAAAATCAGCGTTAAGATTATTAAAGCCCGCCGGGAACAAATTTGTATCCACTGGCGCTAATTTGAATCCTGCATTACGTAAATCTACAGAAGCATAAAAAGGTGCCGGAGTCGCTAACCACTGCTCTCTCAACCATGCCTCTACCTGCATCTGCTGTTTAAGTAGATGAGCCTCAAGTCGCAATAAAGGACCTTTTAAAGCTGTCGTTAAATGTGGAACTCCAGAAATCATATTGTTTATCAGCCTCTATAATATTGAACGAACAGCGGGGAATACACTATGATAGTGGTTTTAATTGCCTATCATTGCCATTACTTATTTTTCTTTTCGTGACTAAAGTATAACTTTTCTTGTGTTGTTACTAGCTTGATGGTAAAAAATGGGGTATCTTCACAGTTGAAGTTATTGTTAAACAACAATCGATAAGGTAATGTTTTAGCGTGAGTAACGAACAAAATGAATTTTCTGGTCTGAAGGTAATGATCATTGACGACAGTAAAACTATTCGTCGTACAGCGGAAACCCTACTTAAAAAAGCAGGATGTGAAGTACTCAACGCCGAAAATGGCTTTGAGGCGCTCCCTATTATTAGTGCTAACCACCCAGACATTATCTTTGTTGATATTATGATGCCTAGACTCGATGGCTATCAAACCTGTGCATTAATTAAAAATAATCCCCGTTTTCAAGCAACGCCCGTTATCATGCTTTCAAGTAAAGATGGTTTATTCGATCGTGCTAAGGGGCGTGTTGTCGGCGCAGAACAATATATAACTAAGCCTTTTACACGCGATGACCTTCTTGACGCCATCCGTACCTATCGACTTACCTAATTAGTAGAGAGTTAAATAAAAAATGGCCTTAATTCTCATCGCAGATGATTCGCAAACTGAAATTTATGTTCTAAAGAAGATTTTAGAAAAACATAATCACCAAATCATAACAGCTGAAGATGGTTTACAAGCGATTGAGGCCGCACAGAATGAGAATCCTGATCTCATTATCATGGACGTGGTTATGCCTAATCTGAATGGCTTCCAAGCCACTCGACGCTTAAGCAGAGCCGCTGAGACATCCCATATTCCAATCATTATCGTTTCATCTAAAAATCAAGAAACGGATAAGTTATGGGGAATGAGACAAGGCGCAAAGGGCTATTTAGGGAAACCTGTCGCAGAAGTCGATCTCATCGTGGCCATTGATGCTTTTCTTAGCGAGAAGCCTGATGAGTAACATTCATTCTCCAGCAGAAATTATTTCACTTCTTCGTGATATTCAACAACGAAGTCAACAAAGTGCGATTAGACTTGCGGATGAAGATAATTCATTGGGTGTTTGGACTGCCATTGGTTTTCGAATTGATGATAGTAACTATTTAATGCCATTAAGTGAAACACGCGAAGTTTTCCCCGTCCCTACTCAAATTAGCCCCGTGCCACGCTCCGAGCCTTGGGTATTTGGCATTGCCAATATTCGTGGTCAATTACTGCCATTATTTGACCTTAAATATTTTCTTTATGGCCAGAAAACAAAATTGAGTAAACAAAGCCGTATTATTGTCAATAATCAGTCCACACTTTATTCGGGATTGCTGATTGATGAAGTGTTTGGTTTAAAACATTTTCAACATGAACCCGAATACGGCACATCATCTACTGAACAAGAAAGTGCAATTAAACCTTATCTTCACGGAAGTATTACCCAAGCAGATACGTATTGGGATGTATTTAGTTTTAACAAGCTCACTGCTGATCAGCGCTTTTTAAGCGTTGCTCCGTAATTTGATTTTAGGAAATTTATTATGAACCCAAGCAACTCTTTTTTATCTTCTTTAGTATCAAAAAAGAACCTACCTTTATTTATTACCACCTTACTTTTTGCCATTGCAACAATCGTAGGTATAGGGTTACTTGCTACGGGACTCTACCAACAATATTACGATAATCCCATACATATAGGGATAGCCATTGCGATCGGTTTATTACTTACTTTTTTCTTATCTTTACGATTAGCTTATGGCCCATTCCAAGAATTAAGTTCTTCATTAACAGCGATGGAAGATCAAAACCGCCATAACCAAGATGCAATTTTACAATTACTTGATGAAATGGGTGATCTTGCCGACGGTGACTTGACCGTAACCGCAACCGTAACCGAAGACATTACAGGCGCCATTGCCGATTCAATAAACTACACCATTGACGCCTTACGTGACTTAGTTGAAAACATCAACTCAACAACCGTACAGGTAGCCTCTGCGGCACAAGAAACACAAGCAACAGCAATACATTTGACCGATGCGAGTGAGCATCAAGCACAACAAATTACCGAAGTGTCTACCGCGATCACCGAGATGGCAAGCTCTATTGAACAAGTATCTCAAAATGCCAGTCAATCATCAGAAGTAGCAAAGCAGTCGGTAGAACTTGCCGCAGAAGGTAATAATGCAGTAAAAGATGCAATTACCGGTATGGATACCATCCGTGAACATATCCAAGAGACATCAAAACGTATCAAACGTCTTGGAGAAAGCTCACAAGAAATCGGGGACATCGTAGAGCTTATCAACGATATCGCAGAGCAAACTAATATTCTTTCACTTAATGCCGCGATCCAAGCGACCATGGCCGGTGAAGCTGGTCGTGGTTTTGCGGTGGTAGCCGATGAGGTTCAGCGACTAGCGGAACGTTCTGGCAACGCGACCAAACAAATTGATGCTTTAGTACGTACCATCCAGAGTGATACCAGTGAAGCGATTAGCTCTATGGAGAAAAGTACTGCCGGGGTAGTATCAGGAGCGAAATTAACGCAAGATGCAGGAGCAGCTTTGGTTCAGATTGAAACAGTATCGAATCAATTGGCAAGCCTGATTGATAACATCTCCGATGCGGCAAAACAGCAAGCACAAGCTGCTGTAAGTACATCAAATAGTATGAATGTAATCCAAGAAATCACCATGCAAACATCGACCGGTACCAATGAGAGTGCCGCTGCTATCGGTCGCTTACTCGATCTTACTAATGATCTTCGTAAATCAGTATCTGGTTTCACCTTACCGTCATAAAGAACAGGAAATTTAAGTGGATTCTATTTTATTTCGTCATAATCGCCTTAGGCATTATTACTGTTCGGGAGTAGGCAATGGCACGAACATCTAGTGGTAATTATAATGCGCTTGCTTGGGTACAAGATGAAGTTCAGCAATCATTAGCAGACGCACTACAAGCACTAACAACATTTATTGATACGCCGGATAATGATTCAGCTATTGAGCAATGCATAACTCATATCTACCAAGTCAGTGGTACCATGGAAATGTTAAATTTACATGGTGCTCACCTATTAGCAGATGAAATGTTAAGTTCTGCCATTACAGTCCGTGATGACAAAAATAAAGATCATACTAAGATTCAAGACAGTATCCTTAAAGGCTTATTAATACTGCCTAATTATTTGAGATTACTAAGTGATGATCTGCAAGATCACTCTTTGCACCTCATTGCCATGCTTAATGAGTTACGTAATTCTCGAGGCGATGATGAGTTTGAAATAAATGAGCTTTTTTCGCCTAATTTAGCAGTAGCTTTACCTGATCATGTTGTCCCTGATCCTAGCAAGCCTTTACCTAAGCTTGCTATTTCAACCACAAAGTTAGGTCATGCATTTCAGTATTCCTTACTTCGCTGGTTTAAAGAAGATGATCAACTTAGCCTGCGGAGAATAAGTAATATTGCCCGTTACTTACGGCTTAGCTGTATTCAAGAACGCTCAATTACCTTATGGTGGGCTGCTGAAGGCGTGATCGAAGGATTGCTCGACAAGGGCTTACCTGCTACGCCTCAAATTAAGCTTATGGTCGGTAAGTTAAATACGCCTATAAAACTTTTTACAATGGAAGGTGAGCAAGACTTTATTGCATTATTTCCATCAGATTTGACTCAAGACTTACTACTTCAAGTTGCTCGTAGCAGAAGTTCTGGTAAGCATATTCTTTCATTGAAAGAAACGTTCAATCTTCAATTCTTCGATCCGCAACAGTCCCAGAAAATTTATAATCTTACTGATAACGCTTTACCAGATATTCATTCTGAACTGGTCAACCAGATTCAAGAAATAAAAGAAGAAATCAATCGCTTCCACGAACAAAATCAAACAGCTGAAGCTATCGCCACCATTATAGACCAGCTTAATAATATGGCAGGTACGTTTGATCTGTTAACTGACCATACTACGAGTGAACTGCTACATAAAGAGGCTCGTCAACTAGGTGACGTTATTTCACAACAACAATTACCCGATGATGATCATTTAATGTCATTGGCAGATAGTTTATTAAAAGTTGAGTATCAACTTCAATCCGGTCAAAAAATAAATGACCAACACACTATTGAAGAAGTTCAACTCCATAAGACGGTTCTAAAAGAATGTCTAACCGAGCTAATTTTAATCAAAGAATCTTTTGCATCATTGGCCGATAAGACAGAAAACATCTCAGAACCTGCCGCCGAAATTTCAAGCCAGCTGAATCTTATTGCTGGTAGCTTAACGCTACTCAATTTAAATGATGCCGCAGCGCTTCTTGAAGATACTGCTATGCAGTTATCAAAAGTGGTGATTGATAATAGCCAACTTTCATCAGCAGATCTTGATTCATTTGCTGAAATAATTGCATCTGCTGATCTCTATATGGAAGGGATAAAACAAGGTGGTTCTCAACAAGTAGAATTATTAGAAAGAGCCCAACAAATTCTTGACCGCTTTAATTCTGCTGATGATTCTGTTGATAATGCCCCACTCGAAACAACTTTTGATGAACTAGATGCAGCTGATTTCTCATTAGAAGATCAAGAAACTGGCGTAGCACATTATATTAGGTCATTAAAAGAAAAGGAGGTTGCCGCTCCTGATATAGAGTCAGGGGTTTCACGCTACATTAAATTTTTGGAACAAGAATCAACACCCGCCGAAACCGGTGTTGCCCGATATTTAAGAGAGCAGCCAAGTCTTCCAGAAATAGCTATAGAGCCTGAACCTTTACTTTCAGATGATGAGATTAACGCTGAACTTGCCGAGGTTTTTGTAGAAGAAGCTGAAGATATCTTGGCGCAATTAGCAACCGCTATTCCTCAATGGAAAATAGATCAAAATACTGAAACATTAGCCGATATTCGTCGCCATTTCCATACGCTTAAGGGTAGTGGCCGCATGGCCGGCGCAAATGTTATTGGTGATCTATCATGGGCAATTGAACATTTACTTAACCAAGTGCTAGAAGGTTTTCAGATCCTATCACCTGAAGCAGTCGATCTCGTCGATAATAGCGTCCAATTAATGCCTGATTTAGTCGCTCGCTACACAGCACAAGAAATGGATGAAACTGATGCGTCTAAGCATCTAATCGAGCGGGCTCATCAGCTTTTAACAGAAGAAACTGAAGAGGAACTGAGTGAAGAAGATGAATTACAGCAAATCTTCTTTAGTGAAGCAATGCAACATATCGCTACTTTCAAAAATGCATTTCAAGATATTGAGTTGCCTTTTGATCTTAATAAAGACTTACTGCGCGCCGCACACTCTCTTAAAGGCTGTGCCAACATTGCTCAGGTCACCTCAGTCGCCACTGTTGCAACAAAACTTGATCACACGTTACGCACACTTTACGAACAAAACCTAAGCTTAGATGAACCACAATTTTCATTATTATCGTCAACGATAAATGGAATTGAGCGCACAATAAGCACATTAGGAGAAGGGCAAGCAAAAGATGTGCCTGATGAATCAGTATTATTAGAACACCTTGAACAAATGCTAGCTGCTACAGATCCTAGCAATCGTACTGATGAAACTGAGAAGCAGATCGATCCAGAATTTCTTGCTGTTTATTTAGAAGAAACAGATGATCTATTAAGCGTATATTCAGAGCAGTTAGAGCAACTTCAACAAGAGCCGAGTAATGGCGACTATCAAAATGCAATTCATCAAACATTAGATTCTTTAACAGAAAATGCACAATATGCTAAATTAAATAATCTCACGGTTCTTTATCAGTTATTAAATAAATTAACTTCAAAAATTGGTGACAATACTGACACTATTTCAACATTACTTGAACTAGGCTATGAAGAGGTCAATAATCAAATTGAAGGCTTAATGCAAAATCAGCTGGCAAATAGCATTGATAGCTATATTCAAGAAGTTGAAGCGGTTCTAAGTTCAGAGCCAGAGCCAGAGCCAATACAGGATGAATCCCCACCGCAAGTAAGTGAAGCTGAGATTGAATTATTTACCATTCCAACTGAAGAACCTGAATTACTAGAAGCCTTTACTGAAGAATGTGCAGAGCTACTAGAGTCCAGCGGTAATGCCATAAAAATATGGCAACAAGATGAAGATGACCAAGAAGCTGTTATGCAACTTCAGCGTGATTTACATACACTGAAAGGCGGATCACGGTTAACAGGGATCATCCCAATTGCAGATCTTACCCATCAAACAGAATCATTAACTTTCTTAGCGATCGATAATAAATGTGATACCGATGACCGCTTCTTTAATTTATTATTACGTTGCCAAGATCGTTTGGCTGAAATGCAAGAGCAACTAGAAAATCGCACTGATTTTGCTTTTGCTCATGATTTAGTAACAGAGATTGCACAATTCTCCAATCAGCCTGTTCCTATCCAAACTCGCCAAGTTAAGCCATCCAATCAGGTTTTGAACAAACAAGCAGATGATAAGTCTGATGCCCCGGTCCAGCATGAACAAATCAGGGTGCGTGCTGATTTACTTGATTTTATTTCAAACTTTGCTGGCGAAGTGAACATTTCTCGTGATCGTGTAAGCCAACAAAATGGAGCGATCCAATTACAATTATCAGAAATGGATGCTACCGTTGATCGTTTACAAGAACAGCTAAGAAAACTTGAAATTGAAACTGAAACTCAAATTCTATTTCGCTATGAAGATGAGCAATCTAAACAAGATTCAGAATTTGATCCACTAGAATTAGATCGTTTTTCTATGATTCAGCAACTTTCTCGCAGTTTGACAGAAAGTGTCAGTGATATTCATGAAATCACTCAATCACTTGACAGCCTCGTACGCGATTCTGATGCGATTCTTCTACAACAATCTCGTTTAAGTACGGATCTTCAACAAGGATTGATGAATACTCGTTTGCTTCCTTTTGATGGGCTTATTCCACGATTTGAACGTATTATTAGACAGGTAAACGCTGAGTTAGGCAAAAAATCACAGCTTCTAGTCCATGGTGCAAATTATGAATTAGATAGAACCATTCTTGACCGTATTGTTGCACCGATTGAACACATTATTAGAAATGCTGTCGCTCATGGTATCGAGCTTCCTAAAGAACGTGTACGCTCGGGTAAAGATGAAACAGGGCAGTTAACCATTTCTATCTTGCGTGAAGGCTCTGAAGTTTTAATTACTTTGACGGATGATGGGCTAGGCATTGATGTAGATAAGGTTCGCAAAAAAGCATTAGAACAAGGCTTGATCAACCCCGACCACATACCTTCAGATGAAGATCTTATCCAATTAATTTTAACTTCTGGCTTTAGTACTGCTGACGATGTCTCACAAATTTCTGGCCGCGGTGTGGGCATGGACGTTGTAAGTAGCGAAATTCGCGCCCTAAAAGGTCGTCTATCTATTCAGTCTACGGTAGGAAAAGGCACAACATTCAATATTCGACTACCCCTTACCTTGTCGATTATGCAGGCATTACTTGTTGGCTGTGGCGATCAAGAATACGCCATTCCTCTGGTGGCAGTTCATGCCGGAGACCGTGTTTCTGTAAACGATATTGAAACGCTTTTAGCCAGTGAAGAAAAGCACCAGTATGAGTTTAATGGTGAGTATTATAAATTTATCTCCTTAGCTAGCCTACTCAAACAACCACTAGTTCTGCCAGACGATCCTAAATTACAATTACCGGTATTGCTGTTCCGCTATGGTGATATGCATATTGCATTACTGGTAGATGTGATCAATAGCAACCGTGAAATCGTATTAAAACCTGTCGGTGAGCAATTAGCACACATTGATGCAATTACCGGTGCAACTATCCTTGGTGATGGTGAAGTAGTATTTATCCTAGATATTCCAACATTAGTTAATACTTTCGATGAAATAACCCCTTCAGAAAAAGGGAGTGACACCGAGTCGCTTCTTGTTGTGCCTGACGGATCTCAACAATTAGAAGATCGCACACCTATTGCACTGGTGGTAGATGATTCAATTACAATGCGCAAGGCTTCTGGCAACTTACTAAAACGCCATGGTTTTAACGTTATTACTGCACGTGATGGTATCGATGCCGTTGCCCAACTAAATGAACAAGTTCCTGATATCATTTTATTAGATATTGAAATGCCTAGAATGGATGGTTTTGAATTTGCAACCTTAGTGCGCAATATTGAACAATACAAATCACTACCCATCATTATGATCACCTCTCGTACGGGAGATAAGCATCGTGAAAGGGCCTTAAATATTGGCGTCAATGCTTATTTGGGTAAGCCTTATCAAGAGATAGAGCTTATGGAAACTATTGCAGCATTACTAGAAAAATAACAGGAACATCATAATATGTCCGAACAATCAACTGACTTCATTGCATGCATGCTGATACCACTACAACAGCATTATTTGCTGTTGCCAAATACAACCTTGGCTGAAGTTATTCCTATGCCAGATCTCGAACAAGTCAGCGGCAAACCTCAATATTGGGTTGGCCAGTGTAATTGGCATTCATGGCAAATTCCAGTGATTGATCTTGAAGGGCTCGTTCAAAATCATCCTGCAAATACTGCCGATGCTAATAAGCTTTGTGTAATTCGAGGAATCAATGATTCAAGCAGTGTAAGCGTTTATGGTCTTCCTTGCTACGGTGTACCCCAGCTAATCCATTTAACTGAATCGGCACTCCAACCCATTGAAGATGCCGAAGACTCTGATTATTTGCACAGTCAAATTCAAATCGGTAATAATATTGCCTATATTCCCAACTTAGATAATATAGAAGCGACACTCAATTAATATACCCGTGATCATTGAAGATGCAAATAAATACTTCGTTCGTGGTGAGCTTGTCGAGCCATGGCCGAAGGGCTCAGGGCGAACAGTATATTTTCCTAAAAACCTGCAACTTGAATGATTATGGGTATAGTGTAAGATCTTACTATCTTACTTTTACAACACAAATACATTATGACCGCACTGAAATGGATACTTTGGAGTAGCCTCTACCTATTATCTTTAAACCCTGTAATTACTCATGCGACTGACAATAATGCCATATTAGCAAAACAACGCGTCACATTTCAGCAAGCAAAAAATGCATTGGCAACAAATCAAATCCCACGCTTCCATACACTGCAATCACAATTAAATGATTACCCTCTACAGCCTTATTTAGAGTATTTGTATCTGCGTCACCGCTTAAGCCAAACAAACAATGCAACGATTATCCAGTTTCTAAATGAAAATCAACATACCTTTTATGCACAGCGACTTCGCAATGCCTGGCTAGACCGATTAGCTAAGGCAAAACAATGGCAAGTATTTCTTGATATCTATCGCGCCCCACAATCTGTATCAAGGCAATGCCTTCGCCTACAAGCACTTATTGCAACTAATCAACGCAAACAAGCGCTAAAAGACACGCCTGAATTGTGGATGTCGGCTAAATCTTTGCCTTCATCTTGCGACCGTGCATTCAAACTCTGGCAAGATAAGGGCCTGCTCACTGATGAATTGCGTCGCCAGCGGATCCACCTTGCTCTAGCAGAAAACCAATATTCATTGGCACTCTATCTAGCAAAATCACTGCCTAATGCTACACAAACAAAAGCTGAAATTACATCTTGGCAAAAAATGCATACTGCTCCCCTTGCATCACTGCGATCATTGCCCTCTTCACGGTCTAATTCTCTAAGCCAAGACACCGCCATATCTCGCGATATTATCCGCCATGGCATTGGCCGCCTAGCTCGAAAATCAACAAGCCAAGCGTACACAGCTTGGCAACGTATCGCCCCTGCTTATAGCTTCAGTGAGCGAGAAAAGGGTCTTATCCAAAGCGCTATTGGTAAGCGTGCAGCTTTAAGTCGTGAAGATAGGACACTAGAGTTTTATGGTGATGCTCAAGCACAACCATGGCGCGCACGCGCCGCATTGTGGCAACAAGATTGGCATGACGTACAACGTGCTATTGCCAGCCTAAATTATGATGATAAACAATCAACTCGTTGGCAATATTGGTTAGGGCGTAGTCAAGAAGAATTAGGTGATAAGGCAGCAGCAGATTTAACTTACCAAGGCATTATCATGCAACGTGATTATTATTCTTTTTTAGCGGCAGATAAGTTAGGCCTAACCTATCAAATGAACCATAATCCTATTGTGTCGACAGAATCAGGGCTTGATAATATGTCACAACAACCCGAAATTCTTCGGCTCAAAGAGTTTTATGCACTCAATATGATGCTTGAAGCACGTAGACAAGCATACCAGCTCAAACAAACCCGCACACCACGTGAACTTCAACTCATTGCAACATTAACCCATCGCTGGAACTGGCACAACCAAACCATTGCCTTACTAGGTAAAGCAAGGTATTGGGATGCCCTAGATTTACGCTTCCCCATTGCCTTCAAACCTGAAGTATTAAAAGAAGGTAACATAAACAATTTAGATCCCGCTTGGCTACTAGCAGTTATCCGTCAAGAAAGTGCCTTTCACACGCATGCCCGATCGCATGTCGGTGCTTCAGGCTTAATGCAGCTTATGCCTAAAACGGCAACCTCCATTGCTAAATTTATCAAACAACCGTTAAAGAGGCAATCAGAACTGCTTGATCCAGCTCGAAATATACAACTTGGTAGTGCATATTTGCGGAAAATGTACGATGAAAATCAATATAACCCTGTATTAGCCACCGCATCGTATAATGCTGGGCCACACCGCATCAAGCGCTGGCTACCTAAATCTCAACTTGCTGCCGATATCTGGATTGAAAATATTCCCTTTAATGAGACACGCAAATATACCAGCAATGTACTCAGTTATACGGCTATTTTCGAACATCAGCTCAAACAGCCCGTAACACCTTTACACCAGAGAATGCCTGCAATAAATCCTAAAAAGCCTTGAGGAGACTCTGATCAAGTCATAATTGTTTTATGCTGGCTGAAATAGCCCCAAACTTCTTCGAAAATCGCCGCAAGAGAACAACTATTACAGCGATTTTCGAAGAAGTTTGGTACCATTTCATCTCAGTCTAAATTCAACCAGACTTAATCAGAGGCTCCTTAAACTAATAGCTATGGAAACCTATCTCGTTGGCGGAAGTGTCCGTGATCAGCTGCTTGGCTTAGCGATTAAAGATCGAGATTGGGTGGTGGTCGGCAGTTCGCCTGAAGCAATGCTAAGCCAAAGCTACCAAGCCGTAGGAAAAGACTTTCCAGTATTTCTTCATCCAAAAACACATGAAGAATATGCCCTCGCCCGCACCGAGCGAAAAACAGCACCGGGGTATAAAGGTTTTACCGTTCACGCCGCACCCGATGTCACACTAGAGCAAGATCTCGAGCGACGCGATCTCACTATCAATGCTATTGCCCAAGCAGAAGATGGCACATTAATCGATCCCTTTAATGGTCGGCAAGATCTTAAAGATAAAATTTTGCGCCATGTGTCACCCGCATTTATTGAAGATCCGGTGCGGGTATTACGCATTGCCCGTTTTGCAGCACGCTTTGACTTCACCATTGCTGATGAAACCAAACAACTTATACAACAAATGGTACAAAACAAAGAGCTGGATCACCTAGTTCCTGAACGTGTTTGGCAAGAACTAACAAAAGCATTAGCCACCAATCAGCCTTCATTATTTTTTATGGCACTACGCGATGCCGGCGCACTGGCTACACTATTTCCTGAAATTGATCGTCTATTTGGCGTACCGCAAGTGAAAAAGTGGCACCCTGAAATTGATACCGGTATCCATGTGATGATGGTCATTGATCAGGCGGCAAAACTTAGCGATAACATCACCGTCCGTTTTGCAGCCTTGTGCCATGACTTAGGAAAAGGTACCACGCCTGCCGATATTCTACCCCATCATTACGGTCACGAAGAACGTAGTGTCAAACTTACTAAAACACTATGCCAGCGGCTTCGTGTGCCAAAAGAGATTGAATCATTAGCGTTAAACGTAGCAAAATACCATACCCATGTGCATCTACTATTTGAAATGAAGCCTAAAACCATCTTAAAAGTAATTGAAGCACTTGACGCATTTCGCAGACCAAAACGCTTTGAACAGTACTTACTAGCTGCAGAGGCCGACGCCCGTGGTCGACCAGGCTATGAAGATTTAGATGTGCCCACCGTCGCGGCATTTAGAAAATATTTTAAAGCAGTGCAAGCTATTACCGCTAAACAATTTGTAGATCAAGGCTTAGAAGGTGTCGCCATAGCAGAAGCGTTACGTAAGTCACGTATTACTGCAATTAAACAGCTTATCGCAGACAAACCCTAGCATTGGTGTGTTTTAACAAGCAAAAACTTAACGTATAATTAAAATTTTATATCTAAATTTTCAGGATCATAAATGACCGACTCTATCTCTGCCAACTGGATCAGCGTCAACGCGACCTGCCAACCTTTAGTCGACAGCCTAGTTGCCAACGCTCAAGCGCTACAACTTGAAATCAGCACACTAAGCAATGGCACACGCATTATTGATGCTGGCATCAAATGTAACGGTGGTTTAGAAGCAGGTCGACTCATTGGTGAAATATGTATGGGCGGTTTAGCTACAATCACAATGGGCACCAACAGTGGCTTTGAAAACTGGCCTTGGTCGGTGAATGTACATACTAAAACACCTGTGCTAAGTTGCCTTGGCAGTCAATATGCAGGCTGGAGTTTATCTCATGAAAAATTCTTCGCGCTTGGCTCAGGTCCAGGTCGCGCGCTTGCAGGCAAAGAAGAAGTATTAAAAGAGTTTGGCTACAAAGATAAAGCTGATAAAACAGTCATTGTATTAGAAACCGATAAATTCCCACCGATTGAAGTCGCAGAAAAAGTAGCCAAAGATTGTGGTATAAAACCCGAAAATTTAACCTTCATCTTAACACCCACATCAAGCCTTGCAGGCGTAATGCAAATTGCCAGCCGCATATTAGAAGTAGCGATGCACAAAGCGCATACCCTGCACTTCCCTATGGATAAGATTATTGATGGCTTTGGTGTAACTCCTGTTGCACCACCAGGCGGTGATTTTATGACTGGCATGGGCCGCACCAATGATGCCATTCTTTATGGTGGTATGGTACACCTATTTGTTGATGCAACAGATGAAGAAGCACAAGATCTAGCTGAAAAATTACCTAGCAACACCTCATCAGACTACGGTCGCCCCTTTGGTGAAATATTTAAGTCCTATGATTTCGACTTCTTTAAAGTTGACCCAATGTTATTTAGCCCGGCAAAAGTGACTGTGACCAATGCTAATACCGGCAAGAGTTTCACTGCGGGTGAATTGAATAAAGAGCTATTGACCACTTCGTTTGGACTGTAACGTCTATTCGTATAGTAAAATATGGACTGAATGCAAAATCCAAAAATAGTCATTTTCAACGATACCCATGGTTGGCATAGCGAACAGTTAGTAGATGCTCTCCATTTACTTGGCATAACAGCAGTGCTAACAGATTTAGCAGAGTGTGCTGTTGATCTTGATTCGCCTACTGGAATGACCATTCCAGGCTTTAAAAATCAATTACCCGATGCAGCAATGGTGCGCGGTATTGCTCCTGGCAGCCTTGAACAAATCACGCTTCGTATGGATATATTGCACACTTTAGCTGAACTCAATGTCCCAGTATTCAATCCTGCCTCAGCTATTGAACATACTGTTGATAAAGCCCGCACATCGCTTCGGCTTCATCTTGCTGGTCTGAATACACCCAAAACATGGGCATGTGAAAACGCTAGTCTTGCTCGCGAGATAGCGGACACACAATTTTCTAAAAGTGTAACACTGGTAATCAAACCATTATTTGGTTGCATGGGTAAAGGTATTGAAAAGGTTGCTACGCTTGAACAGTTTGATGCCATTCAAGCGGTAGGCGATGCCTTTTATATGCAACAATATATTGAACCGTATCAGCCAGAACACTGGCAAGATTGGCGTTTAATGGTGATTGATGATCAGGTTTGTGCTGCTATGTCACGTCGCTCGCAACATTGGATCACTAACTTTGCTCAAGGTGCAGAATGTTTTACCGCCACCGTCACCCCAGAAATGGAACAACTCGCTATTAAAGCTACTCAAGCAGTACAAGCAGATTATGCTGGCGTTGATTTAATCCGCCAGCAAGATGGCAGTTATACCGTATTAGAAGTGAATAGCGTGCCTGCATGGAAGGGTTTATACCAAGCGACAGGCATTAATGCCGCCAGCTATTTAGCACAAGCATTAGCTAATCGTATTGCTGTCCCGCGTACCATGACATGCTAACAGCTGAACAAATTGAACAATGTGTATTTTGGGCATGCCAACAAGAAGTATCTGCGCCAAAACCGGGCAATGTGAATAGCTTTAGTGGTAACCACGAAATGGAGGTAGAGGACTTTATAAAAAGTGCTCGTGCCATTGCCCCGATTATGGCTCAAAGCAGTCTCTCAGTAGGCGAACTTATTTTACAATCAATTTGCGCAACACGTCAGCTTGTGGACTGTAATACCAATCTTGGCATCGTCTTGTTATTTGCACCACTTTGCAAGGCAATGCACCGATGCCAATCATTTGAGAAACTGCCTTCTGCGTTAGAACAAGTGTTAGACAATTTAACCATTGATGATGCTGACAAATGTTATCAAGCTATTCGATTGGCAGAAGCAGGCGGCATGGGTGAAGTGGATAACCAAGACATTAACAAGCAGCCCACTATAACCTTAAGACAAGCAATGGAATTAGCACAAAAACGTGATACAATCGCCAGACAATACACCAATAACTATGATGCAATATGGTGCATCGGATTAGCCAATTTGACAAATGCAATAAATTGTGGGGAAACAGTTGAATGGGCTACCACTTTCGCGTATCTTATTACGCTATCAAAGATACCTGATACGTTAATTAGCCGGAAATATGGTCAGGTGATTGCAGAAAAAGTATCTACTAGCGCTCATTCTTTGCTTAAAAGAATTAAAGAAAATAATAAATTGAGCGATAACGAAATTGAAGTTAGAAAATGGGATAATGAATTAAAGAAAGAAAAGCTAAACCCTGGCACTACTGCAGATTTGACCGCAGCGATGTTGTTAGTTTATGCCTTTCAACAAAAGTTATCCTAAAGCAGAATTTTAACACCCTAATGCGGATTATCGCTAAATGTGTTAAGCAGGTCATACGTTCCTTGAATACGTATACGCTCTCCGCAATTTTGTGGAGAGGAAAATTTGAGTCTTTTTAATAATATTTTTGGAACAGGAATAAATACTATGCCAGTTATCGATCGCGTATTAGTAGGTGAATCTTTAGTCATTGAAGATGGTGACCTAGACAACGTTGCTCATATTGATTTACTTATGGGCCCTCGTGGTAGTGCAGCAGAAGATGCATTTTGCCGCACTATGACAGACCAAAAAGCAGGTGTTAACGGTTTATTAGCCGTTGTTGCACCTAACTTAATGGTTAAACCAGCGACAGTAATGTTTAACAAAGTTACTATCAAAAACATGAAGCAAGCCATTCAAATGTTTGGTCCGGCACAACGTGGCGTGGCTATGGCTGTTGCTGAATGTGTTGAAGATGGCACAATCCCAATGGCTGAAGCGGATGATTGCTTTATCTGTGTGGGTGTTTTCATCTCTCCCACTGCGGATAGCGATCAGAAGATCCAAGATTGGAATTACCGTGCTGTTAAAGAATCAATCAAACGTGCTGTAGCGCGTGAGCCAAAACCGGCTGATGTTGTAGCACAATACAAAACTAGTGAGCATCCTTTCGCTGCTCACTAAGCATGTTTAAAGTGTGATCCTGCTCCTTTTGAAAAGGAGCAGGATCATCCTATCTGTTCAATTTCACTGTTGGTGAGTGTTCCGTCATGCAGTGCGCTCGCTACTAAAGCATGTTTTATTCCGCTATTTTCTAGTCTCATTAAATCCTGTCTGCCTTTTATTCCGCCAGCAGCAATGAGTTGGCTATGTAACGCCCGCTGTTTAAGTGCTAAGATCTTGTCCAGATCAGATCCGGATTTTTCACCTACACTATCCAGATCCATCACTATTACCCGCGCTGTCCATAAATCCGTTTGCTGCAATAGCTGTGGCAGCCCCAAAAAACTACCTTTTTTAAAGTCTAATGACAATAGACTGCCTTCTCTAACTTTATCGTTAAGTAACCACTCACTATCAATAAGTGTTTCACTGCCTATAACAGGGCTAACGGTTGGGTAATCACTAAACTTTTGCCAGCATTGCTGCGTTCTAATACCAACATCAAGCCAGAAATTTACCTCGGGGAATTTTTGCGTGATACTTTTATATAAAGCATGGTTGCTGCTTTGATTAGCTATTGCATCTAAGTCGGCAATATAAATTTTGGTGAATGGATACCACTCAAGTAGATCGCTAATAAGCTGTTTAGGCTCACAACTGTTTGTTAATTGTGACTGTAATAAGGGGTAATGCTCACGATCCCCGCCGCTGGCACGCACAACCTTTCCCCCCATAATATCAATGACAGGTATAATTTCCATTTTAAACAAACCTCGGTTAATTCCAGCTAAATGAAATTATTTGTTTATGAACATATTACTAGTGGCGCACTCATTAATGAGTCACTGCCTACTAGTTTATCGCATGAAGGCAATAATATGCTGGTTGCATTAATAAATGATTTATTTCAATTGCCCAATATTGAGCTTATTGTGCTTCGTGATTATCGCCTTCTTCCACTTGCTACTATTACCAACTATCATCAGTGCCACATTATTCACTCTTACGAGGATTTTCAGCACTATTATGCGCTTGCACTCAATGAGGCTGATGCGGTGTTGCCCATCGCCCCTGAAACGGACAATACACTCTGTACAATTCAACAGTCTGCGCTAGATAATAATAAGCAACTTTTAGCTAGCCAACCCCACTCGTCTAAATTATGCGGTGATAAATATCGTTGTTACCAACATTTAATACACCATAAAATAGCTAGCCCTCAAACATTCCTTGCCAGTGACTGGTCACATCACAATCTTACATCTAGCACAGGTTATATTGTTAAACCTAGAGATGGCGCTGGCTGTGTAGATACTTTATATTTCCCCTATGCCGGTGGCTTAGAAATGTGGCTAGCTACACAATCAACAGCGCTTGATACGCTGATCATCCAGCCTTATATAGAAGGTCATCACATCAGTTTAAATCTATTATGCTCAGATGATGACTGTATGGTGCTTGCGATTAACCAGCAGCACATCAAAAATAAAAATAATCAGCTCTTTTTTTCTGGTTCCACTGTAAACGGTGTCGACGAAAATATCTTAAACTTTTCTGATGCTTCACATATTGCCATGCGTGTTTATCAGGCAATTGCTGGTTTATGGGGCTTTATAGGTATTGATCTTATTGTGACCGAAAATGCTATCCTTGTTGTCGATATTAACCCACGGCTCACCAGTTCGTATGTCGGCTTAGCTAATTCATTAACACACAATCCTGCTGAACTTTTATTATCAATGATCGAAAAAAATAAATTACCCTTAACTACGCCGTTACAACGTCATCCAGTTGGAGTACAACTATGATTAGTGGTTGGGACATTGGCGGCGCGCATCTCAAGGTTGCTCGCTGTGATGATCAGGGTAATAATTTCCAAATTATTCAGATTCCATGTCCACTTTGGCAGGGTATTGAATCTTTAGAACAAGCCATTGAAACCATCTTGGCAAAACTTGATAGCCAGCATGATCTCACGGCAATCACCATGACCGGTGAATTAGTTGATATTTTTGCTGATCGCCAATCTGGTGTGGCTGAGATCCTAAACTGTGTTGCTAGGTACATAAAAACTGAAAATATAAAAGTGTATGGTGCTCAAGCAGGCTGGCTTAATATTGAACAAGCAACGCAGCAATGGCAGATGGTTGCATCGCGTAACTGGCAAGCTAGCGCTAGCATTGCAGCAGCGCATCAACAGGATGGACTTTTTATTGATATAGGCAGCACAACATGTGACATTATTGCCTTAATAAATGGCAAAGAAAGCCCGCGCGGCTTCAATGATTTAGAACGGCAAACTAGCCGAGAGCTACTTTATACTGGCGCTATTCGCACACCTCTTATTTCACTTTGCCAATCTGCACCTTTTGATGGTGAATTAGTGGGTTTAGCAGCAGAAGTATTTGCCACAACTGGAGATTGCTGGGTGTTACTAGATAAGTTAAACCCTAAGTCAATTCAAGATAGCAGTGCCAATAACAAGCCTTGGAACGCTCAGTATTGTGCAAGTAGAATCGCTCACTTGCTCGGTACTGATGCTGTTCAAACGCAACTACAACCATGGCAACAACTGGCACAATGGTTTGCAGAGCAACAATGTCATCTCATTATCAATGCTATTCTTCATGTTATTTCATCACACAAAACACTCCCTGCAAATGCACCCATTATTGGGGCAGGAGTAGGACGTTTTATTATTAAAATGTGTGCTCAACGACTTGGGCGACCTTATCAAGATCTTGATGTTCTTATTGCTATTCCACATACGGAAGCATCCGATCATGCAGCTGCTGTTGCAGTTGCGCTTTTAGCACGACAACAGTTGACGTAAAATAGCATTATGACTCTGCCACCACTTTGTACCGAACTACCCTACCACAGTGATAGTGAAATTTATTTTGAAGCCATCCGCACCAAACAGTGGCCCATTTTTCTTGATAGCGGTAATAAACAACATGTTGATGCTCGCTTTGATATTCAAACCGCTGATCCTTTTATCACTCTGATGACGCTCGGGGATAACACCCTAATCACGTACAACTCAGGTGAAACTCAACTATCAAGCAACGACCCCTTTTATTTGTTGCATAATATTCTGCAGCAATATCAGCCCACTCAGAAATCAGATTTACCTTTTTGTGGAGGTGCGCTAGGCTATTTTGCGTATGATCTAGGTCGTCGCTTGGAAATATTGCCTGAACTGGCTCAAGATGCTGAGCATATACCAAGCATGGCTATTGGTATATATGATTGGGCGATAGTAAGTGATCACAAACTTCAAAAATGTTGGCTGGTTAGTTATGGGTTAAATGCTAATACTCACTCTATTTGGGATGAATTAGTGAGCAAACTTCAGCAAGCTGTATTACCTGCTGAACAAACAGAATTCCAAGTCATCAGCCCCTTGCGCCAAAACTTTGATCGCCCCCACTATCAACAAGCCTTTGACAAAATTCAGCATTACATTCGTGAGGGTGACTGCTATCAGATTAATTTAGCTAAACGCTTTGAAGTCGATGCACAAGGCGACCCTTGGGCGGCTTACCAACTATTACGCAAACAAAATCCCGCACCGTTTTCAGCCTATTTTTCAACACCTCATGTAACGGTACTGAGTTCATCGCCGGAACGGCTACTAAAAGTCAACGGCACACACGTTGAAACAAAGCCTATCAAAGGCACTCGACCGCGAGATTTAGACGATCCAAAACGAGATAAGGCGCTCGCTGATGAATTACAATCAAGCCTAAAAGATCGTGCTGAGAACTTAATGATTGTTGACTTACTACGTAATGATTTAGGCAAGGTATGTGAACCCGGCTCAATAAACGTACCTAAACCTTTTGAGCTAGAATCTTTCGCCACAGTGCATCATTTGGTAAGCACTATTACTGGCACCTTAGCAGAGGGTCATGATGCCGTTTCACTATTGCGTGCGTGCTTCCCCGGCGGCTCCATAACAGGCGCGCCTAAATTACGAGCAATGGAAATTATTGAAGAACTTGAACCACATCAGCGCGGCATTTATTGTGGCAGTATCGCCTATATTGGTTTTGATGGCAAAATGGACAGTAATATTACCATTCGTACTTTAGTGTATAGCCAAAATAGGCTACGATTTTGGGCGGGCGGCGGTATTGTCGCTGACTCAGAGGCAGATGCTGAATATCAAGAAATAGATGATAAAGCCGCCGCTATACTTAAGATCATCAAACAGCTTTCACCATGATTATCGTCAAATTAGGTGGTAGCTTATTTGGTACGCCAGAATTAAGCTCTTGGATGCAAACGCTAGTGAATTATTCAAAACAAGTCCCTATCGTTATAGTTCCTGGGGGAGGCCCCTTTGCAGATCAAGTTCGTTTAGCAGATTCTCATTATAAGTTAAGCGATAAAGCCGCTCACCATATGGCGCTCCTTGCTATGAAACAGTTCGGCTTGTTATTGGCAGACATACAGCCTAATGCTCAATTAATAGAGACTAATAGCCGCGTTAGATCATCCTTTTCTATCTGGCTACCCGATGATAGTTTGCTTCAACAATCTAGCCTAGATCACTGCTGGTCTGTAACATCTGATACTATTGCATTATGGCTAGCATCTAAGTTAACGGCCAAAACTTTATTGTTAATTAAGCGCGCTCAAACGGATACGGTATCTATTGCCTCCTTAATGCAAGAACAAATCATTGACCCCGCTTTTTCAGATATATTTGCTCACAATAAAGTCGATACCAAAATACTTCATTATAAAAGTTCTAATAACTTTGATTCTTTCTCACAACAGCCAAGTTTATCTTTACCATGAGCCAACTTACCTCGCTGATTGAATCATTGCTTGAGCTGAATAATACAGAATATTCCGAAGCACAGACGTTCATTGACAAGTTAATCATCGAAGGTAAGTTGCATCACAGTGAGTCATGGGCAGCGCATATGACACCTTCCCTTGATCCACCGGCATTATTAGGGCAATTATTATCGGGACTGCATAACGGCAATCTACTTTCCCCTGAACTCTACCCGCAGTTAGTCAAAATTGAGAAACAACTGATTGATTGGCTCTGCCCGTTATTTCAACATGAATATGGTCACTTCACCCACGGCAGTACTTATGCCAATCTAGAGGCGCTATGGTACGCTAGGCAGCATTCGCCTACCGATTTAACTGTTGTGTATGGCTCGCAGGATGCACACTACTCTATTGCTAAAGCCTGTCATATTTTAGGGTTACAATTCAAAAGTATCGTTACTAATGATCAGGGTGAAATGTCGATCAAGGCTTTACAGCAAGCTTGCCAACAACACGCTCCTGTTGCCATTGTAGCTACTGCTGGTACATCATCATGCGGCGCTATTGACTCTATTTCATCCTGTATTGCGCTAGCCAAGCAATTTTCTAGCTGGTGTCATATTGATGCTGCTTGGGGAGGCGCACTTATGCTGATCTCAAAATCACATTTACTTGCTGGGTTAAAGGAAGCTGATTCTGTCAGCTTTGATCCACATAAAGCCCTCGGACAGCCTCGACCTTGTGGTGTGCTATTTTATCGGCAACCAGTAGAGCCTACTTCTGGTATTGATTACTTAATGCAAGCCCCAAAACAAAGCTTATTAGGATCATACGGTGGAGAACTTTTTTTACCACTTTGGTTTAGCTTGCTGTTATCAGGTGAGAAGAAACTAATTCAGCAGCTCAATCATCGTCTACAACAAGCCGAACAGTTTTACTGTGCACTCAAACAACAAACAGACTGGTGGGTGCTATCATCACCAGCAGGCATAGTCTGCTTTCGGCCGCCTGATCACTGTGATTTGTCAGCGCTTATTCAACAAGGTATCTTCTCAAAGACAACAATTAACCAACAATCGGTATACCGAGCTGTTTTCGCCAGTGATAAAACTGAGGCGAAAATGCTTTTCACTGCACTTGAAGGTTATTTCTGAATTTGTTGCTGCACACTCTCAAATTGTCGCAGCCACTTTGGTAAAGACTGCAATGTCTCTGGCCAAGTATTACTTGCTTGCTGTGCTATTTCTTTGCTTTCAAATACACCGTAAATTAAGGCATACCATATTCGACCACTACGTTTACTTTTGAACACGACCAAATCGCCAGTTAATTCATATTTTTCAATGAAATCGTTCACCTTTTCTTCGTCCCATGACCCCATCATCTGGAAGGTATAAAAATTACTGTCCTGCTGCAATACCCATTGCTCTGAACTGTCAGTTGCAGTCTTCTCTTTTAATTTAGGCGAAGTAAGCGCTTCCTCAGCAATTTGTTTAATATCTGTACCGGCTGTTTTTTCAGCTTCTGCTTGGCTGACGATGCCTTCAGGTTCTGCAATAGGAAGTTCAGCGAGCAGAGCTTCTAGCTCTTCCCGTCCTTGTTTCTCCGCACTTAGATTTGTCTTTTCCTCTTCAACAATACCTGCTTCTGTTGGTAGTAACTTTTCAAGTGACTCCATCTCACTGGTGTTATTATCAGCAATAACCATTGCTATCGAGGGTTCAGGACTGACTTCAGATAATTGATCAAATTTGGTATTTTCTTCCGGTGAAAATAGTTTATTTATGTTATCTTGAAAAGTTAATAATAATATAATCGAGACACCCAATAATCCAACTCCTAGCCATTTAAACCATGTGGTTAAATTAAATATTTTAAACCCTTGTACAGATTTAATTCCTAATAATTGCTGATGGGCTAATTGATTAATTAATTCCAGATTGCCCGCCGACTTCTTAAAAATATGTCTTACTATTTTTTCTTTGAATGGCAGCGCTCCTTGATAGCCTGCTGCAGTTAACCTATGCATAAGATATGCAATAAGCTCTGTTTCTGTGATAATAGGAAAATAATCGATGCGTTGGATCCGTCCATGAATTGTATTCAATTCCGGCATGGTATGTTTTGCCGTTAATACTGCCTGTAGTAGAAACTGCTCATCTTCTTGCCAAGACAAGCAATTCAATATCATAGCCAAACTTTCTTCAGACAACTGGTGGGCATCATCAATCAGCAATAAGGGTTTAATCTTTAAGTTTTGCAAGCTTTGACAGCGTTGCCTCAATAGTTCCGAATGATCAGCGCTTAATTGTATTTCATGGTCATCAACACCTAATGTTCGCAAGCAATGCAATAGTAGTACTGTAGGCTCCGTTGATGGCTCAACATCAATACGACAGATCCGCACATCATCCCCTAGGGAATACTGCAATTGCATGAGTAATGCACTTTTACCAAAGCCCTGTTTAGCAAATAGCAATGCAACTTTATCGCTAGCACGAATTAAATGCAGTAATAAATTAATGCGCTGCTCTATCTGCTCACTTTTGAAAAAGAATCGGGGATCATCCGTTGGGTTAAAAGGTGCCGTAGTCAATGCTAATGGCACTAAATAACCAGGTTCAGCTGAAGAGGTAACAAATTCATTCATTTAATGACTCTAGCTCCTGCTACTACGAAAAAGAATTAGTATAATTTCTTCACACCATCACTTCCTGTCCAAACTATTGGGTCACTATTTCTGCTAGTTTAGTTGAACAATAATCATCACTGATTACAGCCTGACCAATAGCTTTAAGCAAAATCAGTCTAATTCTACCATCTTGTACTTTTTTATCCACTGACATTAACTTCATAAATTGTTCTGAACTCAACTCTTTAGGAGGAGAAATAGGTAAATCAGCTGCGCGTAATAGGTTTTTTATCCGTTCAACATCATCCGCTGAAAGCCAGTTCATGCTGTGTGACAACTCTGCCGCCATCACCATGCCAATAGCTATCGCTTCACCATGAAGAACCACACCATAGCCCATACCTGTTTCTATGGCATGACCAAAGGTATGCCCTAAATTCAATAAGGCGCGTACGCCTTGCTCTAGCTCATCTTGTGCCACAATGTCTGCTTTATCTTTGCAAGAGCGTTCTATAGCTTCAGCTAAAATAGTCTGATCCCGATTACGCAATGCCGGCATGTTTTGTTCTAACCAGACAAAAAACTCAGCATCATTTATCAGACCATATTTTATGACTTCTGCCAGCCCGGATGATAGCTGTCGGTCATCTAAAGTATTTAATGTTGTTGTATCCGCTATTACACACTTTGGCTGATAAAATGCGCCAATCATATTTTTACCTAGCGCATGATTAACGGCTGTTTTGCCACCTACCGACGAGTCAACTTGCGATAATAGTGTCGTGGGGATTTGAATAAAAGGCACACCGCGCTGGTAACATGCCGCTGCAAAACCAGTCATATCACCAATAACACCACCCCCTAATGCTATCAACGTAACATGCCTTGAGAATTGTGATGCTAAGGTTTTATCAAATATTTGGTTAAGAACTGTTAAATTCTTGAACTCTTCTCCATCAGGCAATACTACCGACTCACAACGATAACCTGACAATCCATCTAATACTTTCTGCAAATAAAGAGGGGCAACTGTCTCATTGGTCACAACAAGCACTTCTTTTCCGTGAATATGCTTTGTTAACAATTCTGGCTGTAATAATAAATCAGCACCAATATAAATGGGGTAACTGCGCTGCGCAAGCTCAACTTGAAGTGTCTTCATCATTATTTTTACTGCCCTATCTGTTCTAGTTTGTTGATCAAGCCTGAGACAACATGTGAAATTGATTGATCGCCCGTGCGTAACTCTATATCTGCCACCTCCCGATACAATGGATCGCGCAGTGCCAAAAGCTCTGTTATCTGCAGTTTAGGATCGGCAGTTTGTAAAAGTGGCCTATTTTTATCCTTTGCGGTTCGACGAAACAACTGTTCTACCGATGCAGATAAATAAATGACCTGGCCACGTGATCGTAAATAGCGCCTATTTTCTTCCGCTAATATTGCACCGCCACCCGTTGCTAATACAATATCTTTCAAGCTGGTTAAATCATCAAGCACTTTTTGTTCACGGCTTCTAAAACCTGCTTCACCTTCCATCTCAAAAATCCATGAGATAGATACACCTGTACGCTTTTCAATTTCCTTGTCACTATCATAAAAATCCCGACCAAGAGACTTAGCTAGCTGTCGCCCAACCGTTGATTTTCCAGCCCCCATCGGACCCACTAAAAAAATATTACCTGAAATCACGTATTTATCATCTTAAAAACTCTACTCATAAAAAAAGCCGGACCATTAAATGATCCGGCTTATTATACTAAAATTTAACCTTTTTCTAAAACTGAAGGCTATCTTTAATGATTTTAGGTGTTACAAAAATCAATAATTCTTGCTTGTTGTCTATAGTTTGTGTTGTTTTGAATAAAAAGCCTACATACGGTAGGTCACCAAAGAAAGGTACTCGTGATGATCCTTGGGATTTAGTCTGCTCATACACACCTCCTAAGACCACTGTTTCACCATTATCAACTAACACCTGCGTTTCAACCTTTTTAGTATCAATGCTCGGCACTGTAAATCGCGGATCAAATACAGCCTGATCTTTATTTACTTTCAAGTCCATAATGATTTTGTCATCAGGCGTGATCTGTGGTGTTACTTCTAGTTTCAACACTGCTTTTTTGAAAGATACTGAGGTTGCACCGCTTGAACTTGCTTCTTGGTATGGTATCTCCGTACCTTGTTCAATTATTGCTGTCGATTGATTAGAGGTAATGACTCGAGGGCTTGAAATCACTTCACCTTTACCTTCTGCCTGCAATGCCTGTAATTCTAGCTCCAATAATGTTCCAAACGGCAGTTTAGCCAATGCTAACGCAAAAGTACCAGCAGGATTTGTAAGCCCTAAATCGACATTTAGTCTATCATTTTGTTCGAGATCATCACCATTATTTATCTGATCAGTCGCATTAAGTGTTCCGGAGACTATCTGCTGGTTAAAAAACTTATTACCACTGGGGGAAGATGCTGCTGTCGCACCAAATCGCACGCCCAATTCCTTAGTGAAGTCATTAGTGGCAATAACAATACGAGACTCGATCAATACCTGACGAATGGCTACATCCAGTTTATCAATTAGCTTACGGATTTGAACCAATTGATCTGCTGTGTCTCGCAACAACAGTGAGTTGGTACGCTGATCGACTGTTACACTGCCTCGGCTGGATAAAAACCCTGTCACACCCACACCTGAGCTAGCACCTTGTTCTGATCCACTTTGAAGTAATGCTGCCAACTCAGATGCTTTAGCAAAATTAACTTCAATGATTTCTGAATACAAGGGCTCTAATTGAATCAGCTGATTTTTAGCCGCTAATTCTTGTTTCTCACGGGCAGCAATTTCAGAAGCAGGCGCTATCAGCATAACATTGCCATTTTGACGCATACCTAAGCCTTTCGTTTTCAAAATAATATCAAGCGCTTGATCCCACGGTACATTTTTAAGTCTTAGTGTTAAATTACCCTGTACGGTATCACTGGTAACTAAGTTCATGCCTGTAAAGTCAGCCAATAATTGCAATACTGCGCGTACTTCAATCTGTTGAAAGTTTAATGATAATTTCTCACCGCTGTAGCCGAATTTTTGTTCGCCTGTAGCCGTAATTTCTTCTATCACCGGCCTCACTTCAATCACTAGTTTTTTATCTGATTGATAGGCTAAATGCTCAAACTTACCTTTCGTTGATAACGTTAAGCGGGTATTTTGTCCTTTTTGTATGCTCTCAATCATATGCACCGGGGTTGCAAAATCAACCACATCTAATCTTCGGTGTAATTTTTCTGGAAGTGATACGCCCATCAAATCAACTACCACGGTATCTCGTTCCTGGCGAACATCAATTGAAGCGCCGCTCTTATTTAGCTCTATCGTCAACCGTGCTTCGCCTGTTTCACCTCGTCGAAAAGCAATGTCTTCTACCTGGTAGTTTGCACTTTTAGTTGCCACGGTCTGCTGCTTGCCGCCATCGATAGTAACAATAATTACATTGCCATCTTGTTCAATTTTATAGGGGACTTTTTGTACCAAATTAATAACCATACGTGTTCTATCACCAGATTCAACAATAGAAACACTGCGTGTTGCACCTACATTTATCTGCTGTGTTTTTTTGTCTAGCTTGTTAGATACGCCGGCAAAATCTAATACTACTTTTGCAGGATCATCTATAGAAAAGCTATTGGGCTTGCCAATAGGTTCTGAAAATGTCAGCACCAATTGCGCTCTTTCTCCCGGCAAAGATGAATAACCCAGTGACTGAAGATCGGCTGCTAATGCATTTATACCAAACATCATCAGCCAACTAGTAAGTATTATATTAAACATTTTTTTCATAGTGATTACTCTATCTTTATTTTTTATGTTGTTGCCAAGCATTGTTACTCTGTCGCTATTATTAGTCATGTTATATGCCTTATTCTTTATTCACGAACAGATAGGGTATTGTTCCGATGGATATAGCCACCATTGCCATCAGCTACTGTTTCCTTAAATGCTACTTCTGCATCTGAAATAGTCAAAATTTGACCATAATTCCTGCCGATATAATTGCCCACCTGAACTCGGTGAATAACCCCTTCTGGTGAGCGAATTAATGCCCACATATTTTCTTGCTCCAGTGTTCCGACAAGGGATAGTTCCCCTAAACCATATTCTTCTAATGCTTCTCTTAAACGATTTGTATCGGGTCTAATTCCATTGTCTACAATTACTTGTGCTTCAACTACTGCATCTGGCAAGTCAACCACCACCGGTAAAAAAGGATTATGCAAATCTGCGGCTGCATACTCAAACTTCTCGTATGGCTTCAGTACAGGTATAGGTGCAATAGTGGATGCTGGCCGCGCCTTAATTTTAGCAACGTATGCACTAAGATCGTCTTTTTCCTGTTGGCAAGCAGTTGTCGTCAAAATTAACATCGGCATTACTATTTTTAATAACTTTACCATCTTACTTATTTCCTAAGTTTTCCATTGTGTACTCCACATCAAATACCATTACTCTTCTTCATCAAAGTATCGATATGTTTTTGCAGTTACCGTCATTGTCATCTGCTCTTCACCACTTTGTAGTGGTTTCATCGAAAAGTCATGTAAAGTTACAATCCGAGGCAATGCCGCAATGCCACTAGCAAACTCGCCTAATTGGTGATAAGTGCCTGTTACCATCATTGAAATAGGCAGTTCAGCATAAAAATCAACTGGACGTTCACCGCCCGGTTTAAATAACTGAAATTCTAAACCGTTGATTAAGCCTGTTCGAGAAATATCAATCAATAAATCTGCAACTTCATTCTTTCGTGGCAATTGCTGAAGCATCGAGGCAAAACTGGTTTTTATTTCCTTCATCTGTTCTTTGTAGGCCTCTAAATTACTTGCCTTTACTTGTTTTGTTTCAAATGTACTTTTGAGCTGACTTTCTTTTTGTTCTAAAACAACTAATGCCTCTTGTTTTTCTTTGATAACAAACCAATAAGTTGCACCCCAGACTAATGCGCATAAAATTAATATTGAGATAACCTTAATCGGTAATGGCCATTCGCCACTTTCATTAAAATCTAATTCATTTAAAGATGACAGTTCCATTAGCTTTCTCCATCGTCAACTTTGAGGGTGGACTCTTTTACACCCAAGGTAAACGTCCTTATCGCATTATCATTGGTAGAGCTTCGTTTAACAATATTCAACACTGCATCGTCAGTGAATTCACTGTTTTCATCTAACTGCCGCATAAAAACAGAAACACGCGCGTTAGATTGGGCAACCCCATCAAAAGTAATTGAATTTCCTGTTCGCTTTACAGAGTTCAGGTGGACACCATCGGGTACTGTTCGAACGATCGCATCTAATACTTTGACAACCTTAGGCCTACTGGCTTGTAATTGTTGAATTACTTGGATCCGCGCTAATAATTTTGCTCGCTCAGCCTCTAGGGTAGCAATTTCTTTAATCTGCTTATCAAGCACAATAATCTCTTTATTCAAAAAAGCATTTCGGTTGTTTTGCTCATCCATTAGCCCATTAACAAAGCTAATTGCTCCATAGGCTATCGCTACTGCGGCAATAAGCCCTGCAATCCCTGCTGTGAAAAATTGCTTTTGTCGTTCTTGCCTAAGCTCTTCACGCCAGGGTAATAGATTTATATGAGGCATTAATCAAAACTCCTTAGCGCTAATCCACACGCAATCAACATTGATGGACTATCATTGCTAAGCGCCTGAACTTTTACTTTGTGTTGATTTACTGTCATATCTGCAAACGGATTTGCAACAGATGTTGTTGTGCCTATTTCTTCGGCAATCATAGCATCAACACCTTGAATTGAGGCGCATCCTCCTGCTAACACAACATGATCGATTGATTGGTACTGCGTTGAAGCTGAGAAGAAAAATTGTAATGCCCGTGTTACTGTTGTCGTCATAGCCTGCTTAAAGGGATCCAACACTTTTAAGCCATAATCGTCTGGCAAATTATGTTCTTTTTTGGCACGACCCGCTTCTTGATAAGACATGCCATAGTGGCGTTCAATATCTTCCGTCAGCATGTTTCCGCCAAAAGTTTGTTCTCGGGTAAACACTATCTTGCCATCAACCAATACATACAAGGTTGTTACTGTTGCACCAATATCAACAACAGCAACGGTTAAGCCTTGCCCATGGTTGGTTAACTGCCTAGAGATCAGGCTAAAGGCATTTTCCATCGTATAAGCTTCAACATCAACTAGTTTGGCTTCCAAACCTGCTTTTTCAACAACTTCAACTCGTGTATCTACATTTTCAGTTCGTGATGCGGCTAATAACACATCAACAGCATCTACATCAGATTCTGATGGACCTAACACCTCGAAATCTAACCGCACCTCTTCCAAAGGATATGGGATAAGACTTTCCGCCTCTATCATAATTTGTTCTTCGATTGCTCTTTCGGACAAATCTGCAGGGTAAGATATTGTTTTTGTGATCGCTGAATTTGCTGAAACAGCAACGGCAATGTGTTTTGCTTTCGTTCCAGAACGTTTAATGGCTCGCTTGATAGCGCCTGCCACTTCATCTTTGTTTATTATTTTACCTTCGACAACGGCATTAAGAGGCAACGGTTCAACAGCATAAGCCTCAACCGAATATTTATCGCCTTTTTGATTAAGCTCTAAAATCTTAACTACCGAAGAACTAATATCAACGCCAACAAGAGGAGCTTTTTTTTGTCCAAACATTTTTGCCTCAACTAACAATAAAGAAAGAGTAACTTATTGCTCAAATTTAAAGTGATTTCTTAAGACTATAATTCATATGGTTATAAAACACAATAGTTCGAAAGAATTGCCGCATTTCCTTTAAGCTATACAAGCTAAAACCTAAGGTACAATATAACAAAAAGTATATTAAATACTGAGAGTCAGGTATCACTTTTAAACTAAAATATAGCACTTTTAATCTTCAATTAAGCTGCATATTTTGACTCTAAACCCAACAAGCAAAAAATAAGCCACATTGATTGATGGTTACTAATTATTTGAAATATTAAGTTAATTGGGGCTTAATTTAATTTCCGTATATACTTAGGCTCTTTACAAAAATTAATATCTAAATATATATGTATCAATTCGCTCGTCGACTGCTGATCGCCTTCATTTTGCTCCTTAGTTTAATAGCGATTATAGCCATCACCGTTTATAAAACGCTGGCACCTAAACTGCCTGATGCCAGCACACTTCGTGAAACTCAGCTACAAGTGCCTTTGAGGGTCTTTAGTGCTGAAGGGCTATTGATCGCTGAATTTGGCGAGAAACGACGCATCCCTCTTGAATATACTGATATGCCTACTCCGCTTGTGCAAGCGGTGCTTGCAGCTGAAGATGATCGTTTCTTTAGTCATCCCGGTGTTGATTATCAAGGCATTCTTCGAGCGGTTTATTCATTAGCAACAACAGGCGTAAGAGCGCAAGGCGGTAGCACCATTACCATGCAGGTTGCTCGTAATTTTTTCTTGAGCCGTGAAAAAACGTACCTTAGAAAATTAAATGAAATTATTTTAGCCTTACAAATTGAACGGGTGCTCAGTAAAGAAGAAATTCTGACTCTCTATTTAAACAAAATTTATTTGGGAAACCGTTCTTACGGTGTGGGCGCTGCAGCCAAAGTGTATTATGGCAAGTCATTAGACGAGCTTACTTTACCCCAGTTTGCCATGATCGCAGGGCTTCCAAAAGCACCATCAAAGTTCAATCCTCTTGTTAATCCCGACCGAGCAAAATTACGCCGTGATTATGTGCTTCGCCGCATGTGGCAAGTGGGTTATATCGAGCAACAGGATTATCTAACGGCTATTGAAGCCCCCGTTACTGCCAGCTATCATCATCGCAGCGCTGACGTATACGCCCCTTATATTGCTGAAATGGTACGCACAAAATTAATCGCGCAGTATGGCGATGAAGCCTATAATATGGGATTGAATGTGCATACAACCATCCGTTCAAAACATCAGCAAGCCGCTAATGATGCCTTACAATCAGCTTTGCTCGATTATGATAAACGCCATGGATTCCGCGGTGCCCAAAACACGCTTACACTTGAAGATGGAATGACCTCTGAGGATTATGAACAATTATTATCCACGTTTGAACGTATTGGGCCGCTATCTTCTGGGCTTGTTATCAAGTTAGAGGTTAAGCTTGCTCATATTTATGTCAAACAAGCTGGGATGACAACGCTCGATATAAGTGAACTTGCTTGGGCAAGAAAACAGTTCGGCACCAATAGTAAAGGGGCAATACCAACAAAAATTGAAGATGTACTTAGTGCTGGTGATGTGATTTATATGCATCAAGATAGCGAGCAAAAGTGGCAATTAGCTCAACTCCCAGAAGTAGAAGGGGCAATTATTGCCGTTTCTCCTGTTGATGGGGCAGTAACTGCCTTAACGGGAGGCTTTGAATATTTTCAGAATAAATTTAACCGTGTCACCCAGTCACATCGACAACCTGGCTCAGGCTTTAAACCTTTCCTTTATTCTGCGGCATTAGAAAAAGGCTATACGGCTGCCACCATTATAAATGATGCGCCTGTAGTGCTGGATAACCCTGGCCTAGAAAATGTTTGGCGCCCTAAAAATGCTAGTGGCAAATTCTATGGGCCAACACGATTAAGGGTTGCACTGACTAATTCACGTAATCTTGTCTCAATACGTATATTACGAGATATTGGTATTAAATATACCATTGATTATGTGGGGAAGTTTGGTTTTGATACTAGCAAGATCCCTCAAAGTCTATCACTTGCCTTAGGTAGTGGTAGCGTTTCACCATGGGAGCTGTCCCGTGCCTACGCGGCTTTAGCTAATGGTGGCTATAGTGTTGAGCCATATCTTATACAGCGAATAGAAGATGCATCAGGCACAATCCTCATGCAATCACAACCCGCTACTGTATGCGAAACATGTATTGTAGCGACAACGCCAGACGCTATCAATGAGCTTGACCCTACAGCCATAAAACCTGCCAATCGTATAATGACACCACAAAATAACTACATAATGAATAGTTTATTACGTGATGTAGTACGTTATGGAACAGGGCGCAAAGCAATGGAGCTTGGGCGGAATGATCTAGCGGGGAAAACAGGCACAACCAATGACCAAGTCGATGCATGGTTTAATGGCTTTCATCCCGAATTGGTCGCTATCAGCTGGGTAGGATTTGATTCGCCAAAATCTTTAGGCCGAGGCGAATATGGTGGAAAGGCTGCACTTCCTATGTGGATGGACTTTATGAAAGTTGCGCTTGACGGCATACCTGAAGAACCATTAAAAAAACCCATTGATATGGTGACAGTGAAAATTGAACCGAAAACGGGTTTGCTCACAGCCGATGATACTGAAGGTGCTATTTCTGAAACATTCCGCAGTGATCATATTCCTGAGCTCGCTCCTCTTACTGTTGATGATGGCCTGAGTAGAGGAGGTTCTTCTGATCCATTTGCTGCTGATGATGGAGATCTATTTTAATTATTCCAAGTAACTTGAAAGCAGAATATGATCAATAAGTATTATTTCACTCGTTTAGCCTGCGTACCGGGCTCTAATTCCCCCTGAGGGTAATCACCATTTAGCAATCGAAGTTGTGATTTTGGGCTATTCGTAATGCGTGACTTTGCCGCCCATTTGGCATAGCTATCTTGTTTAGTCACAGTAACAACTTCAATTCTTTTTGCCTTAGCTAAATGCTTTTCATCATCTCGTAAATGATGAAAGCTTATTACAGTATTAATGAAATCTTTGTCAAACTGGTTAAAGTACTGCTTATCTTTCACCGTTGCAAAAAATATAAACGCTTGAGTATCTTTATAGATGACAGCGATCCTAGCAGGCTTACCTTTAGCATCAAATAAGCCCGTATAACCTTTTAAGCCATTCACATTTAAGTCTCGACCCGATCTTAAATCTTTTATTTTTAACCGCTGTTTAATAAATTCTCTAGGTGAGAGTTTACGATTAACATCATCCACAGCCATTTCAATAAATGCTTTGCCGCCTACGGAAATAGCTTGCAAAGTTCTCGGATTATTATTTATCTGCCAGCCATTAGGAAAGCTAAGCGAAAAGCCCATTGATAAATGATAAAAATGTTGACCTGAACGGATCCCCTGTTCTTCACTGTCTCCAAACGTCATACCGTCAATATTATTAAGATATTCTGCGGCTTTTCTCACGCCTCGCTGCCCACCAGAATATTTATCTCCAGCGGCAAGCACTTCTTTCAATCGCGTATCATTATCAGGATGGCTTGCAAATAAACCATGATAGCCCTGCACTTCACGCCCTTGTTTTTTTGCTTGTGCGGCAGCGAATATTTCTTGGTTCTTTAACACTCGAATGACATCCATCATTGCCTTATGATCGTAGCCCGCACGTGCTAAATATTCTGCGCCAAGTCCATCAGACTGTAGCTCATGTTCACGCCCATAACCACTTAATAAAGCGCCGCCCATCATATTAAATACATTTTTCGCGCCCGCACCTCGGAGCTCAGGAAAAAGAATTGAACCGACAATATAACCTAAATTTGTAGCCTGTGCAGCACTCTGCTGACGCACGCCATGACGTGCCGTCACATGACCTATTTCATGACCCAGTACAGCCGCGAGTTCCGCTTCTGAATTCAAATAAGCCATTAATCCACGAGTAATATATATATAGCCTCCTGGCAAAGCAAAGGCATTAATAACAGGGGAATCTAACACGGTAAAACGATAGACAAGATTTTCACGATGACTTACTACTGCCAATTTATCACCAATGGATTGCACATAGCGTTGCAAACTCTCATTATCATAACGCCCAAATTGAGCGATGATTTTAGGGTGATTAGTTCTGCCCATAGCGATTTCACTATCTTCACTAAGCATTACAAAATCACTATCACCCGTAACAGGGTTCGTCGCACAACCACTCAGGCCTAAAAGCAACAAAGCCCCTACTAATAATGAGCAGAGGCTTCGTAATATACTGCGATATGTGTCTTTTACAATCACACTATCTTTCCTTTTCCAGACATAATCTAGTTGAAATTACTTTCCGTATTTTTGGCGGAATTTATCAACACGACCCGCAGTATCTAATACTTTTTGCTTGCCCGTATAAAATGGATGGCATTCAGAGCAAACATCTAAGGTCAATGCTTTATCACGTGTTGAGCTTGCTTTAAATTTGTTACCACAACTGCAAGTAACATCGATTTCATTATATTCTGGATGGATATCCGCTTTCATATCTATACTCATTCAAATTTTAGTGTTTAGTAGCCTCAGCTAAACTGAGGAACGAGGAACTTAGAACCGCGTAATTCTACTGATCAATGCTTATGACAGCAAGCTTTTTATTTAACCTGAATTCTGGATAAGGACAGGTACAAAATTTTTACTGTACAGTACCTTAGCAAAAAACAGAAATTAAAGGGATGAAAAACTAAGTCATTATTTTGATCCGGTGCATCTATTTTAGTGGATATCAAGGCAGATTTACGTAGCAATAGCGAGCTATTGGAAGTAAATATAACGCGGAGAGCCGCTAAAATAGATGTACTGGATGCCTGTGCTTATCCAGAGTTCAAGTTATTTAGTTCGTCTTCTCTGCCACCAAGATAGCTTGATTCCTCAAGCCTTTTCTATGGTTACCCAATAAAGCATCTTGTTGGTAAACGCGCACTTTCATTTGTGGGAACAACTGCAACAATTCATTATCTGCCAATAAATATTCAGGATTTATAGGCCCTTGTTCACTTATCTTTTGTTGGCAATAAGTTTGATAAAACAGCAAGCCGCCTGGCTTTAATGCTGAATATAGCTGAGCACATAATTCACGATCCAAGAAAAAGCTTACGACCAAAACATCGACACTTTCGGGTAATGGCGGTGATATGATTACATCATGCACTTGTGCATCAATATTAAGTTTTTTTAAGTCCGCCCTCTCTTTCAACTGTTCAATAGCAACCGGCGAAACATCCCACGCCTGAACTTCAAGGCCTGACCGCGCTAACAATAAGGCATTTCCCCCTTGGCCACAGGCAAGATCCAATGCTATTCCTTGCGTTGGTAATAAATAATGATAGTTTTCTAATACCGATGCCGCAGTGGGCTCTGATAATTTATTTCGATAAATCGTGTCCCACTTACGTTTTACCTCCAAACTAACGCCTCCAGAATGCGGGGGTTAGCACAACTAATAATGTAATAATCTCTAAACGACCTAACAGCATAGCCATACACAATACCCATTTTGCGGGCGAATTAATTTCACCAAAATTAGCACCCACATCACCTAAGCCTGGCCCTAAGTTATTCAAGCATGCTGTCACCGCAGAAAATGAGGTGATCACATCAAGTCCTGTCGCCATCAAAAGTAAATGCATCGTGCCAAAACAAAACACATACAGGGCGAAAAACCCCCACACGGCTCCCACTACTTTTCTAGGTATCGCTTTATCATTCACTTTAATTGCAAAAATACCGTTAGGGTGAATTAACCTCAATACCTCTCGATATCCTTGCTTAAATAACAGCATTACACGAATAACTTTGATGCCGCCACCTGTTGAACCAGCACAACCACCAATATAACTCACCATTAATAATAAAATAGGTAAAAAACTCGGCCACAGATAATAATCTGTGGTGGTAAAACCTGCTGTTGTCCCTATTGATACCGTTTGGAATACACCATGATGAATAGCATCCCAAGGACTTTGAAAAGTATGGGTAAAATAAAGATACGCCGAGACCACAATTGAAATAATGGCAAGGATTAAAAGATAAGTTCTTAACTCGGCATCACGCCAATAATGGCTAATTGAGCGGTGGCGCCACGCTAAAAAATGTAAGGCGAAATTCATTCCTGCTATTAACATAAATACTACTGTAATCATTTCAATTGTTGGGCTAGCAAAATAACCTATGCTGGCATCATGTGTTGAGAAACCGCCAATCGCAACGGTAGAAAAGCTATGGCCAATCGCATCAAACCAACTCATGCCCGCCCATTTAAAAGACACTGCACATGCAATCGTGAGCGTTACGTAGATATACCAAAGCGCTTTTGCTGTTTCTGTGATCCGCGGTGTTAACTTAGAATCTTTCATTGGCCCCGGCGTTTCAGCTCGATATAACTGCATGCCACCTACGCCCAATAATGGCAAGATTGCAACGGCCAACACCACAATCCCCATACCGCCCAACCATTGTAAAAATTGCCTATAAAACAACACTGCCTTCGGTAGCTCATCAAGCCCGGTTAATACTGTTGCCCCAGTAGTAGTCAAGCCAGACATCGACTCAAAAACCGCATCCGTAAAGCTCATATTCGGCACTTCGACTAAGAAGAACGGTAATGCTCCTGAAAAGGCCAATGTTATCCAAAACATAACAACCACTAAAAAGCCATCACGAATTTTTAGCTCTTTGCGGTGTTTTCGTACCGGCAGCCAAATAAGGAACCCAGCAACAAATAATAAAACAAATGATATTATAAATGCTCGAACAGAGCCGTCATCATAAAACAGCGAAACAGCGATCGGCGGTAATAAGGTAACGCTAAATAAGCCAAGCAAAATACCTAAAATTCGTTGTATGGTAAGAAGCTGCATTAATCTGCTCGACCGAAAAAGTTAGCACGATGATACGCCCAGATGAGCAACATGAACAGCGACATCAATAATACTGCCCACTGCCCCCATACAACATACGGCGTAACACCTTGACGTGGTTGTACCATACCGGTCAACACTTCTTCTTCAAACTGCTTGGTTTTTGCTTTAATCTCACCGCGTTCATTAATAAAAGCTGAGATACCATTGGTGGTTGCGCGCACAATAGGCCGTCCCGTTTCTAAAGCGCGGTTTTGTGATATTTGTAAATGCTGGTGAGGCGCTAAGGAATCACCATACCAAGCATTATTGCTGGCATTCACTAAAATAGTAGCCTCTGGTAAAGCGGTTAATATTTCCTGTGAAAAAACATCTTCAAAACAAATTGACGCACCCACTTTCTGACCCGCCACATTAAATAAACCTTGTGCCTCTGGTCCTGGCTCAAAAGAGGACATTGGCAAATCAAAAAAAGCAATTAAACCACGCAGCCATGCAAAAGGCACAAACTCGCCAAAAGGCACTAAGTGGCGTTTATGATAAAACTGATGGTTTGAACCCAATGACATCATGCTATTAAAATAATGACCTGAGTCCACATCTTTAACCGGTAACCCAATTAATAAATCGGTATTATTTTGTTTGGCTAATTCGCCTAAAGGATCAAAAAATAATTCTTTAGCTTGATGATAAAAAATCGGTGCGGCATTCTCAGGCCAAACGATCAAATCACTATCCCAATGTTGTTCTGTTCTAGCTTGATACAATGCCAGTGTTTTAAATATTTGTTTTGGATCCCACTTGATCGCTTGCGGTATATTGCCTTGAATGATGCTAACTTTAATTTCATCATCTACCGGATGAGTCCACACAATAGAATTCAGAGAGTAACCACCAGCCCATATTGCAATAAAAATTGACATCAACCACCAGCGTTTTGATTGCCAAATTACCGCCAACAATCCAGCCGAAAACGTCACCAATAATGAAACACCTAATACACCAATAATAGGCGTGTATCCTCGCAGCGGCCCATCAATTTGACTCACGCCAAGCTCAAGCCACGGGAAACCTGTTAAAAATACAATTTTTATCCATTCGAACACTAACCAAGCAACAGGAAGTAATAATAAATAATCCCAGCTAGAAAGTACTGGGCCCGTTAATTTTTTACTGCCCCATGTGATCAGACCCACAAAAATGGCTAAAAATGCTACAAAGACGGCCGTTAACAGTCCGGCTAAAAGCATGCTTGCCCCACCAAAGACATGAATCGCCACATACACCCAAGATATGCCAACGCCAAATAACCCTAGGCCAAATAAATAGCCGCGTACTGCCGCCTGCTTTGCTGTGATCCCTTGTAACGACAGGAACAGCAACATCACGCTGATAACCGCTACCGGATAATAGTGAAAAGGGGAAAAAGCAAGCGGCAAGGCCATGCCCGCTAATAATGCAATAATATTACCTTGCCATTGTGGCCAACCTTGCTCAGTAATGCCCATCATTCTTCCGTGTCACTATCCTGTTTATCTGTGGTTTGTATAATCATTTCAAGCAAATGAATACGTCGGCTATCAGCCCTAAGAACCTTAAATTGAAACGCTCCTATAGTGATCTGCTCATCACGCTCGGGCAAATGGCCAAATTGATTGGTTACAAAGCCACCCACCGTATCAAAATCATCATCATTCCAATCTGTTTGAAAATGCTCATTGAAATCTTCAACCGGTGTCAAAGCCTTTACCACAAAGGTATTATCATTGCGTTGCAAAATAGCCGCATCGTCATCAATATCATGTTCATCATCAATTTCACCGACAATTTGCTCTAATACATTTTCAATGGTGATCATGCCTGCTACGCCACCATATTCATCAACCACAATCGCCATATGATTACGGCGCGCTCTAAATTCTCGAAGCAAAACATTCAAACGCTTACTTTCAGGGATAAAAACTGCAGGGCGTAATAATTCACGAATATTAAAATCAAACTTAGCTGATGAAACTACAGCGGCCAATAAATCTTTTGCCAATAAAATACCGATCACATCATCACGATCATCATCAATAACAGGAAATCGAGAATGCGCTGTTCCAACAATTAGTTTTAGTGTATCTTCAGCGGAGGCATCACGTGACACCATCACCACCTGGGTGCGAGGGATCATCACATCGCGGGCATGCAATTGTGATACGCTAAGCGCGCCTTCCGCTATGGAAAGCGTTTCCGCATCAATCACATGTTGCTGTGATGCGCGCCGAAGCGAGTCAATCACTTGATCTAAATCTTGCGGTTCCCATAAAAATCGACTTAACTTTTGTACCCAAGGATGCTGTTTAACCCTTCTCGATCGTGCTTCACTCATCGATTTAGCCTTGATCCTGATAAGGATCGTTAATTAACAGTGATTTCAAAATTGTTACTTCTAATGCTTCCATTTCGTCTGCTTCGTCATCTTCTATATGATCATAACCTAATAAATGCAAGCAACCGTGCACAACCATATGTGCCCAATGATCTTGCTTGGCTTTATTCTGCGCTAAAGCTTCTTTTTCTACAATATTACTACAAATAACCAAATCACCTAATAATCTAGGTTCTATCGGAATAGCCGAATCAAAAGGAAATGATAATACATTGGTTGACCCTATTTTTCCCCTATAGGTAGAGTTTAGTTGCGCACTTTCTTGCTCTTCCACCAATCGAATACTTAACTCGCAGTCATAAATCAAGGGGTCAGCCAGCTTGATCTGCGACTTTTGTCGCACATAAATCAAGGGGTCAGCCAGCTTGATCTGCGACTTTTGTCGCAGATCAAGCT
>NVVW01000041.1 GCA_002733505.1 Methylophaga sp. | reverse complement strand
CAACTACATTGCCCGAAATAGCAGACTCATTAAACAGTACAATTAATGATAACTTTCAACGGCTAGAATCTGCAAATTGAAGGATTACGGGTATATACCGGTGATCATTCAATCTGTGGGTTTTCTCTCATCCGTCACTCCGGTATGCTTTTAGCCGGAGTCTTGTTTGGGCGGAGATCCCGGCTAAAAGCATACCGGGATGACGCGGTTTTTTTTGCAAATTGAATGATTACGGGTATACATAAAAACTCGGTAGTGATATGGTCGCTATCGGGTTTTTTATTGGATGAATATTTTATTGTTGATGATGAGCGCGGTATGATGATGTTATGGAAATAATTTCACGATTTATTGATTTGTGCCTCTTTAGAGCTAGTCCATCCGATGTGCCTGCTTCGGCATGGTTATTGAAAATCACACTATTGAGTTATTTTGTTTTGAGCTTGATAGTCAATAAACTTGATAATACATGGAATACTAGCTTTTTTGTCAGTTTGGCAGATATAGCTGTCATGGTGATTATAGTGGGTTTGTTGTTAACTTTTCGAGGTTTTCAGTCACGTTATACGCAAGTAATAATTGCTTTGGCAGGTGCAGGCTGTTGTATGGCTATTATTGGATTTCCTATTATCTGGTGGTTTTTTCAAATAGAACCTGAGCAACAGACTGCCAGTTTTGCACTACTGATGATGGTTGTATTATTGATCTGGAGCTTAATGGTTATGGCGCAAATTTTCAGGCACTCACTTGAGGTTAAATCTGCAACGGCTATGCTAATCACTATTGCTTATATAATGATTACACTGGTGGTGACCGGATTAGTTATGTCAGGAGTAGTATAGTTATGCATATCCATATTTTAGGTATTTGTGGCACGTTCATGGGTGGTGTGGCGTTATTAGCCCGTGAATTAGGCATGATAGTTTCTGGTTCTGATGCCAATGTTTATCCACCCATGAGTGATCAGCTGGAAGCCGCTGGCATTAAATTACAAGAGGGCTATTTAGCCGAGCATTTAGATCCTACTCCTGATTTAGTGGTGATGGGCAACGCCATGTCACGAGGCAACCCTGCAGTTGAATATGTGCTCAATAAAGGCCTGCCTTATGTATCAGGACCGCAGTGGTTGGCAGAGCAAGTATTAAAAGATAAATGGGTGCTGGCGGTAGCAGGCACCCATGGCAAAACTACGACTAGCAGTATGCTCGCTTGGATCTTGCATGATGCAGGCATGGCACCGGGTTTTTTAATTGGCGGCGTGCCGGATAACTTTGGTGAAACAGCGCGTTTAGGCGAAACACCTTTTTTCGTTATTGAAGCTGATGAATATGACACGGCTTTCTTTGATAAACGCGCTAAGTTTGTACATTATCACCCACGAACCTTGGTGATTAATAATCTAGAGTTTGATCATGCGGATATTTTTGATAATTTAGCCGCGATTCAACAACAGTTTCACCACCTTGTTCGCACCGTGCCATCAGAAGGCCTAATTATTACACCTTCTCATGTTGATTCAGTGGATCACGTTATGCGAATGGGCTGCTGGACACCGCAACAAACTATTGGTTTGAATGAAGGACAATTGCGTGCGGAAGATATTGCCGAAGACGGTGGCAAGTTTGATGTGGCGATAGATGGCGAAAAAGCCGGACAAGTCGATTGGTCGTTAATAGGCATGCATAATGTGAGTAATGCTTTAGCTGCTATTGCTGCGGCACATCATATAGGTGTCACTATCGAACAAGGCTGTGCTTCATTAGGCAAGTTTGAAGGCATTAAGCGCCGTTTAGAGCTTTGCGGTGAAGTGAATGGGGTGCGTGTCTATGATGATTTTGCGCATCATCCTACGGCGATTGAAACGACGCTTAAAGGTTTGCGCGCCAACATAGGAAAACAACAGCTAATCGCTATCCTAGAACCACGCTCAAACACCATGAAAATGGGTGTGCATCAACACACTTTGGCAAATTCATTAAATGCCGCCGATCAAGTCATTTTATTTGAAGATGCGGGACTAGACTGGTCACTAACGGATATTCAACAGCAGTTAGGCGATAAAGCGCGTGTTGAATCCAGCATTGATAATATTATCAAATTAGCTACTGAAAATGCTGAAGCAGGTGATCATATTCTGGTGATGAGTAATGGTGGCTTTGGCGGCATCCATCAAAAATTATTGGATGCCCTTTCAGATGAATAAACAAATCGCTTTAGCCTTTACCGGTGCCTCGGGTGCGCCTTATAGCAAACGATTGCTTGAAGTATTGTTTGAACAAAACATAACTGTTCATTTAATGATTTCAGCCGCAGCCAGAATTGTGTTTGCAGATGAATTAGGCTGGAAATTGCCTGCAGCTGCAAACAAGGCTAACAAAATACTGGTGGAACAATTTCAGTGTGATCCTGAACTATTAAAAGTCTATGGTGAACAACAATGGAGCTCACCATTAGCGAGCGGATCACATCAAATTGAAACCATGATTATTTGCCCTTGTACCATGGGCACACTATCTGCCGTTGCCTGTGGCAGTAGTGATAATTTAATCAATCGCGCTGCAGATGTAATGATTAAAGAAAACCGTAAGTTAATTATTGTGCCAAGAGAAACACCCTTTTCAGCCATTCATTTAGAAAATATGCTGAAATTATCACGACTTGGGGTATGTATTTTGCCGCCGAGCCCTGGTTTTTATTTTCAGCCAACTCAATTATCAGAAGTGGTAGACTTTGTGGTAGCTAAAATATTAGATCAGGCTGGTATTGAGCATGATTTAATCCCTCGGTGGGGCGAATGAATTTCGCAATGATAGCGTTATTAAGTATAATATTTAGGTATTAAAAAAACCGGAAAAGTTATGTCAGATATCGAAATAGCACAACAGGCAAAGATGGAACAAATCATTCCTCTTGTCCAACAACGTTTGGGTTTAGACCCTATTAAGCTTGATCCTTATGGGCATTACAAAGCCAAAGTATCGCTGGATGTGATGGCCGACTTGGCAGATAAACCTGATGGTAAATTAATTTTAGTAACTGCGGTTAGCCCTACGCCTGCGGGTGAAGGTAAAACCACCACCACTATTGGTTTGAGTGATGCCTTAAATCGTATCGGCAAACAGTCTATGGTCTGCATACGCGAGCCTTCAATGGGACCCAATTTTGGTATGAAAGGCGGAGCAGCCGGTGGCGGTTATGCGCAAGTGGTGCCGATGGAAGATATTAATCTTCATTTTACCGGCGATTTACATGCCATTGGCGCGGCGCATAATCTTCTTTCAGCAATGATCGATAATCATATTCATCATGGCAATGCCTTAGATCTTGATGTGCGAAAAATCACTTGGGGTCGGGTGATGGATATGAATGATCGTGCCTTGCGTGAAATTACGGTGGGCTTGGGTGGTGTAGCGAATGGTTTCCCTCGTCAAGATGGTTTTGATATTGTCGTTGCTTCAGAAGTGATGGCGATTTTCTGCTTATCCAATACACTTAAAGAATTAAAAGAACGCCTTGGTAATATTCTGATCGGCTATTCTGGTGATGGCACTGCACGATTAGCAAAAGATTTAAATGCCCAAGGTGCAATGGCAACCTTGCTCAAAGAAGCCCTAAAACCTAATTTAGTTCAAACCTTAGAAAATAACCCTGCCTTTGTTCATGGCGGTCCTTTCGCCAATATAGCGCACGGCTGTAACTCAGTAATTGCTACTAAAATGGCATTAAAAATGACCGACTATGTGGTCACAGAAGCCGGTTTTGGTGCTGATTTAGGGGCTGAGAAGTTTATAGATATTAAATGCCGTAAAGCAGGCATTAAACCTGATATGGCGGTTATTGTGGCGACAGTCAAAGCGCTGAAATATCATGGTGGTGCTCATGTTAAAGAATTAGCTAATGAAGATTTAACGGCACTAGAAAAAGGCATGGAAAATCTAAAACGTCATCTAAGCAATATGCAAGATCAATTCGGTCTGCCCTGTGTAGTGGCTATTAATCATTTTATCCAAGATACTGATGCTGAGATTGACTTAATGAAGACAACAGTTGAATCATTGGGTGCAAAGGCCGTTGTCGCTAAACATTGGGCTGATGGTGGAGCAGGTGCTGAGGAATTAGCTCAAACCGTAGTGGCGATGTTGAAAGAAAACACAAGCGAGTGTAAGTTCCTCTACCAAGATAATGAATCATTGATTGATAAAATCACTGCCGTGGCAACAAAAATCTATGGTGCTAAAGATGTATCCATCGAGAAAAAAGCCTTAAATAAATTAGCTAAATTTAGTGAAACCCATGCCCATGTTCCCGTTTGCATGGCAAAAACACCGTATTCGTTTAGTGGTGATGATTCTCGATTAGGTGCCGTATCAGGACACACTATTACGGTGCGAGATGTGCGCTTATCACGCGGTGCAGAATTTGTAGTAGCATTATGCGGCGATATTATGACCATGCCGGGCTTACCCAAAGTACCGACGGCTGAGCGAATTGATATTAGTGATGAGGGTGAAATTAGCGGTCTATTTTAGTAGTTTCACTATTGCCCTCGGCTCCAAGGGAGTGGGGTGACTATTCAAAATGCAGTTTTCCCGCTTCGTCATTCCCATGACAATGGCAATCCATGGACAGTGCGACCAGCCACTATCCCTGGATCCCCGAATTGATTGAACACGTTGTGTGCTCAATCTTACGTTACTGGGAAGGTTTGCTGACTAAATATAGCCAAATAAATCCAGCAACACCCGATAGTAGCGACCCAATAAGAATGCCTGTTTTTGCCATTAGTAATAATTCTTCATTTTCGGAAAAACCTAATTGGGCGACAAAAATTGACATGGTGAAGCCAATACCTGCTAATAGCGATACACCTGCAATTTGAGAGAAACTGGTGTCTTTGGGTAATTCAGCCCAGCCTAATTTCAGCATTAGCCAGCTTACACCAGCAATACCGATGAATTTCCCCACTATTAATCCCATCATAATGCCGAAAGTAACAGGGTGCATAAGTGTTGGGCCTATCGAGGAAATGTCGAATGCAATGCCTGCATTAGCTAATGCAAAAACTGGGATAACTATATAGGCTACAGGCATATGCCATACATGCTCTAAACGTTGCAGTGGTACGCCAACACTGTTGATGGTGTATTCTAAGCTGTGCACTACCTCACTGAGAGGATCATTTGTCATAATGCTTTTACCGCTACCAGGCTCATAACTAGCATTAAAACGTTGCATTAAGCTGTCGATATGTTTGCTAAAGAGTTGTGGATTATACTTAGGCTTGGCGGGCACTGACATTGCTCCCAATATGCCCGCTAAAGTGGGATGTACGCCTGACAGTAATAATGCATACCACAATATAACTGCGACGATGAAATAGGGCAGTGTTTTGCGAATGCCAAAAAGGTTAAATGCGATTAGTACGGCAAATATTCCCATTGCTGAGAACAGTGGCGTCCATGCTAATGTGTCGGTATAAAAGGCTGCGATTACAATGACTGCACCAATATCATCTACAATGGCAAGTGCGACTAAAAAAGTAATTAACGCCTTGGGTACACGGCTTGCCAACAAGGCTAATGCTCCGAGTGCAAAGGCAATATCGGTGGCCATCGGGATCCCCCAACCCATCGCTGCCTCACCTTCTGGATTGATTGCAAAATAAATCAATGCCGGCACAACCATCCCACCTACTGCAGCGGCCATTGGCAACATAGCATTGCGTAGTGAAGACAATTCGCCCACTAATATTTCGCGCTTAAGTTCTAATCCAACAACAAAGAAAAACAACGCCATCAGGCCATCATTTATCCAATGGTGTAAGGTTTTATTGATCGACCACTCACCTATGCTGAAGCTGATAGGCATATGCAAAGCATGAGCATAGCTCGAAGCGAACGAGCTATTTGCCAAATAGAGAGCAAACACTGCCATGCCCATAAGCAAAAAACCACTCGTTGTTTGGCGATGGATAAATTCCTCAAAAGGAGTGAGCAGTTTCTTGAAGTGCTTTTCCCAAGGTGCATTATATACCCCCACTTTTGATTTCATTTTTTTACTCATTGTTATTAGCTCCAGAAAGCAAGGTGGTACTGGCAGACTCAATAATTGCCGATATAATAGGATTCAGGATTCTTTTTTCAACAGAAATGGCATAAAAATCTTCAGTTAATTCGTTGGTTTGACCGATAGAGTTTACCTTATATTGCTGCCTTACTTCATCCTGAATTGCTGTAGGAGCCATAAATATACCTACGCCCTGTTGGCCAAATGCTTTCATCAAAGCGCTATCATCAAATTCAGCGACAATCCGCGGATAAACATGTTGTTTGTTTAACCATTGATCAAGATTTTCTCGTAATTGGTTGCCACTGCTGGGTAGTAATATAGGTGCGCCATTGAGACAGTGGGGAAAATCACCCACAAGCTGCTTTTGTAATTTATCAGTAGCAAAAAAACTAATAGCACATTGCCCCAATTTATGACTAAAACCTCTTGTGCTTACTGTGGGTGGAATCGTCCTATCAGCGATAACTAGATCGAGTCGGTGCAAGGTTAACTCTGCTAATAAGGTATCTAAATCTGCTTCACGGCAGATCATTCGCGTTGATTCAGACATTTGCAGTGCTGGTTGTAGGATTTTATGGGCAATCGATTTAGGGACTACATCAACCACGCCTACTCTGAATAGCTGTGGTCGATCAGCGGGTAATTGACGTATCATTTGTTCTAGTTCATTACCTAGCGAAAAAATTTCATCGGCATAATTCAACACTTGCTTTCCGATTTCTGTGATTTCTAGGTGACGCCCCACCTTATTGAATAATTCAACACCGAAGTACTCTTCTAATAAACTCAATTGACCACTGATTGTCTGTGGGGTGATATGCAATCGCTCGCTTGCTCTTGCTATGCCACCTTCTTTGGCGACAGTCCAGAAATAATGTAAATGCTTATAATTAACCATAATATCGTTATTAGTTCGTAATTTACGATGACTATAGCAGTATTATTCGACTTTTACTAACTATTTATCTGCTCTATTATAATGATAAATAAATTTGATATTGCTCTGTAATATTATAGAGTAGTCTTAAGTTATATTTACTAAAACATTCAAACAAAAGGGTTATATTAGTGGAAAAATTAATTATTGTAGCAGCTGCTATTATTTCAACTAGTGCTGTATATGCTGAAGGAAATAGTTGGGGGCTTACTCAGGACAAACTGGCTCTGAAAACTGGGCAACGTTAAGTGCAGATAATTTTGCCTGTACAGGTAAAAATCAGTCTCCGATAAATTTGACAGGATTTATTGAGGCAGATTTAACACCGATCAAGTTTGATTATCAACAAGGTGGCCATGAAGTTATTAATAACGGTCACACCATCCAAGTTAATTTTAACGAGGGCAGTAGCATTGAGCTAGACGGTCACAGCTTTAATTTATTGCAGGTTCATTTTCATGCACCCAGTGAAAACCATATTAATGGCAAGTCATATCCGTTAGAAGCGCATCTAGTTCATGCTGATAAGGATGGCAACTTAGCTGTTGTAGCTGTGATGTATGAGCAAGGTAGCCTTGCTCATGATGGAATCAAAGCTATCTGGTCGTCCATGCCTGAGAAAGCGGGTGAAACACAGAAGTTACCAGCTATGATGAATGTATCCGGTATTCTTCCAAAAAGCAGAGAATATTACCGTTTTAATGGTTCACTAACAACACCGCCTTGTTCTGAAGGTGTGCAATGGTTAGTGATGAAAGACAGTGTAGTGGTTGAGAAACAACAAATTGATGCATTTGTAAATGTTCTACATGAATCGAATAATAGACCGATACAAGCGATCAACTCTCGCGCTATATTGAAATAACAACAACTCTCTCCTCATTGAAAAGTCCTAGAACATGATTGTTCTAGGGCTTATTTTTTGGCTTATTGATTATTCGTTGACAAACTCATGTCCAACGCTAAATCTTTAGCTGTTTTCACGCTTAACATATCAATTAACGCCATAGCACTACTGCCACCTTCAACCGCACTACCGTTTGAAGATGAAGCGCCCATTTGAATTTCAGGCACCCATTTTTGTTTTTCAATCGCTTGAGCAAAACGCTTCATTACCGCTTCATAAGTCATTAGTTTCTGCGCTAATGCACCATCGGCTTCCATTACTAGGCGCTTGTATTCACCATCACCTTCACCACGCAGAATTTGTTCTTACTTATACTCTACGGCGTCTAACGCGGTAGTTTACGGCTAGTTGCGCTACTTTTAGGTTGCCTGTTTGATACCTTGTCCTGAATCTTCACACATTGAATGATCACGAGTATATACCCATAATCATTCAATCTGTAAATTTCAGACCAAAAGCTAGCAAACCAGCACTTCGTTACAATGTTTGATAAGGGCTAGCCATTACCTGCACATTGCGCCTTGTTCTGGCTTSCTATTTTTGCCCTGAATCTTCACACATTGAATGATCACGGGTATATATGGCAGGCATAAAAAAACCAGTCAAAAGACTGGTTTATTCTCTTACTTAAAAGATGTGGCGGACGCGGCAGGAGTCGAACCTGCGACCGCCTGGTTCGTAGCCAGGTACTCTATCCAGCTGAGCTACGCGTCCGCG
>NVVW01000018.1 GCA_002733505.1 Methylophaga sp. | reverse complement strand
GGTAGATTATAATCTACTGAACCTATAAGCTATTGGGTATATACCCAAACTACTTGAATATGCAGCTTTCAGCAAGAGAAGAAGCCATTATATTCTAGGCATAAATCCGCAGAATGAGTCATTCTCATTTAAGGATTTATAACGACGAAGATAATGGCTTATCCTCTTGCCCTACGGGAGATTAGCACGAATGCCAGCACTGCGTTACAATGCTCGACAAGGACTAGTCATTGCCTTCACATTGCGCCTTGTTCTGACCTTCGTGCTAAACTCTGAAACCTGCATCTTCAAGTAATTTGGGTATATATGTCAGTTTATACAGAAGTTTCGCGCGATGACTTGCTTGCGTTTTTAGCAGATTATTCGCTGGGTGAGTTGGTGTCATATCAAGGCATTAGCGACGGTATCGAAAATACTAATTATTTTGTCACCACCGATCAAGGCGAGTTTGTGCTGACCTTATTTGAGCATCATATATTTGATGAGTTAGCTTATTTTCTTGATGTAATGACCTTTTTCTACCAGCATGATATTCCGTCGGCGCATCCCGCAGCCGATAAAGAGGGGCGCTATTTAAAACAATTATGTGGCAAGCCTGCGGCATTAGTTACGCGCTTATCGGGTCGAGGCGTGGACACGGTTGCTACAGCTGAACAATGCCATGTTATTGGTGATGTGTTGGGCCGAATGCACCTTGTCGGCAAAGAGTTTAAAGCTAAAAGACCGACCCAACGAGGCCATGATTGGCGGCAAAAAAGCGCGGATAAGTTATTGCCACTATTAGATGATGAAAGCGCTGAATTATTGAAAAAAGAGCTGGCATTTCAAGCGCAATATGCCAAATTAGATTTGCCTTTTGGTATGACGCATTCTGACCTTTTCCGCGATAATGCGCTCTTTAAGGGCGGTGAACTACAAGGCATTATTGATTTTTATTATGCCTGTGATGAATACCTACTTTATGATTTGGCGATCGTCGTGAATGATTGGTGTGTTGATGAAAATGGTTTAATTGAACACACACGTTACCAATCCTTAATGCATGCCTATTTATTGCACCGCGGGCTAACTGAAACAGAGCAAGAATTTTGGAATCTAGTATTACGTGCGGCGGCATTACGTTTTTGGATATCGCGTTTATTAGATAAACACTTCCCCCGTGAAGGTGAGCTTACCCAGATTAAAAACCCCGATGCCTTTTTAAAAATTCTCAAACAACATCAGGGCAATGAAGACAAGCTCAAATAGCTTGATTTCAGCATAGCCATATGCGCGTTTTAATAATCAAATTAACCTCAATGGGCGATTTAATGCATGCCCTGCCTGCGATAACAGACGCGGCAGCTGCGATCCCCGATATTGAATTTGATTGGGTGGTTGATCACGCTTTTGCCGATGTACCTTTATGGCATCCCAATGTAAAAAATGTGATTAAAACTGCGCATAGACAGTGGCGAAAACAGCTGATAACTGCTTGGAGAGATGGTCGCCTAGCGAATTTTTACACACAGCTTAATGGACAAGATTATGATGTTATTATCGATCTGCAAAGCAACCTAAAAAGTGCCGTTGTATCATGGTTGCGTAAAGGTGACGTGCATGGTTTAGATAAAGATTATTGCCGTGAAAAACTCGCACATTGGGCTTATAAATATCGCTATACCGTTAATGTCAAACAACATTCAATCGAAAAAATGCGCGAACTAATGGCACAAGCATTAAACTATGAATTGCCAGACAAGCCTGCGGATTATGGTGTCGATCTAAGCGTTTATGATCTGCCTAAGCTAGACTTCGAATTGCCTAAAAAATATCTATTGTTTGTGCATAATGCCAGTTGGCTTACTAAGTTATGGTCGTTATCATCATGGCAAGCGCTGGTGCAAAAAGCCGTTGCACAGGATTATTCAGTATTATTACCTTGCGGTAGTGATGAGGAATATCAACGAGCGCAACAGATCGCCAGTGTTAACCCACAGGCACTAGCGTTGCCAAAATTATCGTTAAATGAAATGGCCGCAATCACACACAAGGCAACAGGCGCGGTATGTAGCGACACCGGTTTGGCGCATTTAGCGGCAGTAGCAGGCATTCCAGCGGTAACGCTTTATGGCGCGACCGATCCAAAATTAATTGGCACACAGGGCAAAAACCAGCAGCATATTATCAGTGAGGTATTGGATAAAGCCTTAGAAAACCCGAAAAAAGGTGAGCCAATAGGCATGCAAAATATTACCGTTGAGCAGGTTTGGGATAGACTAGAGGGTCTTTTGCCTGCAAAATAAGCGTTAAGTTCTAATTAAAGTTCGTCATTGCTTCTACGGTTACTTCGTTTCGGTGATCTTTTTAGCCGGAATCCATGCGGGTGAAAGAGATCCTCGCTCAGCTTGACTGGGTAAATATGTGGAAATTGACAGGTAATAAATAAAACTATGAAAAATACATTCCCACACTTCCACACAGCACAAGTGCTTGTTATCGGTGATCTAATGCTTGATAGTTTTTATCACGGCAAAGCCAGCCGCATTTCGCCTGAAGCGCCCGTTCCGATCGTCAATGTTGAGCGAATCGAGGAGCTGCCTGGTGGCGCAGCTAATGTAGCGATGAATCTTGCTTCACTAGGGGCAAAAAGTCAGGTATGTGGCATAACGGGCTTAGACGATGCCGCAACAGTATTACAACAAAAACTCAATTCTGTAGGCGTTGATTGTGCCTTTAATTATTCAGAAACCACCAGTACAATTATTAAACGGCGGGTGATTAGCAATCACCAACAATTATTGCGCATGGATTTTGAATCGCCGTTTGGCAGTGATGAATGGTTAGCACTAAAAGATATTGTTGAGCCACTGCTGGCGGATACATCAGTGATGGTATTGTCCGATTATAACAAAGGCACCTTAGCCGATCCGCAATATTGGATTACCTTAGCTAAACAAAACAAGATTACGGTATTGGTCGATCCCAAAGGTAGCGATTTTGAAAAATACCGGGGTGCAGATTTAATCACACCGAATATGACTGAATTTGAAGCGGTGGTGGGCAAGGTTGAGTCAGAAGCGGATTTAATTGAAAAAGCACAACACTTGATAGCTAAGCTAGATCTTGGCGCATTGCTGATTACCCGTAGTGAGCATGGTATGTCACTTATTCGTAAAGACCAGCCAGAATTTCATTTGCCCGCCATCGCTAAAGAAATAGCCGATGTGACGGGAGCAGGTGATACAGTAATTTCAACCGTAGCGGCCACCCTAGCGGCGGGCGGTGATTTAGAACAAGCGGTTACTTTAGCCAACGTGGCAGCGAGCATTGTGGTTAGTAAATTAGGCACAGCGACAGTCAGCGAGCCAGAGCTACAAGCCGAATATCAACGCCATCAAGGATCAAATAATACCGATCATAGTATTGCGGGCGTGGTCACGGTTGAGCAATTAAAATTAGCCGTAGAACAAGCCAAACACCGCAGTGAAAAGGTCGTATTTACCAATGGTTGTTTTGATATTCTGCATGCCGGTCATGTCGCTTATTTAGAACAAGCCCGTGCGCAAGGTGATCGCTTGGTGCTTGCCATTAATACCGATAAATCAGTAGCGAAATTAAAAGGTGCAGGGCGACCGATTAATTCTGCTGATCGACGGTTGATAGTGCTGGCGGGTTTAGCATCAGTGGATTGGGTGACCTGTTTTGAAGGCGACACACCGGAAGATTTATTGCGTGAGCTCCAGCCTGATATTTTGGTCAAGGGTGGTGATTATGATAAGAAGGGTGTTGTTGGCTGGGAGATTGTTGAGGGGTATGGCGGGGAGGTTCGGGTGATGGGGATGACGGCGAATTGTTCTACTACGGCGATTGTTGAGAAAATTAATCAGGGTAAATAATTAAAAAGGAATACTGTGATATACTCAGTATATACATCCAAGAGGTGAAGAAAATAATCTGGGATGTAGAAAAGGCAGAAATTTTAAAAAATGATGTGACGAGAGGAAGCATTAGTTTTGAAGACTGCGTCGTTGCGATTGAAGAAGGGCGAGTGCTTGATGATATTGCAAACCCATCTGAGCAACATCCACACCAACGGATGCTGGTCTTGGGCATTAATAATTACGCTTATATAGTGCCTTATGTTGAAACAGACGACGAAATATTTCTTAAAACAGTCTTTCCAAGCCGCAAACATACGGCTATTTATTTAACCGAGAAATAATTATGGATACTAAGCCAACAGTAACAAATTATATTGATGATGAAGAGAAGAAGCTTATTGAGGCTATCGAAAATGAAGCTTACCAAATTAAGGAAAGCTTTTTATCTCCCACACGTTTAAGTGAGTTGCAATCTGTTGCTCGGGCAACGATAAATGAAGAGCGTGCCCCGATATCCTTGCGCATACCAAAAACGGATTTATCTCGATTAAAAGCTAAAGCTATGCGAGAAGGCGTACCTTATCAGACATTGATTAATTCGATTTTACATAAGGCGGTGAACACTGTTGAGAAGGTAAATAATTGAAGACTAGTTGTATATACCCGTTATCATTCAATCTGTAAATTTTAGACCAAAATCTAGAAAGTCAGTGCTGCGTTACAATGCTTGATAAGGACTAGTCATTACCTGCACATTGCGCCTGGCCCTGGCTTCCTATTTTTGCCCTAAATCTTCACACATTGAATAATAACGGGTATATACCCATAATCATTCAATCTGTAAATTTTCGCTCTTCCGTCACTCCGGTATGCTTTTAGCGGGAATGTTTAAACTCCGTGCCCTCCGTGTCTCTGTGGTGAGATTCAGGATTATTCTAAAGCTAAAGCAGCTTTGGTCACATTATCTTCTAAGTGTGCAGGATTAATTGTGCCGATAATGACGCTGCTCACCGCTTGGTTAGCATAAATAAGATTGAAGTTATCTTGTACGCTGTCGGGTGTTAGGTGCCCACTAGCGAGGGCTTTTTTGATGAAGATGCCTTTATTATCTTTTTGGGCTTGGTTTAGTACGGCTTGTTCTTGTTGATATTCAAGGTTATGCATGACCATGGCGAGGTCGGATTGTTGTAGTGCTAGTAAGCCGCCCTCTACAGTTTTAGTCGACATGCCTGTGGATCTAATCAAACCTTGTTGCTTTAGATCGTTTAAGACTTCTAGTGCGCCCTGTTCTATGATTTGTTTGTCGTTGCCATCGGAATGAATTAACACGATGTCTAATGCTTCTTGGCGTAGGTTTTTTAGGCTTTGATGGATGCTGGCGGTGATAAATTCTGGGGTGAAGTTGTAGTGTGATTCAGCTGTTTTGGCATTGAAGGTTTCGCCTACTTTGGTGGCGATCACAAATTCGTGGTTTTGTTTTGCTAATAACTCACCTAGGCGTTGCTCGCTGTTGCCGTAAGCGGGGGCGGTGTCTATTAAGTTGATGCCTAGATCCCATGCTTGTGCTAGTAAGTCTTGCACTTGCTTGTCATCAGGTATTTTAAAACTGCTAGGATATTTAACCGCGGTATTTCGACCTATTTTTACTGTGCCTAATCCTAGGGGCGATACAAATATGCCAGTATCTGCAATCTGTTTTCGTTGGTCTAAATGGGCTGTCATTTGAATTTACTATTCCATAATGTGGGGCTTATGGTGGCGGTGGGTAAACCTGTTACTTCTTTATGGATTCCTGCAACTAAGCTACAATTTTTAAGTTTTTCGATGATTTTGTCGGCAAGATCGGGCGCTAAAGCTAATTTTGTTGGCCATGCGATATGTACATTATTTTTTGATTCTACAAAAGCGGTATCGGGGCGGGATAAAGCAGATTGTTTGGGTTCGGCACGGTTAATAGTATGTGTGGCCCATTCAAGTTCAGGCAGTTTAAACCACGGTAGAATATTGTGCAAAAGCTCTTCCGCTTCAGCTGTTAATTTCTCAAATGATTTACCTACACCATTCTCGGCGATATTGCCGCCAATATACCAAACTATGTTGTTATCTTCGGCTAAGTGACTTGTTATTGTTGCAATTGGCTGTGAGCCTGAGCCTAGACTGTGCGCGTAGATAGCAGGTAATGCCTGCTGTGGGTTTTTAGCTTTGCACATCACCATTTGCAACGGTCTGCGCTGCATGGCTGGCTTTTTAATCGCTAAATCATCAAGCAATGCTTGATTGCCTTCACCTGCGGTTAATACAAATTGTTGCGCTGTGATCTCAATATCACCATTTACAATAATGGACTGAACGTGTCGCTCTATCTGTTGCCAAGAAAGTGTATCAATTTGAATAATGCGGTTTTGCCAAGGTTCAACTAAGCTTTGCAACACTGTTGCAATATCTAAAACAGGTTCTTCTAAACGATACAGCGCGCCTTTGAAGTTAGGATCTTGAAATAATGCGGGTTGTGCTGATTTTGGCACGCTTTTCATGCGGCTACTCAATGCTTTACTGGCAAAGAACGACACCATTTTTGATGACAACTGATTTTTTGACCACATTAGTTGGTGATCTGCCAGAATTTTAACCTGCGTTAGATCAATATCACCGTTACCCGCTAAACACGCTTGCCACCGAGCAGGCATAGCACCGATAGCCTGTGTTGCCTTTGATAAAATGCCATTAAGCGCATATTTAGTGCCACCATGAATAATGCCTTGTGCGCTTAATGTTTGCGCATTACCGATGGTTTTATTTTCTAATAATAGTGCATGAAAGCCCATTTGGTTTAGGCGATTATGTAACCATAATCCCGCAATGCCTGCGCCGATAATGACAACATCAGTGGAGAGCTTTTTTTGAGTCATTAATTAGCTAAGACCTTCATCTAAAGCTTCACACAGATAATGGCCAATAATGATATGACCTTCTTGTATGCGAGCTGTTTCATCAGAAGGCACGCAGATGCATTGATCTGCACTATCTAGTAATTGTCCGCCTTGCTGTCCAGTGAATGCAACGGTCATGCAGCCTGCTTGTTTAGCAATATTTAAACCATTTATGACATTGCCGCTATTGCCTGATGTAGATAAACCAATCGCAATATCACCTTCTTTAGCTAGTGCTTCAATTTGGCGATCAAAAATGGTGTCAAAACTATAATCATTGCCATGCGCAGTGATGATCGATGTATCCGTTGTGAGCGCAATTGCGGCTAGCGGTTTGCGTTGCTTGTAATAACGCACCACAAATTCGGCCGCTAGATGTTGAGCATCAGAGGCGCTACCACCGTTGCCAAAAAACAATACTTTATTGCCTGAGGCTAGGCATTTTCTAACCTTTTCAACTAGCGCATTAATTTGGGGTTCGAGTGCAACTAAGCCTTCAACCATAGTTTGATGACGTTTAACTGTAGATTTGAATGACACGGCTTACCTCTTATGCGGGCTAAGTGCTAATATCTAGTGATATTAAAGCTATTCTTCGTAGTGATAGTGTATCAAAACACCATCATTTACTCATAACATAATGAACAACTAATTCAATATGCTGAAAAAAACACACTATTTGAGGGAAGACTTTGCCAAGCATTGGCAAGAAGAAGACCTTTTTTCAGTGGTGCAACAGATAGAGGGCGAGATTTTTCGCCAAAAAGAAGGCCGTCGCACTTTGCGCTTTGCTTTGGCTGGCAAGAGTTTTTTCCTAAAGTGGCATCAAGGGGTGGGTTGGCTCGAAATTATTAAAAACCTATTACAATTTCGCTTGCCTGTGATTAGCGCCAACAATGAGTGGCAGGCTGTTCGCTTTTTAGAGCGACATAATATTAATACGCTTTCAATTGCGGCTTATGGTGAGCAAGGGCTGAATCCTGCGAAGAAGCAATCATTTCTAGTTACTGATGATCTCGTTAATACAATGTGTTTGGAATATGTAGGCGCGCAGTGGCGCAAAGATCCGCCTACATATCAAACGAAAGTTACTTTGATTAAAAAATTAGCCACTATTGCTAAAGTCATGCACGAGAATGGCATGAATCACCGAGACTTTTATTTATGCCATTTTTTATTAGATGAATCTTTTGCAGAAAATAATACAATTAACGATGAGACACGCTTGTTTTTAATTGATCTTCATCGGGCACAATTACGCAGTAAAACACCAGAAAGATGGATTGTAAAAGATTTGGGTGGCTTGTATTTTTCCGCTCTTGATGTAGCGTTAACCCAGCGCGATCTTTTCCGCTTTATGATGGTGTATTCGGGACTTTCATTGCGAGAACTATTTAACAAGCAGTTGGGGTTTTGGTCTAAAGTTCAACAGCGTGCAGTTAAATTACGCGATGAGTAGCGATATGGCGAACAATGTGCATATAGAGAAAATATTGCAGGGTGATTCGGATTTTGCCATGCCATTTGATTTAACAATTAACGATGATTGCTATACGTGTTCAGAAATATTGCGTTTATTACCGGATAAACGATTGGTTGTTAAAGCTGAAAATAATGGCCAACAACTTGTTATTAAGTTATTTGTAAAAAGCAAAAAAGGTGAGCGAGAATTAGCTAGAGAAAAGCGCGGCTATCAATTAGCAACACAGGCGGGAATTAATGTCCCTCAATTAGTGTTTGCGGTAGATAATATGCAGGACTATTGCGCTATTGCTTACCGTTATTTGAAAAATGCCAAGCCATTTGCGAATAAAAAGAAAACACTCAGCATACACGTTGATGAGCTGCTTCACCTCACTGCAAAACTACACAATTTTGGTATAGTTCAGAATGATTTTCATCTAGGCAATATCCTTCTGGTGGAAGAAGACTTGTATCTAATTGACCTAGCTTCCGTTACAGGGCAGGAGCAGGGAAAATCTTTAGATAAGGCTACAAGTCTAGCTAATTTAGCAATGCTAGTGGTGCAATTTAAACCCAAACAGCAACAGATTATGGTTAACCGCTTACAACAATACTATTGTGCCCGTAATTGGTTATTTGATGCGGACGAGAAATCATTATTCAATAAATATGTAGATAAGGCCTGGCAAAAACGAAAAACAAACTATTTTAGTAAGCGTTTTCGGAATTGTACGATGACGGCATATAAAAAAACTTTCTTACAAGAATATGCATTTCGGCGTTCATTTTTTGAAGACGCAGGTGATGAATTTATTAATAAAATTGATGAGCTTGTATCAAACGGACAAATCCTAAAAGCGGGTAACTCTGCAACCGTTGTACAAGTAGAATATGCTGGAAAGAAACTGGTTATAAAAAGATACAATATAAAAAGTTTTTGGCATTTTCTAAAACGATGTTATCGCCCGAGCCGAGCCGCAATTTCTTGGCGAAATGGTAATTTATTGCAGTTGTTGGGGGTTGCCACGCCTAAACCGTTAGGTTTTATCGAAAATAGAATGGGTTTTTTTAGAAAAAATGCCTATTTAATCTGCGAGCGAAGTGGCGGCCAAGAGATCTCAACAGTTTATAAATATCGCTCTCCGACAGAAGATGAGTTAACGCAACTCAAATATATGTTTAAAATATTCAAAAAATATCAAATTAGCCACGGTGATTTGAAAGCAACAAACTTATTAATAAAGAAAAAAGGTAAGATCCAGTTAATTGATTTGGATGTCATGCAAGAACATACAAGCTACAAGTCTTTTCAAGATGCTTTTGATAAAGATAAAGAGCGCTTTATCAAAAATTGGCTAGGATCTAGAATAAAAGAAGAAATTACAAATCTATTTTCTAAGTAAATTCATTGTAGGTGTGTACAATATAGGCACTTAATTTAATTAATGTTTTAATATTATGACTATAGATAAAACCACAGTAAATTGCCCTCTTTGTGATGCGACAGCGCACTATGATTTTAGTAGCCGAGATTTAATGTTTGATCATTATGATCGCTATGACTACTTCAGTTGTTCCGAATGTAAAAGTGTATTCATTCACCCCATGCCAAGCCCTGAAGAAGTTAACACGTTTTATCCGGCAGATTATTGTGTGTTTGAACAAAATCCAAAAGCTAGAAAAATCAGTCAGGTGAAGCAGGCGGTGTATTGGTATAAACACAGTTACACACACCTTGAGCCATCCGGACTGTTTAAATTTTTGGCTGCTATTCTGTCACCATTTTATAATTTAGATAAACCAGACTATGTTGAGAATGGAAAACTATTGGATGTGGGGTGTGGCAACGGCCGTTATTTAGCAACAATGCGATCGCTTGGCTGGGATGTGCAAGGTGTTGAATTAAGTGAAGATGGTTTAAAGGTTTGCTTGGCATCTGGGTTGCCGGTTCATCATGGTGATTTGAAATCAGCATCATTTGCGGATGATAGTTTTGATGTGATTACGGTGAGACACGTGATTGAACACATTAGGGAATCGCATCCATTTATGACTGAGCTTGCTCGTACTCTTAAGCCAGATGGAAAATTGATAATCGTAACTCCGAATAGTGATGCTTTTGCTTTAGGCCGAGATTATTTGGGGGCAAATTGGTATGCTAATGATGTGCCAAGGCATCTGATACTATTCTCTAGGGATAATTTGGGTCAGTTGGCTTCTAAACATGGTCTTCAGCCGTACAAAAGCTGGTTTGAGACTACGCCGAAAATCATTCTTAATAGCCTTGATTATGTAATTAAAAATAAAGGCAAGCCTTCCAATAGAATTCGTTGGAGGCGATCTTTGTCTCGTTTATATTTATGGCTTGCACGCTATACAAAGCGAGGTGATGTTATTCATTCGGTATTTACTAAATGATGAGAACTAGGCATATATTATTTATCTCGAAAGGTATAGACAGTGCCTCCACTCGCTATAGAGCATTACAATTTTTTCCTTACTTTCATGATGAAGGTTTCACCACGGAGCATCTAGCTACCTCGGGAGGTCTACTGGCAATATTAAAAATACTTTGGCAAGCACCTAAGGCAGATATTGTGGTGGTAATACGAAAAACCTTCCCGGCAATAGTTACTTGGTTGCTTCGCCTGAGATCTAAATGTTTAATCTTTGATTTGGATGACGCTATTTTTTGTCGCAGTAACGGATTACCTTCTAAAACACGGATGAAACGATTTGCTAATATTGCAAGGGTCAGTGACCATATCTTTGCTGGCAATCAGTTTCTAGTTGAAAACGCATTGAGATTTAATGACAGAGTTACCTTGATCCCCACCTGTTTAGATGTCGCAAATTACAAAATAGATGTGGATAAGCCTAATGATTTTTTTGATTTGGTTTGGATAGGAAGTAAGTCAACATCAAAATACTTAATAGATGTCTTGCCAATATTAGAGAAACTTGCGATAAAATATCCTAAACTTCGGCTAAAAATAGTTGCAGATTGTGAGCTGCCTGATACTGCTATACCTGTACTGGTAGTCCCATGGAGTGAAACCAATGAGATTGTGGAGTTGGCAACATCACAGATTGGTATTGCACCGATGATAGATAATAATTGGACGCGAGGTAAATGTGCGCTTAAAGTACTACAGTATATGGCTGCAAATTTACCTGTAGTATCATCGAATGTAGGTGTAAATGCTGAGGTGGTTATTTCAGGTGAGACCGGTTATCTGGTATCGACTTCAAAGCAGTGGACTGAGGCTATCGAAGATTTATACCTTAATGAGCTACAGAGCACTGTAATGGGAGTTGCAGGTAATAAACGTATTGTTGAATACTACGATATAAATATTGTTTTCCAACGAATATTAACCATTTTGGGTGCTGAAAGTTGTAACCCATGAAGCTTGCAGTTTGTTTATATAAATATTTTCCTTTTGGTGGTCTGGCGCGTGATTTTATGCGGATCATGACAATTTGTCGCAATCGTGGCTATAAAATTGATGTCTTTGTGATGGAATGGCAGGGTGAAATCCCAAGTGGCTTTAATGTTCATATCATACCGTTACGTGGTTGGACTAATCACTGTAAGGTCGCTTCCTATATAGAGCAGATCACACCACGACTCCAGCAAGGTCAATATGATTTGGTTATAGGGTTTAATAAAATTCCTAATCTGGATTTATATTATGCCGCTGATCCTTGTTATATCGACCGTGTTAAAAAGAATAAAAATTATGTTATACAACGCTTTAGTAGGCGATTACAGTTTTATGCTAAATGCGAGCATGCGGTATTTTCTAGTGACAGTAGTACCGTTACGTTAATGATTTCTGATGTGCAACGTGACTTGTTCAAACGTTATTATGCAACGCCTGAGGAACGTTTAATTATGCTGCCACCGGGTATTGATGAGAATAGGAAACGGCCAGATAATTGGTGTGAAGTTCGGCAAGCATGTCGAAAACAGTTTAGCGTGAAAGATAATGAAATAGTGCTTCTTATGGTAGGCACTGGATTTATAACTAAAGGCGTTGATCGTGCTATTCGTGGGTTAGCATCATTGCCTGAGACTTTGCGGCAGAAAACGAAGCTATTTATTTTAGGTGACGGTAATGCCAAACCGTACCAAAAGATTGCTCGTAAATTATCAGTGTATGAACAGGTGGTCTTTTTTGGTGGGCGAACCGATGTGCCTTATTTTCTTCTAGGTGCCGACGTGTTATTGCATCCCGCGAGAAAAGACAATACTGGAACGGTTATTTTAGAAGCCATTGTGGCAGGTTTGCCCGTGATGGTAACCGATGTCTGTGGCTACGCTAAACACGTGAGCAGTGCTGATGCAGGCTTAATTATTCCGTCGCTATTTAATCAACATGCTTTTGGCTTACAATTAATGACAATGCTACAAGCTGATATGAAAAATTGGTCTGACAATGGTTTGGAATATTCAGATATAGAAGATCTATACAGTATGCCAGAAAAAGTAGCGGATATTATTGAAAATATGGCCAGCGTAAAGTGTAAGGAGAACTATAATTAAAACAATATTAGTTACAGGTGGGGCGGGCTATATTGGCAGTCATATTTGTGTAGAGCTACTCCAATCCGGCTTTGAAGTGGTCGTGGTTGACAATTTATCTAACAGTTGCCATGAAGCGCTAAACAGAGTCGAACAAATCACAAAAAAGGGTTTAAGTTTTTACCAAATAGATCTTTGTGATAAAGATAATTTAGTTACCGTGTTTGAATCAGAATCTTTTGATGCGGTGATTCATCTTGCTGGGTTAAAGGCGGTTAGCGAATCGTGTGAACAACCATTGATGTATTATCAAAATAATTTAACCTCGACCCTGGTATTGGTCGAAGTGATGCAACAATTTAATATTAGAAATATTGTATTTAGTTCATCAGCAACAGTCTATGGTGATCCTGAAACTGTACCTATAAATGAGGTGTTTCCATTATCTTGCACTAACCCCTACGGGCAGAGCAAACTTATGATTGAGAAAATATTGGAGGATATTTCTGGGATTTCGTCGAAAGGCTTGAATGTTATAGTGTTACGTTATTTCAATCCTGCGGGGGCTCATGAAAGTGGGCTTATAGGTGAGTCACCAGGGAGTGTTCCGAACAATTTATTTCCGTATGTTTCTCAAGTTGTTGCGGGGAAGTTGGATAAAGTATTAGTGTTTGGTGATGATTATCCAACAAATGATGGTACAGGAATTAGAGATTATATCCATGTGGTTGATTTAGCGAAAGGGCATTTGAAGGCGCTGGAGGTTTTAGAAATATCAGAGACTTCATCTTGTAAGGTTTATAACCTTGGAACAGGTAAGGGTTACAGTGTCCTTGAGGTGATAGAAGCATTTCATCAAGTGTCAGGTCAAGATGTTCCATACGAAGTTAAGGCGCGCCGGGCAGGCGATATAGCATACTGCTACGCTGATTCTTCACTAGCAAATAAAGAACTTGCATGGCAAGCTGAAAAAACACTCACAGATATGGTCTCCGATGCTTGGCGTTGGCAGAATAACAATCCTGAAGGGTTTACCGATGAAGATAGTGGAAAGTAAAGGCTTCTAATTTGAGCAAATGAATGGTTTTTTCTTCTTGGAATAAATTAAGCAAGGTGGACTCAGGTTCCAGAAGTAGATTTAAGCTAAACCCTGCCCATAAGACTTTGAGGCTAAATATTTATGTATAAAAGTTCTGATTGGTTTACAGCTGTTTAGTTCCTTTTCTTATTCCGTTTTCAGGGTATTTAGTAACCAAAATATCTTCCATCACTAGATATTCTAGATCAGAGCCATAAAACATATTCAAAGCATCGGTAGGGCTACAGACCATGGGTTCACCACGACGATTTAATGATGTGTTTAGCACTACACCATTGCCAGTAAGCTTTTCCATTTCTTCAAGCAAAGAGTAGTATCGAGGATTGGTTGCCTTAGTCACGATTTGTGCGCGGGCAGTCCCGTCTTCATGAACTACTTCTGGAATACGTGCCTTCCAACTTTCACCCACGTCAAAAGTAAAAGTCATATAAGGACTTGGGTGTTCAGTTTGTAAGATTTCAGCTGCAACAGTATCGAGCATGCTTGGGCAAAATGGACGCCAGCGTTCACGGTATTTAATTTGAGCATTAATTCTATCGGCGACACCTTTATGATTTGGGCTGCCAATAATACTGCGGTTTCCTAATGCGCGAGGACCAAACTCCATACGACCCTGGAACCATGAAACAGGGTTGCCAGCATTTAGGATTTCAGCTGTTTGTTGCGTAGTATTGTCTAGTTTCTTCCACGTTACATCTTGTGGATAAGCATCACAGGCTTCGATGCATTGCTCTGTGGTGTAAGAAGGGCCAAGGAACACATGCTCCATCTTTTCAACGGGCACCCCCGCCATTTCAGAGGCATAACTGGCTGCGCCGATAGCTGTGCCTGCATCACTAGCGGCAGGTTGCACAAATAACTCTTTCACATCAGGCATGGCAATAATACGCTGATTTAATTTAACATTCAGCGCGACACCACCCGCGAAACAGACCTTTCCTGTTTCTTTGATGATGTCACCTAAGTAATAGTCAATAAGGTGTAAGGCTGTTTTTTCTAATAAGGCCTGAATGCTGGCAGCATAATCGATATAAGGATCATCAATTTCATCACCATCACGTATTGGGCCAAGCCACTCAATTAGTTTGGGGCTGAAGAAATAACCTTTACCCTCTTTTTTATAGCGGCGTAAACCAACAGTATTCACTAGTTTGGTATTAATTTTAAACTCGCCATCATGGCAATCGATTAGGCGAGAGAAATCAAAGCGATTAGGATCGCCATAAGGTGCCATGCCCATGACTTTAAATTCACCATCCAGCATTTCAAAGCCAAGTAGCTCTGTGAGTGCGCCATACATGCCGCCTAGCGAATCAGGATCATAAAACTCTTTAATTTTATGGATCTTGCCATTTTCACCGTAACCAAAAAAGGTGGTGGCATATTCGCCTTTGCCATCAAAGCCGATAATGGCGGTTTTTTCCTTAAAACCACTCAGGTGATAAGCGCTACTAGCATGAGCAAAGTGATGTTCTACCGCTTCAAATTTAACCCGTTTTGAATCAATACCTAAGTCATCAAGTAGCTTCATTACATTACGATGATTGCGCCAATAGCGACGGTTGCCGTTAAAAAGAGCCGTTAACGCGCGATCAGGCGCATACCAATGACGTTTAGCATAATGCCACCGGGCAGGCGATTTAAGGCCAATTTTTGCATAAGGAAAAGCGACAATATCAATTTGTTCGGGTTTTATACCTGCCTGCTCAATGCAAAACTTAGTAGATTCATAAGGCATTTTACCTTTGGCATGCTTATCACGCAGAAAGCGTTCTTCTTCTGCGGCGGCAATTAATTTGCCATCAATATAGATTGCAGCAGATGCATCATGGTTTAGTGCGCCAGATAGGCCTAGTACAATCATTTAATATTCTTTAAAATGGTTATTTGTGGATGATTATATCAATTAAGCAAGCATGTCTTTAAAGTATTTAATAGGTAAGGTAGACTTTCCATTTAGTTTTTTACCGAGATAACTGCATGCAGAAAGAAGTTTCTATATTGATCCCACATTATAAAACATTAAAAATGACCAAGCTGTGTTTAGAATTGATCAAGAAAAATACAGACCTAAATGATGTGGATGTTATTGTTATTGATAACGGCTCCAAGGATGATTCATCAGAATACTTAAGAACAGTAGATTGGATAATATTGATAACCAGAGAAACAATAGAAGGGGAAGGGGGTGTCTCCGCTCATAGTAATGCCCTAGATCTTGCAGTAGCAAATGTAGACACACCTTATGTGTTATCAATTCACACGGATACGTTTGTGATTTCACCTAAATGGTTGGATTACCTGTTGAAACAGATTGAGCGAGATGAGAATATTGCAGGTGTCGGCTCATGGAAGTTGGAATATAGTCCTTTTTACCAACAGATCCTCAGGAAAGTAGAGAGGTTTTTCCGAGTAAACATCTGGTATCCCATAATAGGAAAGCGCGCTAAAAAATCAGATGGAGTAGGTGATAATTATTATTATCTACGCAGTCATTGTGCGCTGTATAGAACAGATAAAGTACGAGCACATACTCAAGGGTTTGGTGATGGTGATCAAGTAGCTGGAAAAGTTATGCATCAAAAACTTGTAGATGCAGGATTTGAGATGGTTTTCTTAGAGTCAGATGAGCTATCAAAATACATTCGACATCTTAATCATGCTACGGTAATTTTGAATCCAGAACTGCATAGGAATGGCGTTGAGAAGCCTAGACAAATAAAAAGAATAAGAAAAGAGCTTAGAGATATAGAGGCTAAACTAGGGCTTTAAGTTAATTTGGGCTGGATAACTGTGACTACTCAATATGCAAGGTTTATAGCATCCATTATGAATATTAAAAAACTGTAACTTGAAGGACAAGCTGAGATTTAATCGCTGGACAATACTTTATAAACGGATGCTTTGTTACCACGGCTGTCAGCAAGGTTAAATACAGGTTGAACGTTCATCATGGTCAATGCTTCCTTCAGTTCCTTATCTTTACGTTTTTCAACAACGATTAAATAATCATAGTTTAGGTATGTGGTGATGTTGTTTCTTGTCACGTTGTGGCTTGTGTTTGGAGTCGAAAAATAATACTCAATGAACTGATCATCGGTGAGTACATTAGCATCTTCAGGAAGGTTTGCGCTAGCCCAAACAGCAGTATTTTTTATATAAGATTTTGAACGTGAACTGGTCATGCTATCCGCTAAGCTAATAAATAACACGAGCCCGACAACGGACAACAGTGTCTTGTTTCGTTTTAGCCAGAGAGATTCAATCATGGCACAAACACGTGGAAGCATCAGTAGCAATAAACCCAGTAATGTCATCATGCAATAACGAGTGGAAATAAAGTAGCGTACCAGTACAAAAAGAGTCAGTATGGCAATATTAATAACAATAAAATAAAACAATAGGCGTGCATAAGGCGTATGCTGTGTTGATGGCTTTTGCCACCATGATGTAACATAAAGCCCTAGATAGATAAGGGAAATGCCTTCAATTAATAGTTCATAGACCAGCATCATTAATAAGCCGGAGATTAAGATAAGACCGCTATAGTTTTCAGAAAATTGGTTTAGAATTTGTGTTTCCATTACCTGCATATTTTGGTTGAGCGTTGTTAAATATGATTCATAATTGAAGAGGTAACTATTGGAACTTAACACACCGGAAGCTTCACCGATATTTAATGGGTTAGAAGAAATAATACTGGCAAATACAAGCCCAGTGATGAGTAAATAATTTAATTGAAAATATTGTTTTAAAGCTTGATTGGATGGCTTGATAAAGAATAAATATAAAGGTAAGCCAAGTACAATAACACTACCTTCGATGCGAAATAATACTGCAATAACAGCCGTTATTTGCCAGATTGTAGCATTGCTTAAGGTTGGTTTTTCAACGAAAATCATAAATCGGTAAAGCATCAGACTACAAAAGGCCCAATAGCCAGCGTCACGAATAATGAAGTCTCGATATTCATTGAGTATGCCAAAGCCGAGAATTAGTAGGGCTGCTATTGTAAGTTGGCGCGTGTTGGGTAGAATTTTATTACTGATCATAATGAAGACATTTACCAATAAGGCAAATAACAACCCATTGAGTAAATAGGCACTGCTTTCTAGGGAAAACGGAGTCATTTTGTGGAGATAAGCAATTAGAATGGAGAAGAAAGGCCAATCAAAATATTGGGATGTAGCTGCCAAGCCGCCATCGAGGTAAGCTTGTGCCATGTTTATATACAGTATGCCATCCCTATTGATAATGTCATCAGTAACAAATGCAAAAAATGATAAAAACAGGCTGAAAAATACAGAAAAAAGTCTAATTTGTTTTTCGGTGTATGTCATAAGGAGCCTCTGGACAAGTCATCGACGAAACGAAGTAACCGCCAAGGTAAATAGCTTGCGTCAAAAATATCCAGTTTCTGCGTTAAAAAACTTCGTAATAGCGCGCTATTACCGGCATTTTTCACCTTAAAACTGAACATTTTTGACGTGAGATATGAGTTCATGACTTGTTCGGAGGCTTCATAAGTTATTTTCTTGTATTTAATATTTTCAATGCGGACTGACTAGAGATATTTCGCATACAATTATGATGTTTCTCAGGACATTCTCGCTGAAAACAGGGGCCACAATCAACATTAATTTGTATGATGTGGGCATTATCGGATAGTGGTGGGGTGAAGCTGGGTGATGTTGGGCCGTAAATTGCGAACAGTGGTTTTTGCAGTGCGGCGGCAATATGCATTAAGCCTGAGTCATTAGAGACGACCAAATCAGCGGTATCAAGTAAGTCAATGGCATCGCTTAGGGCTGTCTTTCCGCAAAGATTGAATAGGGCGGAGCGTGCTTTTGGATCCATGTTTTCGATGATTTCATTAGCAACTTTTTTATCCGCTGCAGAGCCTAGGATCAGTGTTTGCCAGCCTTGCTGAATTAATGTGTTGGCTAGTTCGGCATAGTGTGTGGCCGGCCACTGTTTGGCTGTTCCAAATTCAGCACCCGGGCATAAAACAAGCCGTTTTTGATTGGGTTGCAAAGAAATTTGAAACTGCTCTGAAGGTGCATTAGCAATCATTAAGGGTTTAGGATAATTAGGTGCTTTGTTTGCTTGTGGTGCAGGATGAGCGAGCGAAACATAGCGTTGCACCATCATCGGTAAGGCTGATTTATCCAATACGCGACTATCATTAAGCAAACCATAGCGCATTTCACCACGCCAACCCGTCCTTAGCGGGATATTGGCAAACCATGGAATAAGTGCGGACTTCCATGAGTTCGGTAACGCAATCGCTTGATCATAGTGCTCGGCACGTAGTTGATGGCCTATTTTTTTACGTAATTTCCAGCCAAAAACACCGTGACTAATGGGCATGGTAATAGCTTTATTGACTTCTGGCATACGTTCTAATAGAGGTTTAGTCCAAGCAAGAGCCAACACATCAATCAAAACCTTAGGGTTGTTTTTTTTAATGGTAATAAATAGAGACTGTGCCATCACCATATCGCCGATCCATGAGGGGCCCACAATCAGGATTTTATCGATGGTTTGTGGCATTAATGTAGCGTGCTATGTGTAATAAAGATAAACAGTGTGCCCGCAACAATAAGGGAAATTTGTTGTAAGGTTTCTGAAGGTTTTACTTTGTGATGTAGGCCGGGAATAAGATCGGCAACAGCAATATAAATAAAGCTTGAGGCTGCAATGACTAGAATATAAGGCAGCAAAAACTGCATATCGGCTAGCAAGAAATAGGCTATAACTGCACCTACAACTGTACCTAAGCTTGAAAGTATATTAAAGAACAATGCTTTCTTACGGCTGAATCCGCTGTGTAATAAAATAACAAAGTCACCCAATTCTTGCGGGATTTCATGAGCGGCAATCGCTAAGGCAGTGACAATACCTAAATGAGTGTCAGTAAGAAATGCGGCGGCAATCAGAATTCCGTCGACAAAGTTATGAATGCCATCGCCTACGATAATTAGTGTGCCTGCAACTTTGGCTTTGTTGTCGTGAGTCTGACCAGCTGGTTCGGGATCGTGAACATCACAGTGGTCATGATGACAGTGGCGCCACAGAACGAGTTTTTCGAGGATAAAAAAGCTGAGTAAACCGATCAATAATGTTAAGCCAATATCGTGAGGATCTACACCAAACGCGGGATCGAGTGCATGAGGGATTAAACCTAATAGTGAGGCACCCAGCAAAGCACCAACAGCAAAACTGACTAGATGCGGTACCGCATTATTACGCGCATTATCTGAGAGCAGTAAAAATGATGAAGCAAATAAAACACTCAGTATGCCACCAATTAAGCTAAAGCCAATGATCCAAAATAATAATTCCATTTTTTTCCAGCAAGGGGGTGAATGATGGGGAGATTATACTTTATTTATCAGTAGTCCATATCATTGATGCCATCCTGCCTGTGATGCCATCACGTCGGTATGAAAAAAACTGGTCAGGTTCAGATACGGTGCAAAAATCACCACCAAAAATAGCGTGAATGTTTTGTGTATTTAAGCGCTGTTTTGCAAGCAGATAAATATCAGCAAGATAATGTGTTGCATCTGTTTGTACAAAAGCTTGTTGAGCGTGTTCGGAGTGCTGACTAAACGACTGATAAACATCCGTACCCACCTCAAATTGTGTTGGGCCAATTGCAGGGCCAAACCAAGCGATGATTTCGTGTGGTGGACAATTAAACTGCACTAGTGTTTTTTCAATAATTCCAGCCGCTAAGCTGCGCCAACCTGCATGAATAGCGGCAACAGTGGTGCCTTGTTGGTTGCACAATAATATCGGCAAACAATCTGCGGTCATAATCGCACAAACCTGATTTGTTTTAGTGCTAATTATGGCGTCAGCGTCATCACCATTTTGCCAAGTGCTTGCTGTGGAAACCATGGTGCCATGAACTTGATTTAACCAGCGTGGGGATTCAGGCAATTTTGCTATTTCAATTAAGTGAACACGGTTTTTTTCAACATTATGAGCGTGATCGCCAACGTGTAAACCTAGGTTAAGCCCATCAAAAGGGGGGAGGCTAAAACCACCTTGTCGCGTTGTTGATACGGCTTGAACAGTATCGGGAGCGGGCCAATCAGGATAAATGAGAGGGTTGAACATTGAGATAATCACACCACTGTTTGAACAATTCTAGGTCGAGTGCGGCAACAGTTGATAACGGTTCTAATTGATTGCTTGATAGCGCCTTGCCCTCAAGCGTGCAAGCAAAAGCACCTGCTTCACTTAAAATTAATTGTGCTGCAGCATGATCCCATAGCTGTTGTTTTGCATGCAGATAAATATGGCCACGTCCCGCTGCGATCCAACATAGTTCAAGGGCGATGGAGCCGAGGCTTCGCTGTGAGCGATAAGGTCTTTGGGTCACTAATTGTGTTGCCAGATCAGGCGTTAAACGTTTAAAATCTATCAATGCAATAGCCTGATCTAACGATAAACCTGTAGGTTTTGATGAAAGTGTTTGCCCGTTTAGTGTGGCGCCTTGACCAAGTTGCGCTGAGAAACATTCATCACGAATGGGATCGTAAACAAGTCCTAAAGTAACTTTTCCATGCTCGATTAAGGCTAAGGATACACTGAAATAAGGCACGCCAGCTGCAAAATTACTAGTTCCGTCAACAGGATCTAAACACCACAAAGCCTGTCCAGAGGACAACAGCGGTTGCTGCTGCTTTGCGGACATTTCCTCACCTAACAGTTGAATATCAGGGTAGGCATCATCTAAAGCGGCAGTAAGACGAGACTGCATAACAAGATCGGCCTCCGTGACAATGCTGCCATCGGCTTTATAATTACGCGCTACAGAATTAAAACGATGCAGAAGCTCAGCTTTGCTAATTGAGATAACAATCTCTTTAATGCGTTCTAAATTAACCATAACATCAGTATACTAACAATATGCGTATTCCACGATTATATTGCCCTGAATTATCTGAAAACAGTGAAACAATGCCTTTGCCAGAGAAGGTTCATCGGCATGCCGTTCAAGTTTTGCGGCTAAAACAAGGTGCTGAACTTCATTTATTTGATGGGCAAGGCCTCAAATATTCCGTCGTATTAGAAGAGGTTACAAAACGAAATTCCACAGCAAAATTAATGAACAAATTAAAAGTGGAAAATGAATCGTCTCTATCAATAACCTTATTACAAGGTGTTTCACGGGGTGAGCGCATGGATTATGCCTTACAAAAAGCCGTAGAATTAGGCGTTAATCATATTATTCCCGTTATAACACAGCGATGCAATGTGAATTTCTCCGGTGACCGAGCGAATAAAAAACAGCTACACTGGCAAGGTGTAATAACCAGTGCTTGTGAACAAAGTGGCCGATCAATATTACCTATTTTGAGTAATGTGACGCAGCTAGAAGAAGTGATCACTAACTGTACGGTAGAATGTCGGTTGGTATTAGATCCCTTAGCTGACTCTGGACTAACGGCACTAGCGAAACAAAAAGAAGTAGCATTGTTAATTGGGCCTGAAGGTGGCCTAGCTGAACAAGAGGTGCAACAGGCAGTCGATATGGGTTTTCAGGCGGTAACAATGGGCTCGAGAATCTTGCGAACAGAAACAGCAACGGTGGCTGCACTGGCCGTTGTGCAAGCAATATGGGGAGATATTGGGTGACAGGTGATAGCTTAATTATTGTGCTGTTGATAGGGTTGGCATGGTTTTGGTGGGACAGCCGCGGTGTGGCAGAACGCGCTATTCAAGCAGCAAAACGCCGATGTGATCGTATTGGAGTAACATTTTTAAATGATACGGTAGGCTGGAAGAAAATACGATTGATACGAAATAGTCAAGGGCGAATGCAGTTTCAACGTACCTATTTTTTTGAGTTTGCCAGTGATATGGCGCAGCGTTATCAAGGTGAAATTGTGATGCTGGGTCAACATGTAACCAAAATAAATTTAGAGGTTTATCGAGCAGAATAAAGGATAAACACGAGAGGTAGAAGTGCAAAGACAAGCATTAGTAGTTGATGATTCGCGCGTAGCTAGATTAACACTGAGCAAATTATTAGCGCCTTATGATCTTGATATTATTCAAATTGCTAGCGGCGAAGAAGCACTGAGTTATTTGAATGCAGGTAATGACAATCCCGATATTATTTTCATGGATGTCACCATGCAAGGCTTAGATGGCCTTGAGACTACTAAAAAGATTAAAGAGAATGAAGCGCTAAATAATATCCCTGTGGTGATGTGTACAGGACATGATACTCAAAACGATAAAGATAATGCGCTTGCAGTAGGAGCGATAGCGGCACTGACTAAGCCGCCCCAAAAAGAAATATTGGCAGAAATCATGTTTCGGATCGGAAGCCGAACTGATGTTAAAGACAAGCCCGCAGCAGAGACCAATACCGCATCTCTGATTATGGATGACGTTGTCATTGCACGATTAGAGCAAGAATGGTTACCGGGAATACAAAAGTCTATATATGAGCAGGTAGGGGATGTTACTCGCCGAGTTGCAACTGACACAGTTAAGGGAATTATGGCCAATCAGCTGCAAACTGCCCCACAAGCCCCGCATGATGATAGCCAGTTAGAAGCTAAAATTTCGGCAAATATAGAACGTGGGCTATCAGTGAAAATTCAACAGTCAGTGCAAGAGACGGTCGAATATGTAAGTCGGCAGATTGTTCTAGATTCAATGGAAGCATCAATAGCAAGTCATTTGGCAAATTTATTGCCTTCACTTAAAGAACAATTAAAAGACCAAACTAAGCAAGCTACGGTTGAAGTTGCACGGCAAACAGCACAGCAAATGATTGATGATTCCGTTGAATCAGCAGTGCAATTTGCGATAGATGATTTTGATTTTCCGTCAAAAGCTATGGCCATACTCGAACAGCAAGGCAATGTATGGATAGAAAAGCAAGAGGCGCGTATATCCCTTGTTGCAAGTCAGCAGGTGGAACAAAATGTATCGCCCTTAACGGCACAATATTTAGATATGAATTTGGCAGAAAAAATAAACGTGCACCTTGCAGAGCTAGAGGCTGAAAAACCTGAAGAAAAAGAAGATGAGACAACGAGTCTAGTCATGATTCAGCTTGACGAATTAACGAAAAAGGTTTCATTTCTTAAAGAAGTTGTGATGGTGTTATCTGTTGTCGTAGTATCGATGGTAGGGATTGCGCTCTTCCTGAATGCGGGGATCTTATAAACACCATAAATTCTGCAACTTCAATGATAACGGGTATCATGTACAGTAATGAATATTTCCCAAGCATTAATTTATGGTCGCAATACATTAATTAAATCTGAAAGCCCTGAGATCGATGCTCAGGTGTTGCTTTGTCATATATTAAGTTGCCAAACAACATTTTTACATAGCTGGGCAGAGAAACAGCTTAATCAGCAGCAGCAGGATACATTTAAACAGCTAATAAAACAGAGGCAACGAGGCCAGCCTATTGCTCATATTACGGGTCAACAGGGATTCTGGACATTAGATTTAAATGTCACTGCGGACACGTTAATTCCTCGTCCTGATACCGAGCTATTGGTCGAGTTAGCGTTAAGTAAGCTCACCGATAAGATGATAGTTGCAGATTTAGGAACGGGCAGTGGCGCCATCGCATTGGCATTAGCACATGAGCAACCTACGGCACAGATCTTAGCGATGGATCAGTCGTCATCGGCATTGATTGTTGCTAAAAAGAATGCTGTTCAGAATCAACTTAACAATGTATCTTTTTGGCAGGGGAAATGGCTAGATGCTATTACTGAACATGCTTTAGATTTAGTGGTGAGTAATCCACCGTATATTGAAGAAGATGATCCACACTTATTACAAGGTGATGTGCGATTTGAACCATTGGCGGCATTAACATCAGGTGATGATGGTTTAGACGATATCCGTATAATAGTGCGACAGGCACAACATTGTTTGAAATCATCGGGCTGGTTTTTAGTGGAACACGGTTATGATCAAGCGCAACAAGTGCTAGCATTATTTCGAAATGCAGGGTTTACAAACATATCGACACACCAAGATTTTGGTGGTAATGATCGTGTTGTAATGGGGCAAAAAACCAATGAAAGATGAACAGCTATTACGTTATAGCCGACAGATCCTCCTTCCACAGATTGATATTGAAGGCCAGCAAAAGTTATTAAAAAGCCACGTGTTAATTATTGGGCTTGGTGGCTTGGGTGCCCCTGTTTCATTATATTTAGCCGCGGCGGGCGTGGGGAAACTGACCTTGGTTGATGATGATAAGGTTGAGCTGTCAAATCTACAACGCCAAATCATACATAGCGAAAAAAACATTAATAAGCTTAAAGTGGCATCCGCGGCAGAAAGTTTACGGGCAATTAACAGTGAAACACAGCTTGAAATTAATACTGAACGATTAATTAAAGCAGATCTAATAAAAGTAATTGAAACAGTTGATGTGGTGGTCGATTGCAGTGATAATTTTGCCACTCGATTTTTATTAAATGAAATTACACAGCAGACAAAAACACCGTTAGTTTCGGGCGCGGCTATTCGCATGGAAGGGCAAGTAACAGTGTATGATGCTCGTCAAGCAGGCAGTGCGTGTTATCGCTGTGTTTATCAAGATAACGGTGAGTTGCAAGAAACCTGCTCAGAAAGCGGTGTACTGTCACCATTATTAGGGGTTATCGGTAGTGTTCAGGCAGTAGAGACGCTAAAATTGCTGACTAATATAGGGGAATCATTATCAAATCGCCTATTAATTTTAGATGCACTATCAATGTCATGGCAGGAGATAAAATTAAAACAAAATCCTACATGTCCTATTTGCAGTAAAGGTAAAAAATGACCGAAAAAATAGAGAGCAGTACATTAGAACAGGCTGCTGAAATCGCATTACAACAAGCAAAAAAACTGGGTGCCACAGCTGCCGAAGTGGGTGTGAGTCAAAGCAATGGATTGTCTGTTACGGTGCGACAAGGTGAAGTTGAAACCTTAGAATATAATAATGACAAAGGCTTAGGCTTAACGGTTTACTATGGTCAAAGCAAAGCCTCAGCTAGCACATCGGATATGCGACCAGAAGCGATAGCAGATACTGTAAAAGCGGCCTTAGCCATTGCGAAACATACCGAAGAAGATGACTGCGCCGGATTAGCTGATGCCGATTTAATGGCAACGCAGTTTCCGGATCTTTCGCTCTATCATCCATGGGATATTGATGCTGAAAAGGCCATCGTTATTGCAACAGAATGTGAACAAGCAGGGCTTGAAGTTGATGCGAAAATATCGAATTCAGAGGGAGGCAGTTTATCAAGTCATCAGAGTGCTTATGTTTATGCCAACAGTCATGGCTTTATTGGTAAAACACTCAGCACACGCCATAGCCTAGTGTGTACACTAATTGCCGATGACGAGCGCGGCATGCAACGTGATTATTGGTACGATATGGCAAGAGATGCTGCGGATATGCAATCAGCAAAAATGATTGGACAACGCGCAGCTAAAAACACGCTACGCCGACTAAATGCGAGAACAGTTAAGACAGGAAACTATCCGGTTATTTTTGCGGCAGATATTGCGCCGTCATTATTTGGCAAATTTATTTCAGCGATTAGAGGCGGTGCCTTATATCGAAAATCATCATTCTTACTCGACCATTTAGATAAGAAAATCTTCCCAGAATTTATTCATATTCACGAACAGCCCTATTTATTAAAAGGCTTGGGCAGTGCCGCATTTGATGGCGATGGCGTAACAACAAACGTACGTGATTTTATAAGCGATGGCATTTTACAAAGCTATGTATTGGATAGTTATTCAGCCCGAAAATTAAAAATGAAAACAACGGGCAATGCTGGCGGTGTACGCAATTTAACCATCGATAGTGGCGCGTTAGATTTTAAAGCCCTACTTAAAGAAATGGGCACAGGTATATTAGTGACCGAAACAATGGGCATGGGAGTAAATATCATTACCGGCGATTATTCACAAGGCGCAGCGGGGTTTTGGGTTGAAAATGGTGAAATTCAATACCCGATAGATGAATTCACTATCGCGAGTAACCTACGAGATATGTTTATGGGTATTCAGGCTGTGGGTAATGATATTGAATCACGAGGAAGCACACAAACAGGCTCAGTTTGGATTGATAATATGATGGTAGCAGGATAATGCCTAAATCAGAGACAGTTAAAAGCAGAGGGCAACCCTGCTTCTAACTGACCAGAGATTATTTTTTAGAAATTTTATGTAACCCTTATTCAATATCTGATAATAGTTTAGGGTTTGTAACAAGTTTTCTTACGCCATGAGCGAAGTCTTCTTCAAAAACATTGCTCTCACACCACTGGCTAAGGGTATTGATATCAACTTTGGCACACTGTGGGCGTACGCTCCATGTTACCTGTAACGGTGAACATGTTTGTTCGGTATAGCTAGGGCCTGTTGTTGAACCAAGAAACACAACAGGTTTACCCGTGTTATCAGGAATAGATTTTGCTTGATGATAACCGTTTACCATATTGCCATCGTATGTCATGGTAGTAAAATCTAAGGCTGACTTATCATTTACCACGGTAAATACTTGCGTTTCAACCCGCAGATTAGGTGTCGCACAACTATCCGTCAAACAAGACCCTAAGCCTTTTCCTGGTTTAGTATCACATGATGTATGTACCCAATGAACTTCAATAGTATCGCCAGGCTTTACACCTTTACAAGCGTTGTTAGCCATTGGCTTTAACTCAGCCTTAGATAATGATTTGCTCGACAAACATTGATAGCCGCCACCATAGCCCTTGTCACCTTCTCCAGCATAAATCGAGAAATCTTTTGCTTTGTGCTCAGCATTGGTGTGAAAGTGAATATTACAGAGGTTTAACTCTTCATGTTTCGGTGCTAAAGAGAAAATCCTCTTATTTTCTCCGCTTAACACGTCAATATCCCGGGGTGTTTGCGGTCCATAACCCTCACATATTTCTGCGTTATCATGCTTATGCTTATGGTTGTCCTCAGCGTAGCTATTAACAGAAAAGCATAATGCCAAAACACCTAATGCATAGGGTGTTTTATTTATAATGTTCATGTTTTTCCTTATTGAAAGTAATAATTGGTTGATAACGGTGTATTTATGGAAGTAGTACTTATATAATCCTAATGAATATGCGCACTATAATAGCTAGTGCTGTAATAATCAACGAAAAATAAAACACCTTGAAACAGGTTTGATAAATGGTAGGTATACTTGCTACTTATTAGTGTAATTAGCACTAATAATATCAGTAATACCGGTGAGTTCACCGACAGCAAAAAAGCTAAGGAAAATGCTTTTCATTTGTTTTACTTTGTGTGGGCTATGATTACGTAAATTGAGTAACTGCCGGTTCAACTCAGTTTCTTGAGCAAACCATGTATATTTAACCGGGCATAATCGGCAATGGAAAAAATGATGATGTTCACTTGTAAGTGCCCGGTTAATAAATACAGATTTTTCATTAGTGGAACTAAGTTCATGGTCAGTTTTTATGTGCCAGTTGCCCGAATTATCTTGATAGCAATAGATGCCAAAGTGAATGGAATCATTAGTATTATCAGGGGGCGAATTGAGCAATTCTGACATCATGGTAACAAGGTTCTGAAATGCTAACCAGAGTGTATTATCATGTGTGTTATGAGTAGATATAACGGCTTGTAAAATACGCTTGTTATCATCATCCATTCCTAAGTAAAAAGGGATTGTTGTGAGATATTGTCCAAGTAGACTACCAAAAATTTCGGATTCTTGGCTGATAATGGTATCTTGATTATCTTTGAATAATTGCGCTTTATTACGTTTGATGGTGGCTGTGAAAAATTGATTAACGCTAAAGGTGGTACCCACTTTGTCGCGCTCTAAGCCGATGTGAGTTTCGCCATTCCAAAAACGACAACTGCGTACGAAATAGCTTAATTCTGTTAGTTTCACATTAGATGTTTGTTGTTGCCAGCGGACAAAATCAATAGCTACACGGCTACCAAGCGTTAAGGCAATATCTCTTGGTAAGCTAAGGGCTAAGCCAGAGCTCGAAACATCTACGGTTGTTGCTTGGAATTTCGTACCATTTGCAAGGATCTGAATGCTCGTGCGGATCAAATATCGTGATTTTTCTCGGCTGATAGTGTGCTTAAAATAAGAGGGTATTGTTGTCTTACCCTGCCATGGGGGGACAATAGTAATCACACTTTCTGATGAAGACTGTTCTAGCATAGTGCAACAGGATGAAATATTGGTAACGGAAGCGATAATGCCGATATCATTTAATCGCCGTTCTAGATTATTTGCATAATCTGGGGTATCTTCTGCTATTTTGGAAATTTCATATTCAAAATCAACAGTGTTAATATTGATTTTTTGGATTTTCAATAAGAAAATGTGGCTAGACTCTTGTAGAAGATGGTTGTCTAGCAACGAGGCCATTTGCGATGCATCATCTCTTCGAGCAACATAAACTCCCTGAGATGATATCTGTAGTAGTAAATCTGATTGTTCAGTGACTATTTCAGTAAAAGGTAATAGTGAAAGATCGACATCTTTTTCTTTTCGAAATGGATCTAATGTTGATTCCGAGGTGGGAACTAGCTGGAATGCTTTTATAGGATCTTGGGGATCATTTGGATTTAACCAAAATTGGGGGCTTGTTAAAGTACGGCAATAAAGGTGCTGATAATAGCTGCATGCTAAATTGAATAGTTCATTATCAAGGTCAAGATATTCTGGTGAGTTATGCTGTTTGCACCAAAGTTCTAGCTGTTGCATTACTTCTTTATTGCAGTCGCGGTCACGTAGTAAAATAAGGCGGGTACGTAAATCATCATGCTCAATAACAAGAACGGAGTAGGGTATCTTTACGAGTAACCTTAGCTCAGCATGCGTAGAAAGTTCTGGAAAGCTGACTAACAACTTATCCCCTTTTTCGAGGGTAGAAACCCGTTTTAATGCAACACTAATCGCACCAGAAGTTATATCCATTGTTGCACCGTGATACAGTACGTCATCTACATGAAGAACAACCGGAGTAGCAAAAATTATGCGAGATTCTTTGCGTTGTAACTGACCAGAAAAAGGAATTAATTGCACTTCATATCTACTGCGGCTTAAGATGAACTCAACTTTTTTTTCTATTGTGCTCTCATCTTTAGCAGATAATGTTTTTAATGCTTTTAATACCGATTCATAAACACCAAAAGTATAACGGCCATTAAAACGTTCAAGCAATTGCTTAGCTATTAAATAAGCGCGATCATCAAGATAATGGGTTTTGCCGCCGAATTGATAAGCTTGGCATTCTCCGGCTACCTTGCCACGCAAATCAATGGCACGATTACATAGCTTGGCTAATCGCTGGCGCTCATGTTGCGCTAAAAAAGCTTGGTTTCGAGATTTAGTTGCGGTATTTTCAGCCATAATTTTTAAAAATTGTGGCCTGTTTGATTCACAATTTTACTTATTCCTATTAAATTCACCCGGCGCTTTTGCATTAATGCTCAGTGCGTGGATCTCCCTTTCTAATAATGTTTTGGCAGCATCATATACAAGTCGATGTCGTTTAATGATAGACAAGCCTTCAAATAAATCACTTACAATGGTGATGGTGTAATGTCCTCCGCCCGTATTACCTGCGTGTCCGGCATGAAGGGCACTGTCATCTTGAATATCAACATAACTAGGATCCAAACTAGCTAATGCGTGCTCTAATTTAATAGCTGTATCGGTCATGGCAGCACTTTCTTGAATGGTTTCACGACCACATTTGCATATATTCCAGCCGCAACATAAGGATCGGCATCCGCCCATGTTTGCGCTGCTGCTAAATCAGCAAATTCAGCTACCACTAAACTTCCAGTAAACCCTGCCTCACCCGGATCATTACTATCAATGGCAGGATGTGGCCCTGCTAAGATTAAACGACCTTGATCTTTCAAATCATTTAAACGTTTGATATGGGCAGGCCTAGTTTCTATTCGAAGCAGCAAACTATTAGTAATATCTTCACTGATAATGGCATACAGCATTATTTTCATCCTCAACAAAAAGTCTTTATTTTAGCGTAAAATGATAATTATGACTTGTTACGACTTACATTCTCATTCTACAGCATCGGATGGCTCACTTTCGCCAGAGGCACTGATTGCACGTGCAATTGAACATGATGTTGATGTATTGGCGCTGACCGATCACGACGGCACAGAGGGCATTGCAGCAGCACAACAGGCGGCACAATCGACAGATTTAACGCTCATTGCAGGTGTTGAAATCTCGGTAACATGGGGCAACGGAACGGTTCATATTCTAGGGTTAAATATTGATCCAGAAGATACTGAATTACAGCAAGGTTTGGCGGAAATGCGTGATTTTCGCGTGGGGCGAGCACAAGAAATAGCCAAACGATTGGATAAAGCGGGGATCCCGGGCGCATTGGAAGGTGCAAAAAAATATGCTTCTGAAATAATGTTAGGACGTCTTCATTTTGCCAAGTTTTTAGTCGAACACAACTATGCTAAAAATGTGCAAGATGTATTTAAACGTTATTTAGTGCGAGGCAAGCCAGGTTATGTGCCCGGCCAATGGTCAACGTTGGCTGATGCAGTAGCTTGGATTAATGTCGCGGGTGGTCAAGCAGCGATTGCGCATCCAGCGCGCTATAAAATTACGGCAACTAAATTACGCCGACTAATTACTGATTTTAAAGAAGCGGGTGGTGTTGGTTTTGAAGTGGTGTCAGGGCGACAGCATGTTGAAGAGGTGAAACATTTAGCGCGATTGGCGGACAAGTTTGAATTATTTGCCTCATGCGGATCGGATTTTCATACACCTGATAGTTGGGCCGAGTTAGGAAAATTATCACCTTTACCAGAATCATGCACACCTATCTGGACACAGTTTTAAAAAAAGACAGGCTTATTGCTAGCCTGCCTTCATTAACGCCGTTGATACCCGTGATCATTCAAGCTGCATAATTTACACGTCATCCCCGAGATCTTTTATCGGGGATCTATGGCTGTAACACTAGACTCCCGCTTAAAGCTACGGGAGTGACGAAAAAGTGTAAACCTGCATCTTCAAGTAATTTGGGTATAAAACTCAGTGTAAGCCATTAACGCCAGTAGTCATTGGCAATGGCGATAATTGCAAATTCTGCATTAACTAGTTCAACAGCACGCATCAGCATCATAGGATCATCTTCATAATTATCTCTAACAGCATGTTTTATTTTGTCATCACGTTGAATTGCGCCCACGGTTTTTCTTACCATCAGAATGGCAAGTTGGCGGCCTTCAAGTGGTGTCGCAGTGATAAGGCTTGGCATATAGTCCGTTGATTTTGCTTTCATATCATCAGCAATAGCAAATCCTGATAGCGATAATGATGCAAAAAGCACTAAAATTGGAAGTAATTTGGTCATGGTTTCACCCTTTAAATAGTCTATAAAATAGCCGAACAATTCTATTGGTATATAAACTGTTCGCACACTAATTGTTCTACATTGTGTATAATTTGTCAATTACTTTTTAATATAGAGCATTTTGGCCTATGGGACCGAACCTTAACGAGCAGGTTTGTTACACACTCTATTCTACATCTAGCATTATTACGCAGGCTTATCGCGCGTTATTAAAGCCATTGAAATTAACCTACCCACAATTTGTAGTGATGATGGCGTTATGGCAGCAAGATAAGGTTTCCGTAACCGAACTTGCTGCAAAGATCGGTTTGAGCAAACCAACAATGACACCGTTATTGAAACGGTTAGAGTTATTAGAATACGTTACACGTGAATTTGAGCCCGGTGATGAACGGCAAAAAAGCATTGAGTTAACCGCGCTGGGGCACTCATTGGCGGTAGATGCTGATAAAGTGGCACAACAAGCATTATGTGCCACAGGTTTAACAGATAGTGAAGCCGAACAGTTAATCGCCATCTGCCAAAAAATAAAGACTGAGTTATCTTAAACATTAAGATCATGAAATTATGAGCGAACAGATCATCGGTAACCAAGTATTTTCGCAATCAAAAAGCCAATATAAGCGGGCTTGGATTTTCGCTATTATATGGAATGCGATGATCTGGTTTGCCATTATTATGGGTGGCGAAAATATTTTAAAAGCGTTCGATGCTAATCCTATTTTCTATTTCTTTGTGACCTTTCCATTCATAGGTGTATGGCTTGTTGTTTATGCGCTTAAAGAAACGCGAGCATGGCTCAAGTTTGGCAAAACACCGCTTACCTTAGATCCTTTCCCCGGACAAATAGGCGGACGCTTTGCTGGTTATTTAACCCTAGCCATTGCTAAAAAAGATGTGGCGCAGGCCGTTTTTAGTTTAAATTGTATTCGTCGTTATTCCTCCCGGGATAACAGAGGAAAAACTACTTGGCACGAAGATGTACTATGGCAAGATCGAGCGAGTTTTGTACCTGATCCTTATGGTAATGACATTCGAGTGGATTTTTTATTCAACACGCCTGCTGATTTACCTGAAACGGAAGATGAAAGTGACAACTATCATTTTTGGCAGTTACATGCGCATCTAGCTTTGCCAGGTGTAGATTATGATCGTGTTTTTAATGTGGCAATGGAAACGGCTAGTGCCCAGCAGCTTGCATCGACAGAGCGTTACTCAGCAAGAGTTTCACAACGCATTCCCCACCAAGAAACGGATGTATCAGATGTACCGAAAATTGAGAGTACAGCAGCGGGGATGCAATTTTATTACGGCTATGGCCGCTCCAAAGGCATGGCGCTGGGCATAGTTATCTTTGGTGGTGTCTTAGCTGCTTTTGGCTATTTTTTCTTTGACGGTTTTTTAGGTTTTTTACCTGCAACAGCTGGTCTAATGGCAGGCTTTGTTGGGTTTATTGCCTTTCTTTTCTGCTTGCTCGGACTATTGATGGTGGTAAATAGTTTAACGATTGAAGCAAGCTTGATGGGCATTCGTAAGAAACAAAGGATCTTCGGCTTCTTATTTGAAGAGTTTACCGATGCCAAAGATATTGTTGATATTTTGATTGATCAAAATGCCTCTTCGGGAGATGGCACCAGTAAAAGAGTGTGGTATCGTCTAAAATTACTGACAGCAGACGGCCAAGAAATGGAAGTAGGCGATAGCCTTGAAGGTCAAAGCTATGCCAATGACATTAGACAGAAAATGATTGATGCATTGGGAATGACTTGGCAAGCGGCAACAGCTATTCCACAGCAAGATAAAGTTAAAAAGCCGCTACCTTGGTGGTTGCGGATAATAGGTAAACTATTATCCTATTCATTTGTTATTGCATTGTTATATGATCTAGCCAGCAAGATCCCCCAAATCGCTGAATTTTTAAGTAAGGTATTTTGATGAGCCAGTTTTTCCGTATTCACCCCGAAAACCCACAAAAACGTTTAATCGCACAAGCTTGCGACATTATTCGCAAAGGCGGATTAGTTGTTTATCCAACCGACTCTGGCTATGCTATCGGTTGCCATATTGGCGATAAAAATGCCATGGATAGAATTCGCCGCATCCGTGATTTAGATGATGATCACAACTTTACCTTAGTATGTCGTGATCTTTCAGAATTATCGGCCTATGCCAAAGTAAATAATAGTGTTTATCGTGCCATTAAAGCCCATACACCGGGTGCGTATACCTTCATATTACCCGCAACAAAAGAAGTACCGCGTCGCCTGCAACATGCCAAGCGTAAAACAATAGGCTTGCGGATCCCCGATAATTTAATTGCTCTAGCATTATTAGAAGAACTCAATGAACCCTTAATGAGTTCAACATTAATCATGCCTGATGAAGACTTCCCGATGACCGATCCAGAAGAAATTGTCGATCGTTTAAATAAACATGTTGAATTGATAATTGATGGTGGCTTCGGCTCAAATGAAGCCACCACGGTAATTGAATTTATCGATGATATGCCAGAAGTGATGCGTGTGGGTCTGGGTGATCCCTCTCACTTTCAGGATTAAGCTATGACTTGGCTTATAGCCATTATCATGGTGTTTTTTTTCTTCATTGGACTTATCGTACTAGGTAACATATTCTCAGTTGCTAATTGGGGTGGACGATCCGTTAACTGGATCGATGGCTTAGTACGCTTACTCTGCCGTATAGTTCACCGCATGCCCGCAACACAGATCCCTTTACCCAAAACAGGGGGCGCGATTGTGGTTGCCAATCATGTTTCTGGGCTTGATCCTTTTTTATTAATTGCCGCCAGCCATAGACCACTGCGATTTTTGATTGCCAGAGAAATATACCAACGTCGACCATTACATGGGTTATTCAAAAAATCAGGCTGTATTCCGGTAGATCGATCAGGTAAGCCTGAAGCGGCGTTGCGTCAAGCGTTGCGTGCCTTACAAGCAGGAGAAGTGATTGCCATTTTTCCACATGGGAAGATTCATTTAGATACCGACCCGCCACGAAAGCTCAAAGGTGGCGTAGCTCGCCTTGCCGCGTGGTCAGGCGTGCCAGTATTCCCCGTGCGAATAGATGGTGTGAGCGGTGAAGGTAAAGTTGCTTTAGCACCAATAATTCCAAGCCATGTGCAATTAACCGTGACAGAGCCATTTATCTGCGAACAAGACGGCATGGCCGAGTGTTTGGAAAAAATTTCTGCAATTATTGAAAATAAGATTAGCAGTGAAAAAGCATAACGACCTAGCTCAGCTGCAGCGCATTGTTATGCGTGTTTTTCACTTAATACTCTATTATATTCACTTTCGAACCAGCTAACGTATTTTTCTATTTCCATAATTGCTTCATCGACTTTTGATTCTGTTACATGAACATCTGGCATCATCCACCATGATTTGTTTGATGAGTATTTACACATGTCGTCTTCTAATACAAAGTGGGGTGAGGGATATTTTGATAAGCATTAAGCCAGCCTTTATTACTTTTTCTTTTAAGTGGCTGTCCTTCAATTTCAATTCTGTCAGCCCAGCAACTTAAGTATAATTGTATAGCCGAAGAAAGCATTGATATTGTAGTTAAGCCTACTGAATTTAACCCATCTCTTGCCTCTAGCCATTCAATTAAAAAGGGCGGTTCTCCATCTTCGCTATATGGTGGCACATACGGGTGCTTTTCATCTTCTATATCCCGCATGATGCTAGTAAATGGCTTAGTAGCGGTTACATGAAAATATTTAGAAAATTTTGTTCGTTCTTTTAAAAAGTGTTCAATATCCAATTCAGTTCCCTTTTAACGCATAACTTGTTATTAATGGGAACAAAATTTCCCTGTAATTCTTATACATATATCCAAGTGAAATCAATTTGCAGTCTTTACCATTTCGTCATTGATCCTGCGGTTACTTCGTTTCGGCAGGCTTTTAGCCGGAATCTGACTATAAAGCAAGACTCCGGCTAAAAGCCTGCCGGAGTGACGGAGGAGCGAAAATTTACAGATTGAATGATTACGTGTATATACCCATAATCATTCAATCTGTAAATTTCAGACCAAAAGCTAGCAAACCAGCACTTCGTTACAATGTTTGATAAGGGCTAGCCATTACCTGCACATTGCGCCTTGTTCTGGCTTGCTATTTTTGCCCTTGATCTTCACAGATTGAATGATCACGGGTATATATGGGGATGCGATTAGGAAAGGAAACCTCAAGACTTAGAGCGTTGTTTTTTAATAAGATCATAAGCAACTTGGATTTCTTTGGCCTGTTCAGTAGCTACTGCAATCATATCTTCAGGTAAGCCTTGGCCAATTAATTTATCAGGGTGATATTGACTCATTAACCTGCGATAGGCACGTTTAATTTCTTTATCGGTATTATTTTTTGTGACACCTAATGCTTTATAAGCATCCTCTAAAGCAGAGGCTGAATTTTGACGGTTGTATTGTTGGCGATCTTGTGAGAAATGGGCTTGATTCAACACCATTTCTAACATTTGTCTAAACTGAGTTGAACTGTATCCTAAGCGTAATGCAATTTTCTCTAACAAAATCTGTTCGGCAGGATCAAGTTTGCCATCGGCTAATGCCATAACGATCAAATACATCATCAACACTTGTTTTAAATGCAGAGTATGACCACAAGCAGACATAAAGTCAGCTAAGGCGTTGCTAATATCAAAATCGGTAGCACTGCCACGCTGGAATTGTTTAATTGCCTGCTTGCGATGTTCAGTAGACATGCCATTCTTTTTGATAAATGCTTCCACATGAGCAATTTCTGATTCAGAAATACGACCATCTGCTTTGGCTAGTTTTCCCATTAGGACAAATACGGTTTTCAGGAAAACCACTTGCCGTTGTCCTGTGCCTAGAGGATTGATTCCACCTATACCATAATCTTGGGCACGGTCTATGCTTCCACCAATGAAATAGCCAATAATGGCACCAAAAAAACTACCACCTAAAAGAAAGTAACCTACAACAGCAAGGATATATTTAAACATAGTTTTTAAGCTTTATTTTGTAAGACTAAGATAGAGTAAAATAGCACCCCAGAGACCAAATACCCAACTTAAAATGGGTAACCCAGCCAGCATAGTCGGCGCATAGCCATCGAGACCTTTGATTATTGCCGCACCGATTATAAAAGCGGCACCACTTATTGCTGACGCACTACGATAACTAGCATTACGTACTTCTTGTTTTAATTCTTTAAGATCGCGTGATGATAACTGCATTTTCAGCTTGCCATCTTGTGCTTGCTGAGCAATATCATGCAGCATGCTTGGCAATTTAGGCAAGGTTTGTATCCAGTTAGGTACTTCTTGCTGCATTGTTTTTAATGCGGCTTGCCAGCCCATTTTCTCCTGCATCCACTGCTCAAGGATAGGCTTGGCTGTTTTCCATAAATCTAATTGAGGATAAAGTTGTCGCCCTAAGCCTTCGATATTTAGCAAGGTTTTTTGTAATAAAACGAGTTGCGGTTGCACTTCCATATTAAAACGGCGCGCGGTTTGAAATAAGCGTAATAATACTTGCCCAAACGATATCTCATTTAGCGGCTTGGCAAAAATAGGTTCACAGACACTGCGAATAGCGGCTTCAAATTCATCAATACGGGTGTCAGCAGGTACCCAGCCTGATTGCACATGCAGTTCTGCTACACGGCGATAATCGCTATTGAAAAATGCCAGAAAATTATCCGCTAGATAGTTTTGATCTTCGGGTGAGAGTGTGCCCATTATGCCAAAATCAATGGCAATATAATGTGGGTTTTCAGGATCGCTGGCATCAACCATAATATTGCCGGGGTGCATATCAGCGTGAAAAAAGCCATGTTTGAACGCTTGGGTGAAAAATATCTCAACCCCAATCGCTGCCAGCTTTTCCATATTGACGTTATTGGCCTTTAATTGAGCAATATCACCAATAGGAATGCCGTAAATTCGTTCTTGTACTAGCAAATTAGTTTTAGTCAGTTGCCAATTTATTTCAGGAACATACAATAAATTGCTGTCTTTAAAATTGCGGCGGAGTTGCGAGGCTGAGGCGGCTTCACGCATCATATCTAACTCGTCATAAAGGTTTTTTTCTATTTCATCGACCACCTGTTTGGGGCGTAACCGTCTGCCATCAACCCAAAATCGTTGTGCTAAATCCGCCATGGTCTGAAGCAATTCTACATCACGGCGAATTTGTTGTTCAATATTAGGACGAACGATTTTCAGAATAACATCAGTACCGTCGAATAATTTAGCAGTATGGACTTGAGCGATAGATGCTGAGGCAAGTGCTTGTTCATCTATGTGGGTAAATATTTCATCTAAAGATTGATCACCGTATGCCTGTTGGATTAACGCTAATGCCTGTTCATTAGGGAAGGGAGCAACTTGATCTTGTAACTTTGCTAATGAATCAGCAATATCATCAGGTAATAGATCACGGCGAGTCGATAAGATTTGTCCGAATTTTACAAAAATAGGGCCAAGTTCTTCTAGTGCCAAACGTAAACGTTCGCCACGAGGCTCTTTATTGCTATGTGTTAAACGGTAGGGAGATAAATAATTTAAAAAGCGAAGAGGGCGCAATAAATGAGTTGCTTGGATAAACTCATCCAAACGATGTTTTGCTAATACATGGTTGATTTGGATTAGTCGAAAAAAGTGGCGTAATTTCATTTTGGACTCAACCTATCAATACGTGCTTCAAGTCGATCTAAATCAGCACGCAGTGTATCAATATCAGCCATATATTCATTGGTTTGCGATTTGTCGGGTAAGAGGCGGGCTTCTTCACGCAGGTATTCTGCGGTGTTTTGTTGCATTGATTGATGGGTGTTTTTTACCCAGCCGGTGAATTGGCGGATACCATGAGCAATAGGGTAGGCTAAGGTATCTCCGGTCACTTTGGCTAATTGCGCTTCCCAGTCAAAATCAAAGCCATCCAATAAATCACGTAACTGTTTGGCAAATTGCACATCGCCGTTAATATCTATTTCAGCCGAAAATAGGCTGTCAGGATCAGATCCTAGTTTAGCGAGTGTCATCGCATTGCCGGTGATAGTGAGATCAGCTACTTTATCGGTATTAGCGGGTAGCTGTATCTGCAAGTCGATGACGGTCATCGTAATAAGCTGATTGAGATCTTTAATATTAATGGCAATACTGCGTTGCTCAAATTGATTCAGTTTGGCTTTTGTTTCTAGATCTTGATCGAGCGCTTTGTTAAGGGCTAGTTCAAGCGGTTTAAGGAATACACTCAAAACTTATAACCGCTATGTAATGCCACAATACCGGCTGACATATTATGATAATCACAGCGTTCAAACCCTGCATCAGCCATCATTGATTTCATGGTTTCTTGATCAGGATGCATGCGGATTGATTCTGCTAAATACTGGTAGCTCTCTTCATCATCAGAAAAGATCTTGCCAATTTTAGGCAGTAACTTAAATGAATAGGTATCGTAAATTGGTGTTAACCATTCCGCGGGTTTAGAGAATTCCAATACCAGCAACCGACCACCTGGTTTCAAAATGCGAAACATTGAGCGTAATGCCGCATCTTTGTCGGTGACATTTCTCAGACCAAAGGCGATAGTAATGACATCAAAGGTGTTGTTGGGGAAGGGCAAGCATTCCGCATTAGCTTGCACATAATCAATATTGTCGGTGATGCCCTCATCCATTAAACGGTCGCGGCCCACATTAAGCATGCTGGCATTAATATCGGCTAATATAACTCGACCGGTACTGCCGACGAGTTTAGAAAATTTTAGGGCTAAGTCGCCGGTGCCACCAGCAATATCAAGCACTGTTGCACCACGGCGCACGCCACTGGTGTGAATAGTGAATCGCTTCCATAGGCGGTGAATGCCCATCGACATTAAGTCATTCATTAGGTCATATTTGTCAGCAACAGAGTGAAATACGCCGGCAACATGTTTTACTTTTTCTGCGGTGGGTACTTCTTTATAGCCGAAATGGGTGGTGTTTTTATCTTCCACATAAAGTCCTTAATTAATTTCTGTCTATGCCTATCTATAATACTTCAATTTAAGGTTTTTGTAGCCCTCCCCAGCAGGGCAGGGCTAGGTTATTAACATCGAGTCTTATCGAGATATTCCTGCTTTCTTAAGTCGGTTTAAATAATCTTGCCAGTGTACATCGTATTGTGTTGCCAAATCGTATAAATAATCCCAAGTAAACAAACCACTGTCATGACCATCATCAAAAACTATTTTCAGTGCGTAGTTGCCGCTGACTTCAATGCGGTTAATGCCAACGTGTTCTTTATTAGTTTGAAGTATTTCTTGTCCTTGCCCATGACCGCGCACTTCAGCCGATGGCGAATAAACCCGTAAATATTCTGCTGGTAGATGATAATGCGATTCATCATAAACCAATTCAAGTGTTTTCGACTTCTGATGAAGTGTGATGCCAGTGGGTGGTGAACTATTCGCCATTACAAGATATACCTTGATAAGTCTTCATCTTGCACTAGATTAGATAATTTATCATTTACATAATCGGCATCAATCATGGTATCTGTTGCATCATCTTCTGTAGTGTTAAAAGAAATATCTTCAAGTAATTTTTCTAATAAAGTATGTAAACGGCGTGCACCAATGTTTTCAGTTTGCTCATTTACTTGGCAAGCCAATTCAGCAATGCGCTGCAAGCCATCTTCACTGAATGTGAGTTTTGAACCTTCCGCACCTAGTAATGCTATATATTGTTCGGTTAATGATGCATCAGGCTCAGTTAAAATGCGCACAAATTCATTAGCGCCGAGTGCATCCAGCTCTACTCGAATAGGTAGGCGGCCCTGCAATTCAGGAATAAGATCAGAAGGCTTGCTTAGATGAAAAGCACCCGATGCAATAAATAAAATATGGTCTGTTTTTAGCATGCCGTATTTGGTTGAAACAGTGCTACCTTCAACTAAAGGTAGAAGATCACGCTGCACACCAGCGCGAGATACATCAGCGCCACCACTACCGCCTTCGCTGCGGTGGGTGATTTTATCAATTTCATCTAAAAAGACGATACCATCTTGTTCTACAGATTCAATAACCTGTGCTTTTAAATCATCGTCATTGATAAGCTTGCTGGCTTCTTCTTCAGCCAATGCACGCATAGCCTTGGCAACCGTTAATTTTCGTGTTGTAGTGCGAGCCGTTCCCATATTCTGGAACATATCTTGTAACTGGTTGGTCATTTCTTCCATGCCCGGTGGTGACATGATTTCTACGCCGACACTAGGCGCATTCAACTCTAACTCAATTTCACGATCATCTAATTTACCTTCACGCAACATTTTACGAAAACGTTGACGGGTAGTGGAATCATCGTCAGCGTCTTCTTGGCCGCGAGCGGGGCGGAGCAGCGCATCTAAAACACGATCTTCAGCGGCATCTTCAGCTTTATTTTTAACGGATTTAACCGCTTGTTCACGTAACATTTTCATCGCCATTTCAGCAAGATCACGAATAATAGATTCAACATCACGCCCAACATAACCGACCTCAGTAAATTTAGTCGCTTCTATTTTGATAAAGGGGGCATTGGCCAATGTGGCTAAGCGACGAGCAATTTCGGTTTTACCTACACCCGTTGGACCGATCATTAAAATGTTTTTAGGGGTGATTTCGTGTTGTAATTCAGCAGACAATTGCTTCCTGCGCCAGCGGTTACGCAAAGCGATAGCCACCGCTTTTTTAGCTGCTTGTTGGCCGACAATATGTTTATCTAATTCTTCAACGATTTGTTTAGGTGTTAATGCTTGCATAGGGATTTTATTCTGACTCTAAAGTTTCAATAGTAAGATTGTGGTTGGTATAAATACAAATATCAGCAGCAATATTAAGCCCTTTTTCGACGATTTCTCGTGCAGATAGTTCAGTATTTTCAATGAGTGCGGTGGCAGCAGATTGGGCAAAAGGGCCACCCGATCCGATAGCCATAAGGCTATTTTCAGGTTCGATTACATCACCGTTACCGGTAATAATAAGCGATGTTTCACTGTCAGCAACGGCAAGCAGTGCTTCTAAACGGCGCATCATCCGATCAGTTCGCCAATCTTTGGCTAACTCAATGGCGCTGCGGGTTAAATTGCCTTGATGTTTTTCAAGTTTGGCTTCAAAGCGTTCAAATAAGGTAAAGGCATCTGCAGTACCACCCGCAAAACCGGCAATGACTTTATCATGATATAAACGCCGTATTTTGCGCGCATTACCTTTCATAATAGTGTTGCCTAAACTAACCTGACCATCACCACCGATAACAACGTGCCCATTACGGCGATAAGAAAGGATAGTCGTACCGCGGTACTGCTCCATAAAAACTCCTAATTAAATAAAAATAACAAGCGCAGAATGACAGTATACTATGCCTCCTGATATGCGTGCAGTGATTTATATAAAATATAAAGTAGGATTTTGCTGATGAAATATTACTTAGATAAAGCAATTTATAGGTCAGCAGTGCCATTGTGAGAACAGGGTGTTAATTCTTGTGCAATCAAGTTTAGGAAAGGATTATTGGCTTTCATTGAAATTAGCGCATAAAATAATAAACTAAAATAAACTGCGGAATAACAGGCTCTATGCCGCTCAACTATAACTGTTACCTTTAAACGTTATTCAGTTTAGTGGTTGACAATACCCCCCGTATTACGGACAATACTCTGCTTTGCTCGTGGAGGGGTTCCCGAGTGGCCAAAGGGATCAGACTGTAAATCTGACGGCTCCGCCTTCGGAGGTTCGAATCCTCCCCCCTCCACCATGTATATAATATGGTATAAGAAAATAGTATCTGCGGGTGTAGTTCAGTGGTAGAACTCCAGCCTTCCAAGCTGATTATGTGGGTTCGATTCCCATCACCCGCTCCAACTTTTTGTTTGGGGTTTTGGATTTAGGCCCGCATAGCTCAGTCGGTAGAGCGCATCCATGGTAAGGATGAGGTCATCAGTTCGATTCTGATTGCGGGCTCCACCGGATAAAGAAGTGGTTTGGATCGAAAAGCAGTTTGGATTAGACAAGATTTTCTTGTCTTTGTTTATTTATAGTGTAAGTTTGACGGAGATATAGAGATGTCTAAAGAAAAGTTTGAACGAAATAAACCCCATGTCAACGTAGGCACAATTGGCCACGTCGATCATGGTAAAACAACATTGACAGCGGCGATCACCAAAGTAATGGCCGAAGCACAAGGCGGTGAAGTTAAATCATTTGCAGATATTGATAACGCCCCCGAAGAAAGAGAGCGCGGCATCACCATCTCAACCTCACACGTAGAATATGAAACAGCAAACCGTCACTACGCCCACGTAGATTGCCCAGGCCATGCTGATTACGTTAAAAACATGATCACCGGTGCCGCTCAAATGGACGGTGCTATCTTAGTAGTAAGCGCAGCAGACGGGCCAATGCCACAAACACGTGAGCATATCCTACTATCACGCCAAGTGGGTGTTCCATATATCATCGTATTTATGAACAAAGCTGACATGGTAGATGACGAAGAACTTATCGAACTAGTCGAAATGGAAATCCGCGAGTTACTAGACAAATATGATTTCCCAGGTGATGACACGCCAATTATTATTGGCTCAGCACTTAAAGCACTAGAAGGCGACACCAGCGACATTGGCGTACCGTCAATCATCAAGCTAGGTGAAGCAATGGACAGCTACTTCCCAGAGCCAGTACGTTTAATTGACGGCGCATTCGTCATGCCGATTGAAGATGTATTCTCAATCTCAGGTCGCGGCACCGTCGTAACCGGACGTATCGAACGCGGCATCGTAAAAGTAGGTGAAGAACTCGAAATCGTAGGCATTAAAGAAACAGCGAAAACCACCTGTACCGGCGTAGAAATGTTCCGCAAATTGCTTGATGAAGGCAGAGCGGGCGACAACGTAGGTGTGTTATTACGTGGAACCAAACGTGAAGACGTCGACCGTGGTCAAGTATTGGCACACGTAGGCTCAATCAACCCCCACACTCGCTTTGATGCCGAAGTATACATCTTGTCAAAAGATGAAGGCGGACGCCACACCCCATTCTTTAATGGCTACCGTCCCCAATTCTACTTCCGTACCACCGACGTAACTGGTGCATGTGAATTACCAGAAGGTATCGAAATGGTCATGCCTGGTGACAACGTAAAAATGGACGTAACACTTATTGCACCGATTGCAATGGAAGAAGGTTTACGTTTTGCTATTCGTGAAGGCGGCCGTACTGTTGGTGCGGGCGTTGTTAGTAAAATAACCGAATAAAAAAGTTTAAATGCAGGCTAAAGATTTGGAGTCTTTAACTTGCTTAATTATATGTTAGGCCAGTAGCTCAATTGGCAGAGCGACGGTCTCCAAAACCGTAGGTTGTGGGTTCGATTCCCTCCTGGCCTGCCATTTTGTTTTTAACCGAGTAAAGAAAGTAATGGCAGATACAATCAAATTAATTGTTGCAGTAGTTTTGTTGATGGCAGCAGTAACTCTGTTCTATATGTTTCCAGAGTATTCAACATTGTTGAGGGTGCTTGGCTTGCTTGCAACGGTCGGGCTTTCTCTCTTTATCGTTTCGCAAACTGCAAAAGGTCGCGTAGCAGTTAGCTATATAAAAGATACGAACGTGGAAGTGCGTAAAGTTGTTTGGCCTACTCGCCAAGAAACAATACAAACCACGATGATAGTCATAATAATGGTTATTATTGCCGCGCTAATATTGTGGGCATTTGATTCCATGTTGGGTTGGGCTGTTCGCGCCATCACATTATAAAAACGAAGGGTTGAATAATGAGTAAGCAATGGTATGTACTTCAAGCTTTTTCGGGTTATGAGGCGCAAGTAAAACGTTCTTTAGAAGAGCGTATTCAACGATTTGAATTAGAAGATAAAATTGGTGAAGTGCTTGTTCCGACGGAAGAAGTAGTTGAAATGCGTGACGGCCAGCAACGTAGGAGTGAGCGCAAGTTCTTTCCAGGCTATGTATTAGTCAATATGATAATGGATGATGAAACATGGCATGTGGTGAATGATATTCCACGTGTTCTTCGCTTTATTGGTGGCACAGGCGATAGGCCTTCCCCCATATCAGATGCTGAAGCCAACCAGATTTTACAACGTGTGCAAGAAGGTGTTGAAAGTCCAAGACCTAAAGTGTTGTTTGAGCCGGGTGAGGTGGTACGTGTTACCGACGGTCCGTTTAATGACTTTACCGGTGTGGTTGAAGAAGTAAATTACGAAAAAAGCACAATGCGAGTGGAAGTGCTTATTTTTGGTCGTTCAACGCCTGTTGAACTTCAATTCAGCCAAGTCGCAAAAGCGTAGTTAAATTTATCCGGCATTACGCCGGTTTATTATTGGGGAGCCGCGAGGCGTTTGCACCCATTTAGGAGAAGAAAATGGCTAAAAAGATAGATGCCTATATCAAGCTGCAAGTGCCAGCTGGTTCGGCAAACCCTAGTCCTCCAGTTGGTCCTGCTTTAGGTCAGCATGGTGTGAATATTATGGAATTTTGTAAAGCATTTAATGCTAAAACACAAAGTATGGAATCTGGCTTGCCAATCCCTGTTGTGATTACAGTGTTCAATGATAAAAGCTTCACATTCATCACTAAAACACCGCCTGCAGCCGTATTGCTTTTAAAAGCAGCGGGTTTGAAAAGTGGTAGTGGTACTCCTAATACTGAAAAAGTAGGATCGGTAACGCGTGCGCAACTAGAAGAAATCGCTACCACAAAAATGGCTGATCTTTCGGCCGCTGATATGGACGCGGCAGTAAGAACGATTGCGGGCACAGCTCGTAGCATGGGACTAGAGACAGAGGGCGTTGTATAATGGCTACTATGGGAAAAAGAGGTCGCGCTATCCGTGAAAAATTGGAAGCCGGTAAATTATATGCTGCTGCTGAAGCCTTAGCTTTAATCAAAGAGAATGCGTCTGCAAAGTTTGTTGAATCAATTGATGTTGCGATTAACCTAGGTGTTGATTCTCGTAAATCTGATCAAGTGGTACGTAGCTCTACAGTATTACCAAACGGCACAGGTAAAACAGTGCGCGTTGCTGTATTTACCCAAGGTGCCAATGCTGATGCCGCTAAAGAAGCGGGAGCAGACATTGTAGGAATGGATGATTTAGCAGAATCAATTAAAGCAGGCAATATGGACTTTGATGTGGTTATTGCATCACCAGATGCCATGCGTATTGTGGGTACGCTAGGTCAAGTATTAGGCCCGCGTGGTTTAATGCCTAACCCTAAAGTAGGTACTGTTACACCCAACGTTGCACAAGCAGTTAAAAACGCGAAGTCTGGCCAAGTACGTTACCGCACAGACAAAGCAGGAATCATCCATTGCTCAATCGGTAATGCTAGCTTTGAAGTTGAAGCTTTACAGCAGAACCTAGTGGCATTGATTGATGACTTGAATAAATTGAAACCAAGCTCAGCTAAAGGTATTTACCTGAAGAAAATTAGTGTTTCAAGCACTATGGGTGCAGGGATCATATTAGATAAATCATTCTTAGATTAAGGTCTAAGAAGTAAGAATTGGACCATTCGACTCGCTACGTTTTAGAAGTCGAATTGTCTAAGACCGTAGGTATGTGAGTTTAATCGATTACATCCGTGTAATAGGCCTACGCAGACGGGGTTCAGCTACAGAGTTTCTGACGTTGAAAACCGTAAGGTGAAAGGAGCAATCCTTTCTTTTATAGGAACGAGGGTTTAATAACACCCGAAAGTTTGACGTAGGATTTTTGTTCACATTCGACGCGTAGAAACAGGCGCATAGTTATTCTATGTAACTGTTTCTACAGCGAAGAAAGGGAGCAAAAAGACACGTTAAAATTCGGGTGTTGTTAAATTCTCGTTCCCTAGCAACAACACTGTTTTTATGCGGTGTTCCTAGGGAGGTAAACTTAGGTGGCAATGAATCTTGATGGTAAGAAAGCCGTAGTTGCTGAAGTCGCTGAAATAGCATCTAGTGCTTATTCTGCAATAGCTGCAGAATATCATGGGTTGTCTGTTTCGGACATGACTGAGCTACGTGTTGCAGCACGCAAAGACAATGTTTATTTGCGTGTTATTAGAAACACATTAGCTAAACGTGCTGTAGAAGGTACTGATTTCGCCTGCATGCAGGAAGGAATGACGGGGCCTTTAGTATTTGGATTTTCAACAGAAGATCCAGGTGCAGTAGCGCGAGTGATGAGTGATTTCGCTAAAGAAAATAACAAATTAGAAGTCAAAATGATTTCTCTGGGAGGTAATTTATTACCTGCTACAGATCTTGAGAAACTAGCCAAAATGCCTACTAAGGACCAAGCGATTGGTATTCTTATGGGCACGATGAAGGCACCGATTGAGAAATTTGTACGTACTTTGGTGGCACCGACTAGCAAAATGGTTCGTACGCTCGCGGCTGTTCGTGATGCGAAAGAAGCAGCTTAAATCTCATTTGAGTTTTAAGGTGTAAATATAATTCTGTAAGCTTGAAAATAGGAAAATTAACATGGCTAAAGTAAAAAAAGACGATATCTTAGATGCTATCTCTGAAATGACAGTTGTTGAAGTCGTAGAATTGATTGAAGCAATGGAAGAAAAATTTGGTGTAACTGCTGCTGCTCCTGTAGCCGCTGCTGCTGGCGGTGACGCTGGTGGTGCAGCTGCTGCTGAACAAACTGAGTTTGACGTAGTAATGACAAGCTTTGGTGCTAACAAAGTTAGCGTAATCAAAGCAGTTCGTGCTCTCACTGGTCTTGGCTTGAAAGAAGCTAAAGATTTGGTAGAAAGCGCGCCTGTGTCAGTTAAAGAAGCTGTTGAAAAAGCAGAAGCTGAAGATGTTGTTAAGCAACTAACTGAAGCGGGTGCAGAAGCTGAAATTAAGTAAGCTGCTCCTTCATCGTGGTGATGTGTCATCACGATAAAGAAAATGGCTGGTGGTTTTAACCACCGGCCTTTTTCTGTTACTGGTCAAGCAATAATTTAGCTGATCATAAAATACAATATTACAATACCCAAGCCTTAATAAACTAAGGTTTGGCTGATTCTTTGAGGTGTAATACATGGCTTATACGTTTACCGAGAAAAAGCGGATCCGTAAAGATTTTGGCAAGCGTCCAACAATCTTGAGTGTTCCTAATTTATTGGCAACACAAGTAGATTCATATCAGGGCTTCCTACAAAATGGGATTGCCGCTGACGAACGCGCGAGTAAAGGTTTGCACGCTGCCTTTTCTTCAGTTCTGCCGATTAAAAGTCACACAGGTAAAGCGGAACTACAATATGTGAGCTATCGTTTAGGCACACCCTCATTTGATGTGAAAGAATGTCAACTTCGTGGTGTAACCTATGCAGCACCTTTAAGAGTTAAAATGCGTCTTGTCCTTTATGATAAAGATGCCCCTGCAAAATCAAAAATTGTAAAAGATATTAAAGAGCAGGAAGTCTATATGGGAGAAATCCCATTGATGACTGAGAAAGGTAACTTTGTTATCAACGGTACAGAACGCGTTATCGTCTCTCAATTACATCGTTCTCCAGGTGTATTCTTCGATAGTGATAAAGGTAAATCACATTCATCAGGTAAAATCTTATTCAATGCCCGCATTATTCCATACCGTGGTTCTTGGTTAGATTTTGAATTTGATCCGAAAGATGCTGTTTTTGTTCGTATCGATCGTCGCCGTAAATTACCCGCTACCATTCTATTGCGTGCATTGGAATATACCACCGAACAAATATTGGAACTATTCTTTGATCACGATACCTTCACTAAAAAAGGCGATGGTTTTGAGTTAGCGTTAGATCCACAGCGTTTACGTGGTCAAATCGTGTCATTCGACATTGCTGATGCTAAAGGCAATGTAATTGTTGAAATGGATAATCAAGTGACAGGTCGTCATATTCGTAAAATGGAAAAAGCGGGCATGACTAAGCTGATTGTGCCAGCCAGCTACTTAATTGAACGCGTTATCTCCAAAGATATGATTGATACTGACAGTGGCGAAGTGATTGCTTCTGCAAATGATGATATCACAGAAGAGTTACTTGAAACATTTGAGCGTTTTGATATCAAAAAAATCGAAACAATCTATTCAAATGATTTAGACCGCGGTTCTTATATTTCTGACACCTTACGCTTAGATGAAACAACAACACCATTAGAAGCAAAAGTTGAAATCTACCGTATGATGCGCCCAGGTGAGCCACCTACAGAAGATTCAGCAAATAATTTGTTCAAAAACTTATTCTTTGCAGGCGAACGTTATGACTTGTCTGGCGTAGGTCGGATGAAATTTAACCGTCGCTTAGGTCGTGAAGATTTAGAAGGCGAAGGCGTTTTATCTAAAGAAGATATTGTCGATGTCATCCTTGAATTAGTTTCTATCCGCAATGGTCATGGTATTGTCGATGATATCGATCATCTTGGTAATCGTCGTGTACGTAGTGTAGGTGAAATGGCTGAAAATCAATTCCGTGTTGGTTTAGTGCGTGTAGAGCGTGCGGTGCGTGAGCGTTTAAGTGTGGCGGAATCAGAAGGTTTGATGCCACAACAGTTGATTAATGCAAAACCGGTTGCTGCTGCAATTAAAGAATTCTTTGGTTCTAGCCAATTATCTCAGTTTATGGATCAAAACAATCCATTATCTGAAGTAACACATAAACGTCGCGTTTCCGCATTAGGCCCGGGTGGTTTAACGCGTGAACGTGCTGGTTTTGAAGTACGTGACGTACATCCAACTCATTATGGCCGTGTCTGTCCCATTGAAACGCCAGAGGGACCCAATATCGGTCTAATCAACTCATTAGCAACCTATGCGCGCACTAATGAATATGGCTTTATCGAAACACCATACCGTAAAGTGGTTGACGGTGTTGCGACTTCAGATATCACTTATTTATCAGCGATTGATGAGGGTGAATTTAAAATTGCTCAAGCAACGATTACCTTGAATGATAAAAATGTCATTCAAGAAAAAATGGTGCCTTGTCGTCATAAAAATGAATTTTCATTGATGCCTGCTGATCAAGTGGACTATATGGATGTATCACCTCGCCAAGTAGTATCAGTAGCGGCGTCATTAATTCCATTCCTAGAACATGATGATGCTAACCGTGCTTTGATGGGATCCAATATGCAACGTCAAGCGGTACCAACATTACGAGCAGAAAAACCAATCGTAGGTACCGGTATGGAACGCGTAGTAGCGCGTGACTCTGGCGTTATGGTGATAGCGAAACGCGGTGGTACAGTTGACTCAGTTGATGCCAGGCGTGTGGTTGTTCGGGTTAACGATAAAGAAGCGGGTGATGCTGATTCTGGTGTTGATATTTACACCTTAATTAAATATGCGCGTTCAAATCAAAGCACATGTATCAATCAAACACCGCTTGTTAAACCGGGTGATGTGATTGCGAAAGGCGACATTCTAGCGGATGGTCCATCTACCGATAAAGGTGAATTGGCCTTAGGCCAAAACATGTTGATCGCATTTATGCCTTGGAATGGTTACAATTTTGAGGATTCTATTTTAGTTTCTGAACGCGTTGTCAAAGAAGACCGTTTTACAACGATACATATCCAAGAATTAAACTGTTTAGCGCGTGATACTAAATTAGGTACGGAAGAAATCACTAGTGATATTCCGAACGTAAGTGAAGGTGCATTATCTAAACTAGATGAGTCAGGCATTGTTTATGTTGGCGCAGAAGTTAAGCCCGGTGATATCTTAGTAGGTAAAGTGACACCTAAAGGTGAAACACAGCTTACCCCAGAAGAAAAATTACTGCGTGCTATTTTTGGTGAGAAAGCGGCGGATGTGAAAGATTCATCGCTACGCGTGCCATCCAGTACATTCGGTACCGTTATTGATGTGCAAGTTTTCACCCGCGATGGTGTGGAAAAAGATGAGCGTGCATTAGCGATTGAGAAAGATGAACTAGAAAAAATACGCAATGATTTAAAAGATCGTCATCGTATTGTGGTTGATGATGTATTTGCTCGTTTAGAAAAATCGCTAAATGGTAAAGTGGCTAAGACTGCCCCTAACCTAGATAAAGGTTCAAAAATAACCAAAGCGTATTTGAGCAAGCTTGAACATGCTGACTGGTTCAATATTAATATGGAAACAGCAGCACTGAACAAGCAGCTAGAACAAGCTTCAGTGCAAATCCAGCAATACCGTAAAGATATGGATGATGAGTTTGAAATCAAAAAAGACAAATTGATTTCAGGCCATGATCTTGCGCCTGGTGTGCAACGTATGGTTAAGGTGTTCTTAGCGGTTAAACGTCGTATTCAACCGGGTGACAAAATGGCGGGTCGTCATGGTAACAAAGGTGTTATCTCTAGGATTGTTCCTGTTGAAGATATGCCGTATACCGCAGATGGTCGACCAGTGGATATCGTATTAAACCCTCTTGGTGTACCGTCTCGAATGAATATCGGACAGGTATTAGAAATACATTTGGGTTGGGCGGCTAAAGGCTTGGGCTATAAAATAACCGAAATGCTAGAACAACAAAAAGAAGTGGCTGAGCTACGTGAGTTCTTAGATAAGATTTATAACACCAGTGGTAAAAAAGAAGACTTAGATTCATTAACGGATGATGAGATCTTTGAGTTAGCAGGCAACTTGAAAGAAGGTGTGCCAATGGCAACACCGGTATTCGATGGTGCTGATGAAACTGAAATCAAAGACATGCTTGAGTTGGCAGGCTTGCCACGCAGTGGTCAAACAAGACTGATTGATGGCTTAACCGGTGAATATTTTGATCGCCCAGTTACGGTGGGTTATATGCATATGCTGAAATTGAATCACTTAGTTGATGACAAAATGCATGCACGTTCCACAGGTCCATACAGCCTTGTCACCCAGCAACCATTGGGTGGTAAAGCACAGTTTGGTGGACAGCGATTTGGTGAGATGGAAGTGTGGGCATTACAAGCTTATGGTGCTGCTTATACACTTCAAGAAATGTTGACGGTGAAGTCAGATGATGTTCATGGTCGAACTCGAATTTATAAAAACATTGTGGATGGTGATTATCGGATGGAAGCAGGCATGCCTGAATCCTTCAAAGTATTGACACATGAGATTCGTTCTCTGGGTATTAATATTGAGTTAGTTGAAGACAAAATACCTAAATAGACCTTAAAGATAATCTAAACAGCCGTACTGCGGCAGCGGAGAAATAAATATGAAAGATTTGCTTAATTTATTGAAGCAACAGTCTCAGCAAGAAGAGTTCGATGCGATTCGAATTGGTTTGGCATCACCTAAAATGGTACGTTCATGGTCATTTGGTGAAGTTAAAAAGCCAGAAACAATTAACTACCGTACCTTTAAGCCAGAACGTGAAGGTTTATTTTGCTGCAAAATATTTGGCCCAGTTAAAGATTACGAATGTTTATGTGGCAAATACAAACGCTTAAAACACCGTGGTGTTATCTGTGAGAAATGTGGTGTTGAAGTCACCGTTGCAAAAGTGCGTCGTGAGCGTATGGCGCATCTTGAGTTAGCTAGCCCAGTTGCCCATATTTGGTTCTTGAAATCACTACCATCTCGTATCTCATTATTCTTAGATATGACGCTACGCGATCTTGAACGTGTGCTTTATTTTGAAGCATTCATCGTCGTTGACTCAGGTATGACGCCGCTTGAAAAAGGCACATTACTTTCAGATGAAACATTCTTGCAAGCTGTAGAAGAATACGGCGATGAATTTGATGCTCGCATGGGTGCAGAAGCTGTTCAACAATTATTGCGCGACATCGATCTTGTAGCTGAGGTTGAAGTTATTCGCGAAGCAATTGATGCGACCAATTCTGAAACAAAAATTAAGAAATTGACTAAACGCCTAAAACTGATGGAAGCTTTCCAAGTGTCAGGCAATAAGCCTGAATGGATGGTAATGGAAGTATTACCCATTCTACCGCCAGATTTACGTCCATTAGTACCACTAGATGGAGGGCGTTTTGCGACATCTGATCTTAATGACTTATACCGCCGTGTTATTAACCGTAATAACCGTCTAAAACGTTTATTAGATTTGAATGCGCCTGATATTATCGTCCGTAATGAAAAACGTATGTTGCAAGAATCAGTTGATGCGCTATTAGATAACGGTCGTCGCGGCCGTGCTATTACCGGCACCAACCGGATGCCACTAAAATCTTTGGCAGATATGATCAAAGGTAAGCAAGGTCGTTTCCGTCAAAACTTACTAGGTAAACGTGTTGATTACTCGGGTCGTTCTGTAATCGTGGTTGGGCCCTACTTGAAATTACATCAATGTGGTTTGCCTAAAAAAATGGCATTGGAATTATTCAAACCATTCATCTACGGTAAATTAGAACGTGCAGGCTTAGCGACAACAATTAAAGCCGCTAAGAAGATGGTTGAGCGTGAAGGTCCTGAAGTTTGGGATATTCTTGCTGACGTGATTCGCGAACATCCAATCATGTTAAACCGTGCACCGACATTGCATAGACTAGGTATCCAAGCATTTGAACCGTTATTGATTGAAGGTAAGGCGATCCAGTTGCATCCGCTTGTTTGTAGTGCATTTAATGCCGATTTCGATGGTGATCAAATGGCGGTACACGTGCCCTTGTCTCTCGAAGCACAAATAGAAGCACGCACATTAATGATGGCGACCAACAATATTTTGTCTCCCGCTAATGGTGAGCCAGTCATTGTTCCTTCACAAGATGTGGTATTAGGTCTGTATTACATGACCCGTGATCGCATCAATGAAAAAGGTGAAGGTATTAAATTTGCTGATTTATCTGAGCTAAAACGTGCTTATGATAATGGGGCGGCTTCAATTCACGCTAAAATCACTGTTCGTCTTGAAGAAACGGATATTACATTGCCTGAAGTTGAACAAACACGTATTGTACGCGTTGATACAACAGTAGGTCGAGCCATTTTATTCGATATCCTACCTACAGGTTTACCGTTCTCAGTTGTTGACCGTACGATGACCAAAAAAGCGATCGGTGATCTAATTAATGTGTGCTATCGTCGTATTGGTTTAAAGGCTACGGTTATCTTTGCCGATCAATTAATGTATCTTGGTTTCACTCATGCCACAAAATCGGGTGCATCGGTTGGCATTGATGATATGGTTATTCCTGAAAGCAAACCAGAAATACTTGCTGCTGCAGAAGCTGAAGTAGAAGAGATTGCAACACAATATGCTTCTGGTTTGGTAACAGATGGTGAACGTTATAACAAAATCATCGATATTTGGTCACGTACTAACGACCAAGTAGCGAATGCGATGATGGATGGTTTGGCTGCGGATACTGTTATTGATGCTGAAGGCAATGAAGTCCAGCAACAATCGATGAACTCTATCTACATGATGGCCGATTCTGGCGCGCGGGGTAGTGCTGCTCAGATCCGCCAATTAGCGGGTATGCGTGGTTTGATGGCAAAACCAGATGGTTCTATTATCGAAACACCTATTACCGCGAACTTCCGTGAAGGTTTGGACGTACTTCAATACTTTATCTCGACTCATGGTGCACGTAAAGGTCTGGCTGATACCGCATTGAAAACTGCGAACTCGGGTTATTTGACACGCCGTCTAGTTGATGTATCGCAAGATTTAGTTATCGTCGAAGAAGATTGTGGCACTGAGATAGGTGTCAGTATGACACCTATCATTGAAGGTGGTGACGTAGTTGAGCCATTAGGTGAGCGTGTATTAGGTCGAGTAATTGCACGTGATGTGACTAAAGGTGATGACGATAATATCGTGCTTGCTAGAGGCACATTGATGGATGAAGATTTAGTTATCAAACTCGAAGAAGCGGGTATTGATGAAGTCATGGTGCGTTCTGCTATTACCTGTGAATCACGCCACGGTGTGTGTGCATCATGTTACGGTCGAGATTTAGGTCGTGGCCATCAAATTAATGTGGGTGAAGCAGTAGGTGTTATCGCGGCGCAATCAATCGGTGAGCCTGGAACACAGCTTACCATGCGTACTTTCCATATCGGTGGTGCTGCATCGCGTACAGCGGCTGACAACTCTGTTGCTTTGAAATTTAAAGGTAATATCCGTTTCCACAATATTAAATCAGTTCAACACGCAAGCGGTAAGTTTGTTGCGGTCTCTCGTAGCGGTGAATTACATCTTATTGATGAAAATGGTCGTGAGCGTGAGCGTTATAAAATTCCTTATGGTGCAGAAATCACCGTGTCTGATAATGAAGCTGTTGATGCGGGTCAGATTGTTGCAATGTGGGATCCGCATACGCATCCGGTTGTTACCGAGGTGGCGGGTAAGGTGCAATTGCAAGACTTGGTTGAAGGCGTGACCGTTGATAAGCAGGTCGATGAAGTTACTGGCTTAACCAGTATGATTGTACGTGATCCAAAACAACGTGGCACATCAGCTAAAGATATGCGACCAATGGTTAAATTGATTGATGATAAAGGTGACGATTTGTTGCTTGTTGGAACAGAGATCCCAGCACAATACTTCTTACCAGGTGGTGCGATTGTTACGGTAGCAGATGGTGGTGAAGTGGGGATCGGTGATGTATTAGCCCGTATCCCTCAAGAAAGTAGTAAAACACGTGATATCACGGGTGGTTTACCACGCGTTGCGGATTTATTTGAAGCACGTAAACCGAAAGATCCTGCTTTGATGGCAGAAATTTCAGGCACCATTAGTTTTGGTAAAGAAACTAAAGGTAAGCAACGCTTAGTGATTACACCGAATGAAGGTGATGTTCATGAAGAACTAATTCCAAAATGGCGTCATGTCTCTGTGTTTGAAGGTGAACACATTGAAAAAGGTGAAATGTTGGTTGATGGCCCAGAAGATCCGCATGACATTCTGCGCTTAAAAGGTATCTTGGAACTAGCTAGTTACATGGCGACTGAAGTACAAGAAGTGTATCGCTTGCAAGGTGTAAAAATTAACGATAAACACATCGAAGTAATTGTGCGTCAAATGTTACGTAAAGTTGAAATTGTGTCACCAGGGGATACTAAATTCCTTAGAGGTGAGCAAGTCGAACACGATACGATATTAGAAGTGAACGATACAATGCGCGGCGAAGATAAGCTAGAAGCAACCTATACACATATGCTGTTAGGTATTACTAAAGCATCACTTGCAACAGATTCATTTATCTCGGCGGCTTCCTTCCAAGAAACTACTCGCGTATTGACAGATGCAGCAGTGACTGGAAAGCGTGATCCGCTACGCGGTCTGAAAGAAAACGTGATCGTGGGTCGTTTGATTCCTGCGGGAACAGGCTTGGCTTACCATAAAGAGCGTCAACGCCAGCGCAAGCTTAGGTTGGAGGGTAACAAACCTGTTGTTAAAAAACAAAAAGTAGCCGTAGCATTAGATGTGGCTGTTGATAGTGAAAGTGAACAATTAGAAAGCGCATCTGAGTAAATAAAAAGCTATACCCAAACTACTTGAAGATGTAGATTGGGTATAATTATTCAGATGGCTTGACGCGGGGTATTACTTAATAGTAAAATCCCTCCTCTTTGTCGGGCTCTCACAGTGTGGAGGCTCGATTTTTACTGGTAAAGCGTGCACAAGCTGTGTCGCATACCGTATTAAATAGTTAAGGTTGTAAAGTTTAATGGCAACAATAAATCAATTGGTTCGCAAACCAAGATTAAAGCAAAAGAAAAAGAACAATGTACCCGCGTTACAGGCTTGTCCGCAACGTCGTGGTGTATGTACTCGTGTTTATACAACAACACCTAAGAAGCCAAACTCAGCAATGCGTAAAGTTGCTCGTGTTCGTTTAACTAATGGTTTCGAAGTAACGTCATACATCGGTGGTGAAGGTCACAACTTACAAGAGCATTCAGTTGTGCTGATTCGCGGCGGTCGTGTTAAAGATTTACCGGGTGTACGTTACCACACAGTGCGTGGGGCGTTAGACACATCAGGTGTGAGTGAGCGTCGTCAAGGTCGCTCTAAGTACGGCGCCAAGCGTCCGAAATCATAAGAATTTAGGAAGAAAAGAACATGCCAAGAAGAAGAGTTGTTGCCAAACGTGAAGTATTGCCTGATCCAAAATTTTCAAATATTGGGTTGGCTAAATTTATTAATGTAATCATGAAAGATGGCAAAAAATCAATTGCTGAAAAAATTGCTTATGATGCATTAGATTCTGTAGCAGAAAGCAAAAGTGCTGATCACTTAGAGATTTTCCAACAAGCATTAGATAATATTAGCCCAATGGTTGAAGTTAAATCTCGCCGTGTCGGTGGTGCTACTTACCAAGTTCCCGTTGAAGTTCGCCCATCACGCCGTGTTGCATTAGCAATGCGCTGGTTAGCTGAAGCTGCGCGTAAACGTGGTGAAAAATCAATGGCAATGCGTCTAGCAGGTGAGTTAGGCGATGCATTTGATGGCAAAGGCACAGCCGTTAAGAAGAAAGAAGATACACACAGAATGGCAGAAGCAAACAAGGCGTTTTCTCACTTCCGCTTTTAAGTTTTACCCTCAAGCCTTTTCAGCTTGAAAAGAGTGATCTGAATTAATTCAGTAGCAACACATTAATAGCTGCACAGATTGGTTCTAAAATTTACCAGTTTAAGGTAGAAAATGTGAGTTTACAAATGTGAATGTCCATTTTCGAACGAAGAAATGGTGAGTTTTTGAGCTTAGCTGAGTAGCTAGTTCTTTAACAATTTATTAGCTCGAGAGTACCTATAGTGGCACGAAGCACTCCTATTAATCGATACCGTAATATCGGCATCATGGCGCATATTGACGCGGGTAAAACCACGACAACTGAGCGCGTGCTGTATTACACAGGGGTATCGCATAAAATAGGTGAAGTGCATGATGGTGCTGCCACAATGGATTGGATGGAACAGGAGCAAGAGCGAGGAATTACCATTACCTCGGCTGCGACAACCTGTTTTTGGTCTGGAATGGATACACAATTTCCAGAGCATCGAGTTAATATAATTGATACGCCAGGTCATGTGGATTTCACCATTGAAGTTGAACGCTCGCTACGCGTTTTAGATGGTGCAGTCGCTGTGTTTTGTGCGGTAGGCGGTGTAGAACCCCAATCAGAAACTGTTTGGCGACAAGCTAATAAATATCACGTACCTAGATTGGCATTCATCAATAAAATGGATCGCAGCGGTGCTAACTTTCTCAATGTTATAGAACAAATCAAAGCGCGCTTAGGTGCAACCCCCATTCCCATGCAATTACCCATCGGTGCCGAAGAAGAATTCGAAGGTGTCATCGATCTTGTTCGGATGAAAGCAATTTACTGGAATGAAGATGATTTGGGTGTGACTTATGAAGCACGTGATATCGCTCCAGAAATGCTGGCTGAATGTGAATTATACCGAGAAAAGATGATTGAAGCCGCAGCCGAAGCAAATGAAGAGCTGATGGACAAATACCTAGAAGACGGTGTACTTTCAAATGAAGAAATTAAACAAGGCATCCGTCTGCAAACACTAGCCAATCAAATTGTTCCTGCATTTTGTGGATCGGCATTTAAAAACAAGGGCGTTCAAGCGGTTCTTGATGCCATTATTGAATACATGCCTGCACCCACTGATGTTGCTGCGATTACCGGCGAATTAGACGATAGTACACAAGGTGAGCTTCAAGCTGATGATGATCAGCCTTTTGCAGCGCTTGCATTTAAAATTGCCACCGATCCATTTGTCGGCACACTTACCTTCTTCCGCGTTTATTCTGGTGTATTGAAATCAGGCGATGCTGTTTATAACCCTGTGAAAGGTAAAAAAGAGCGTATAGGTCGTCTAGTTCAAATGCATGCCAATAGTCGAGAAGAAATATCAGAAGTTAGGGCGGGTGATATTGCCGCTGCCATCGGTTTAAAAGATACAACAACGGGCGATACCTTGTGTACGCCGGATCACCTGATCACCTTAGAGCGAATGGAGTTTCCAGAACCGGTTATTTCAGTTGCAATTGAACCAAGAACGCAAGCCGATCAAGAAAAGATGGGTGTTGCCCTTGGTAAATTGGCAAAAGAAGACCCATCGTTCAGAGTGTCAACAGATGAAGAGTCTGCACAAACTATTATTGCTGGCATGGGTGAACTACACCTAGATATTATTGTTGACAGAATGAAGCGTGAGTTCTCTGTCGAGGCTAATGTAGGTGCGCCACAAGTTGCCTACAGAGAAACAATTCGTAAGACAGTTGAAGCTGAAGGAAAGTTTGTGCGCCAAAGTGGTGGTCGAGGTCAATATGGTCATGTTTGGTTGAAATTAGAGCCGCAAAAGTCAGGTGCTGGTTACGCCTTTGAAAATGCCATTGTAGGTGGCTCCGTACCAAGAGAATTCATTTCCTCTGTAGATAAGGGTATACAAGAGCAGATGAAAAGTGGTGTAATAGCCGGCTACCCGGTTGAGGATATCAAGGTAACATTATTTGACGGCTCTTATCATGATGTAGATTCTAATGAAATGGCATTTAAAGTGGCTGGTTCGTTAGGGTTTAGAAATGGCGCTTTAGAAGCAGATCCTGTTCTCTTAGAGCCGATGATGAATATTGAGGTAGTAACCCCGGAAGACTATATGGGTGACGTGATGGGTGATTTAAACCGTCGTCGTGGCCTAGTCAACGGTATGGAAGATGTAGTTAACGGCAAAGTGATTAATGCCGAAGTGCCACTAGCCGAGATGTTCGGTTATGCAACAGATTTGCGCAGTGCTACGCAAGGTAGAGCAACATACTCAATGGAGTTTGCTCGGTATGCAGAAGCGCCAAAAAATGTAACTGATGCAGTTACAAGTAAAAGATAGTTTAATAGATAGTTTAGTGAATTTGACGGAGATATAGAGATGTCTAAAGAAAAGTTTGAACGAAATAAACCCCATGTCAACGTAGGCACAATTGGCCACGTCGATCATGGTAAAACAACA
>NVVW01000040.1 GCA_002733505.1 Methylophaga sp. | reverse complement strand
ACAGAAAATAGAACAGTTCTTTTCAGATACATTGCCAGAGATTGGGGGAGCATTAGATCGTAGAATTAATGACAACTTTCAGCGCCTTATTTCTGCAAATTGAATGATTACGGGTATATAACAGTGATCTAAATTTTATTAGATAGTATAGTACATGATAGTTAGCATTATTTTCCAGAGGCTATACTATACACATGAAAACTGATAAATCATTGATTACACGTCTAAAAGAGGCATATGAAAAGGGTAAAAAGCCCATTGCATATATTATTATTGTTGCAATATTTGCTTTAGAAATTCTTGCCAACTTGTCAGTCTTGCCAAGTGAGGTCACTCAGAAAATCGAGGTGACATTGTTAGTAGTTGTTGCGATGATTCTTCTGGAGATCCTTTTTCAGATCTATGAAAAAGTCGTTGCTGATAGAAGCCAGCTTAAAGTTATCAAGCCTAATCAGTTATATGATGAATTGCTTAATTTAGTCCAAACAAGTAAACGTGTTGATATCAAGTATATTGGTGTTGCCGGGCGGTTTGGCTGGTATTCAGTTCTATCGAGGTTATTAGATAAAAGTAATAATGATTCACTTCATGATGCCACTAACTTTAATGTTGAAATTGCGTTGATTTCACCGGAGTTTTATGAAAACAATAAAAACTATCTTGATAAATTTGATGCTTTATTTCCAGTTACTCAAGACATAATTAGAGTTCAAAAAAACTTACAGAAATTGTATTCAGAGGATGACAGTAAGAAACTTACATTATATTTCTATGGCTACCTACCAAATTTTGTCGGTTTTCTAATAAATGATAATTATCTGTTTTTAAATGCTTGTTATTGGGAAGAAACGGAAAATGCAGAGCTAACATTTCGCGCCGGAGGCACAGAATACTTAGTTTATGATAAAAATGATGAGTTTGGCGGCTCACATTATATTGATCGCTTTAATGGGTGGTTTAACTACATTAAGCGTTAAGTCAGAAAGTGATTTGAAAATGGAGGCTGCGGTCGGAATCGAACCGGCGTTTACGGAGTTGCAGTCCGCTGCATAACCACTCTGCCACGCAGCCTTAATGTTTCTTGGTTTCAAGATGTAGAATAGTTCTAACTACTAATCGAGCCGAACATCATACCATTACACTAAATAATTGCAATAGAAAAGCTCTCCATGTTAAATGTCACTGGATATTGAGCATGGTGTTGCGCCATTGCTGTAGCGTGTTTAACCGTGCGATGCAGCATAACCCTCTATTTTTTATTTAGGTTAATAATGGGAGGATTACACTCCAAAGTGGCTCAAATAGAAATGTGTCTAGGTACGAAATAGTGTTGACACTCCATTTCTTCCAGCTCTTGTTGAGTTTCTTTTTGTTCCTTGTCTTGTTCAGACCTGCCAATAAGGTACAGAACTACGATAATTCCTATGATCCATTCCATCGAATATCTCCACTAATAAGTTTGTCTCGTATTTCGAGGCAGTATAACTTGTCTCTATATTAGAGGCAAGATGAGAAGATCTATATATTCAAATGAAAATAAAGCACTCACAGAGTGGTTGGTTGAGCAGCGTCAGAAGGCAAAATTAACGCAGCGAGAATTGGCTACATTATTGGATGTGCACCATTCTATTGTGGGTAAAATAGAGACTGGTGAGCGGAGGTTAAATGTTGTTGAATTTGTGGAGTATTGCTTGAAGTTAGATGCTGATCCTCATGAGGTGATTGATATCGTCAGTGGGCAGGTTTCTATGAATTCTTAGGAAAGTACCTCTGGTGCCTTGGATAAATGTAGTGGTGACAGAGGGTTTTTCAGTTATGAATCAGTTAACATGTTAGAGCCTTTTTGGCTTGTATTTCTGGTAACTCGCTTCTACAAAATCATACTTTATGGAAGCGAATGTCATAAGAATTGCATCAAAAATTATTTTTGCTCCATCCGGTGGAACTGCCATTCCAATTTGTTTACGTACTTGCTCTTTGGCGCCGATAAAAATAAAATCATCTGGGAAGCTCTGAAGTCTAGCTCGTTCCCGATTTGTTAACGCTCTACACTCTTCCCAATGATAGACATGAGTTCCGCCGCCTCCACTACCCGTAATTGTATATGCGGGCTTATTTGGATGTAACCGGCGGTAAATATGACTCATCCTTGCCTTCGTACAATTTAGTTTACATGCCTTAATTCGATTAACGATCTCCTCATCTGAAAGAGGGGCAATTTTAGCTATATACCAAGATGATTCAGAAAGCGCTATACGGCGGCTTGATGGTGTCATATCTAATAATTTATCCAAAAACCATGCGTTTTTCCACGGAGGTGTAAATAGCAACCTATCTGCTACACGAGAAGATTGTATAGTTCTTTCATTATTTAATACGGGAAGCTTATACGGCTCAGAAAGCTTTTCTTCAACCGATATATGAGCATTTATATGTGTAGGTGCTGGAACTTCAAATTTAACATTTTGGTCTTTTCTAATACCTACAATAATATACCGGTGTCTACTTTGCGCAACACCATAGTCCTCAAATTTATACAAATTGATTGTTAGATTGTAGCCATAATTTCCAGCACCCTCTAGTTCTGATAATATTTTGGTAAAAGCCTTTCCTGAATTTGCGGAATGAATACCGCTTACATTTTCTGCAACAAACCATTTTGGGTCTGCAGAATTAATTGCTTTAACTCCCGCTTTATATAAATTGCCAAACTTTCCTTGAAACCCCTTTTTTATTCCTACAGAACTAAAATCATTACACGGAAAGCCGAAGGCTAAAGCTGTTATTTTTTGGAAGTTAGCTATTGTTTTATGTTTACACGTCTTTCCCATATCTATAAACGCAATGGCGTCACATTCAACACCTTCACCAAGCCCGTTAGCGTTATATGTTTCAACGGCATTTGGATCCTTGTCCACCCCCCAAACATGAGATATTGAATAAGTTTCTGAACCTGCTGATTTCTGAGGTGTTGATAATTTAGCCCCAAGAGCCATTCCCCCAGGTCCACAAAACAACTCTCCAAGCAAAAAAGTTTTATTCATCCTTAAAAAAACCTTCTTGTATCGATTTTTGTTCAATGGCCAAAATTACTTTACACTGCTTTTCAGATGGAGGCGTTGTATCCATTCTTAATGTAGAACTCAAAATAGACATTTCTTTTTCCGATAGGATGTCTGAACCTTTTGCCCATGAAATTATAGCAGTCCAATACTCTAACCCTTTGTTATAAACAGCAACTTGGGCATTAATATCATTAATGATTTTCTGATCTTTCCTAGCACTTATACTTTGGTAGTCTTCATCTTCTGACTCAATCAATTCCTTAATAACACTTTCATTCAGCTTAAAACCCATAGACTTTATTTTTTTCCAACAAAGCTCTTTTTTACAATATTGAGTAACATTCTCATCCGTATCTGTAATTATCTCATTAATCATTTCGGCTAGCCTTAATAGTTGTTGCTTTAAAGCTGAGCTTACATCTTGTTTTTTCCAAATCGACATAAAGTCTATAAAATAACCTTCAGATGCAACCGTATTGGCAAACTTTGCTAGCGTGTATGTAATGATATTAGCTTTATAGCCGCCATACCAATATTGCCTCATGATATTTTTATCAAGGAATATAAACAATATAGCTTTGGCAATAAGTTGCTTGAAATATAGCTCATTAAATTGTAGTTCATTTTTATCCCACAAGCCTTTCTGTTCTTCACTTTTTTTCCCGCATATTTCTTCCGCAAACTTTCCAAAGTTCCATTGAGCGCCTTTGCTTACAAAGTGTGGCAGTTGTATAAAAGTATTTTCAAACTTTGCCAAGTCTGTTTTAGTAAACATTTGTTGTTTGGGATTTTGTTTTGTAAATTTATTTTTTTCTGCAACCGTCATTTTGGCTTGTTTATTGCCGTATTGCCCCCTAGCTCGTTCATAAAACCAATGAGTTTCGATTAAGCTTCCATCTGGCGATGGCGCCAAAACTCTTCGAGAAAAATCTTCCATTCTTTTGTGGAAAGGGTGATTTGAAAAGAAATCAGCAGCACTAACTTTATTTTGAGTATTTGCACACTGTGAAATAATAGGAACAACACTATCCACTTTTTCTGACTCAATTACAGATAATTTAACAGGTACATAAACATTTTCTAAATCTATATTATTTTTATCTTGTAATTTAGCCATAAAAATAGAAGCTGTAGTTTGTCCGCCATTTACAATTTGTAAGTTTTTTGCTGTTATCATTCTGTTTTCTGAGAAAACGATATCTTCAGCAGTAACGGTTAGACCATTATTATAGGCAAAGAACATTTCGGGTTCATTTTTAAGTGTATTTCTTATTGCCTTATTTACACCGCCTCTAAATTGTAAGAATGTACGAACATTTTGCTCCAAAAGGCGTTCACCGTATTTCTCATAAATCTCAGCAAGCATTTCCCCCGGCATTGCCAGTAAATATGACTTACAAGAATTAGAACCAGTGAAAGCCTGGAGACATGGAATGCCGCCCGCTACAAACGAAGTAAAATCAATAACAATATCTTCTTTATCTTTCCCCGACTGAGCTATTCTGGCTCGCCTGCTCATGTCCCACACATCATAAACAGCGTCAAAGTCTTCAATTTTTTTATCACTTAATCCTTTGAATCGATCGCTTATTTTCCCATTAGATAAAAGGTAAAACTTAATTTTTGAAATTTGATTTAAATTTTGATGAATATCACGGGCAACATTATAGACTGGTAATGATTCCTCTAGATCTTGATAGAATTTATCTGTTTTTGCTTTTAAAAAAAACCTTTCTGCCCGCTTAAAGTATTGCTCTATATCGCCTTGCGTTAAGCTTCTTAATTTTTGAGAAGGAGAAAAGTCACAAACAAATAAACTAAGTTCTTTTCGTTCTACATTAATATACCAAGCATCTATTCGACCTTGCCGATCTTTTTTAAAAAATACGGAATCATAATTCTCAATTACGGCATTATCTACAAGAAAATCACACATTTCCTCAGTAAATTTTTCTTCTGTAAAATCATTGCCAGAGCTAGCATATATATCTTGCATATAATCATGATAAAACTCTTGCTCAGTCATTGATTAATTCCCATTCTTTAATTTCTATTTCATAAGGAAGGCATTCAGAAAGTCCTATATTATAAGTAAGTCTTATAACCCCACTTTTCAAATCATCAGGACAAATTCGAGGAAAATCACCAGCAACAGAATAAGCATGTTCATCTAGTAGTAAATAATTATACTCAAGATACTTATCTGAATAAAAATATCCTACTTCCATAAGTTGATCCTGAAAATAATTAAGTGATGATGATTCATTTTCTAAATATATCATTATGTCTGCAATAATAGATGGCAAGCTAACAGCATCACCATTATCTTTTTCTGCCTTTCCTAACGTAACAACAAATAAAAATAGTTTTGGTAACTGTGAAAATAATTGCTCCGCTGAAGATATTTTTACATTTGGAGTTGTTCCACCTAGTTGACATTTCACTTCAACAGCATATTCATTAATATTAAAATCTTGGGGCGTACCTGTAGGCCCAATCCAAAATCTTACAGAGTTTGCACCTCCAAATTTAGGAATTAACTGATTTCGCAAAAATAGCAACTCACCGATTAAACCTTTAATTTTTTCTTCTGACAGAATATCTAGTTTTGTTTTCTTTAAAAAATCTTGCCACCTTCTTAAACGGTGAAGAATTGTTGTTGAAGCTAATTTTGGATTTTCAATAATGATTGTCGCATTTAATAAATCACTACATAGTGCAAAAAACAACTCCCAATTTATCTTCTCCTTTAAAACTAAAACCAATCTTGATTTATCTTCATTATCTGGTAACGATATTGTTTCAACACCAACTAAATCTGGAGGATCATTAATAATAACTTCAGAGTTAGAAGGGTATTCATAAACAAATAAATAGCGACCTAAATGATCTTTTGCCCAGAAAAAGTCTAATGGGTGTTGCGCATTTACACGCAAAGCATTCACGTCTTTAATCGGAGGTTTAATGTCCTCCCATGGATTATTCATTTAAGTCATCCCCCATGTCTTCATCATTTTCTATTTGGTCGCCATATTGTTGATTCATCCATGTTGTATTCACTTGATAGGTGGCTAGTTTCTTTATTCTATGCCCGTCTTTCTCGCCTGGAAAAGATATGCCATATGCCACAACACCATTTGGGAAAATGGGAGTTGTTTGCCGGTCGCTAGACTTAGGTCCAGGCCTAAGACGACAATCAAGAAGGTGGATCATTAACAAGGGCGTTTCTCTAATTTCTCCTACTTTTAAATCTACGTTATCAATTCCGCCAGAGCCAAGTTTTCTTTGAGAAAGCATAATTCCTGCTGTGCATGATGAAGTGGTTCTACGGATACCGGGAGTAATAGCCTTCAGCTCTTCTTGTAATATTTCAATATTCAGCTCTTTATCAGGAGGAGTAACACTAACAAATATCACATTCCAGCTAGAAATATTTTCATCCTTTTTTAAATCCTCAACATATTGTTTTACAGCCACCGAATCAGTAAGGGGGGACTCCGGATGATTCTGATAGGATTCAACAAACGCTGCAATATGTTGATGAGGTACATTTTCAAAAAATAAGTGTTTTGAAGATCCAAGTAAGCCCTGTAAGTTATTTATTTTAAGTTGTTGCAGTAAATTGTTTGCGAGATTAAGGTTTGATTTTACTTTGTTAGGGTTGTTAAATAGTCTTGTGGTTTCAATTAATATTCCTGTTAAATCAATTTCCCTAATTACTTTCTTAGCTGAACGCATCTTATTTCTTGCCGTAACAATAAGTGAATCAGGATGGTTTCTAACACAAAGCCCAAAGTCTTTAGGTGTTTTACCTAAGTCATGCATCTTATGAAATTCATCTCTTAATTCTTCTGTTGCAACTGCAATATGCTCATACCACCCGCTTGCCTGCTCGGTCATATAAATACGACATAAATCTTCATATCCAATTCGATAGCCAAACCACCGACCCATCTGCATTAGAGTATCGTACATTATTGAGTTACGTAAAAAGTATGTTGTTGATAATCCTTCCAATGTTATACCTCGAGAAAGGCTAAGCCCTCCCACTGTAATTATATGTCGCCCATTAGGATAATTACGTTCTGAATAATCAATTTCTTTCTCCGCATTTTTTGAACCATTTACCTCAATGACTTCAATGCGGGATATAGCTTTTTTCAATACCGCTTGAATTTCAAACCATTCAAATCCTGATTGAGAAAATTCATTTCCAAAGGTCTTAAAGATTAAATCCATATCTTGGTTTTTTAAAGCATTGAATTCATCTAATGCGTAGTAACTCGTAACTGAATTTTTAAGCTGATTAAGATAAGTATGGATAAGAACCCGAAGCCGTGATTGTATACTAGTAAAACGACTGACATTAACTAACATCGAATTATGCTTGCCACTTTGTTCTCGCAATATACGGATCGCACCAACTAAAATAAATACCCTTATAGCTTCTTCTAGGCTAGCAGACAAATCATCAGGTAACTGATCAATTTTATGCTTTAACGGAAGAAAACTTTCATAGTCATTTATCTCCCTAATAACATTCAATTGATCTTCTATAAAAACACGTTCCCCTCCAAAGTAATTAGATGGTGCATCTAATGTTTTAATAAAATGTTCTGGGAACAAATCATTCATCATCTCTTCAGGTGAGTCTGGGTTTATAAATATATTTGCAAAGGGAGTGGCTGTGTAGCCTAAATATATATTCTTAGGGAACAATTCCAACAGCTCCCTAATCCGTTCATTAGTTCTAGTTGGATCGAGTTCATCTTTTTTGGTATTAACTGATGCATGATCTGATTCATCATCAATTAATAACATTGGGTATTCTGAAAGTGACAAATTATTATTCTTGAGCCAGTCGATTAAGTTTTTAAGAATACTTACATTTTTCTTAATCACAAATACCAGTGGTTGTTTATATTGGTTAATTGCAGTTTGTCTTTCTGTTGCTGCCGGTTTATTAAAATCTGCATGAGCCGTTGTAATTGATACAGGCCACTTTTCACTAGTGAAAACTCCTACCCCAACAAGCTTTTCTCTCAAAGGAATGTCATTTCGCATTAATATACTATTAATACCAATAACACCTTCATCAACCCGACCTTGTGTTTGTTTTCGAAGAGAGTTTAAAAGCCCTGCCATTATGATAATTACACGATATCCTGCATCTAAAGCCTTGCATACGACTCCTGTGTAATTTGCAGTTTTCCCCGATTGCACATGACCAACAACAAGACCTTTTCGTTGCCATTTACCTTCGTCATATGGATTTTGGAGTAAATCAAGTATTTCATTGGTTACGATGTCAGTTTGTCCAACAACATTATTGCCAAAGCCATTTTTAATTAGAAGCTGCTTATATCTATTCCAATAATACCAATCAATATTTTCATTTTGATCCTGGAGCCATGGACGGTGTGACTGATCAACTAAAGTAGCACCTAAAGTCATCGTTATTAGGTTTTTTTCCTCCAATCTCTTAATTATATATTGAACTTCATCTTCCGTTATTTCAGGCAATATAATCAAACCAATATTTCTAACTCGCTTCTCAATAAGCTCATGAGTAATACTCTCATCACCTAGCGACATTGATACCGTATGTTCAATAATTTCTAATTTAGCATTCATAACCTAGCTCCTTAAAAACGTCCTTTGTTAAAGTCTTATTTGAAGCAAATGGATCTATTTGTAATAACTCGCGAAGCTTTGAGCTGTTGTGGTCTAATAATCATGCAGTAAATTATAGCCTATAATTTACCCAGTTTTATTAGGAAACGACAATGCCCAGAAAAGAACGAATAACATTTACA
>NVVW01000017.1 GCA_002733505.1 Methylophaga sp. | reverse complement strand
CATCTAAGCGTGAAGCCCCCCTCAAGATTAGATTTCCCAGAGCTTTAAGCTCCTGAAGGGCCGTTGAAGACTACGACGTTGATAGGTTGGGTGTGGAAGTGTGGTAACACATGAAGCTAACCAATACTAATTGCCCGTGAGGCTTGACCATATAACCCCAAGGTAACTTGGGGTTCGCTAGATGATTTATTTTATCTATGACATCCTTGTTTTATATAAATAGCCTCGTGCTATTTAGCTTCCCATTTATAGTTAGCGAAAGCTAACGACGTTTATGCTTGGCGGCCATAGCGAGTTGGACCCACCTGATCYMAWYSYKAWYYSWKMWKTKMWRSGMMTTRKCGYYKMYKRWWRWRWSKGRGTWMMYWWKWGRSWRTARKTYACTGCNYRRKYWTTWRWMYAMAAMWAAGCTCAACCCTTTTGGGGTTGGGCTTTTTTTTATTCAAAGTTTGGTACTGACTTGAACTGGCAACCCCCCATGTGACCGATAACCGCTCCTGCGTTATCGGCATACATGTCAGCAACAATGCAAAATTAAAGGGGACGCTACCCTTTGATTTACAGATCCCCCATCACCCATAATGCGTCCAAAGTCGAAGCACTCTCACCACTCGCTCATCATCATAAACCTCATAAACAAGCCGATGCTGGATATTAATCCTTCTAGAATAAGCACCTGCTAAATCGCCAATCAGTTTTTCATAGGGTGGTGGGTTTTGATAAGGATTATTTTCAATGATCTCAAGAAGCAGTAAAGCTTTATTTTGTAATTTTGCAGAATCTAGTTTTTTAGCATCCTTTTGAGCTTGTTTGGTGTAAACCAGCTCCCACGTCACCAATCAAGCTCCTTAGAACTTTCTGATAAATCTTCATTCATCCCATCTCGAATAGACTCTCTCATACCAGGTATGGAGAGCAGATACATGGTTTCAGTAATAGAATTCCAATCTTCTTCAGACACTAACACAGCGTTAGATCTTTTTCCTGTAATGATAATGGGTTTATGTGTGCTGGCTGCTTCGTCAATCAGTGTATAAAGTTTAGAGCGCGCTTCAGTTACATTAAGTGTTGTCATGTTAGTTACCTCGTTAAGAAATGATACGGGATAACGTACGTAAAGACAAGTTTAGATTATTCAGAACAAGGCCATCCCAACTCCAACTCCATAAAAACAGTCTCAATAGCCTGATCAGCACTAATCAACTCATCGGTATGATTTTTATTCAAATACTCAATAAACTGGTTGGTTGTCATTAGCGGGGCATCACAAAAAACTTCATTGGAGCCTTCAATTTCACCCGAATTTATCTTTCTCTGATAGTCAGATAATCGATAGGCCATTTCTGAAATCCAAGAGAGCTGTTGCATTTGATTGGCGACATCAATCTGAAAGCGTGCATTGATATAGTCTTCTTCGGCATAGCTGTGGACAGGAAAAAGTAGAAAGCATAATGCAATCAGAGGAATGTTATTAAACTTCATTATTAGTCTCCAAAAATTATAAGCTTACTCGGTGCAAGGATACGCCGCTTCTAACTCACGGAATATAGTTTCAAGCGCTTGATCGTCTGTAATGTATTCACCGGTATGGTTTTTGTTTAGATAACTACGAATCAGTTCTGAATTGATGACTGGTACATCACAAAATACCCATTTTTACCTTGGATTTCACCGGACTTCAATTTTTGTTGATAATCAGACAGCTTGTACGCAACTTGGAAATACCAAACTAAGGTTTCGTTTTCATCCTTATTTTCAAGCTGAAATGAAACCTCCGGCAATGAATCTCTGGCCAATCCTTGCAGAGAAATTAGCATAAGAAATATTATTGCGGTGATTGTTTTCATTGAGTATCAACCTCATTAATTTGTTCTAGAAATACCTCGGCATCAATAGGCTGGCTCATATCAAGTATAGACAATATATTATCAGGAAGTTTACTAAGTTCGGTCTCGTTAATAATTTGCTTAACGATTAATAAAGCATTGGGGTGCATGCTAAAATGTTCTAATCCCATGGCTAGTAATAAGCGAGTAAATTTAGGATCACCCGCCATTTCACCACACATTGAGACGGGAATTTTGTATTTTCTGCCCGCCTCTAAGGTCATGTTAATTAACCTTAATACGGCTGGATGTAGGGGATCATAAAGGTAGTTTACTTCATCATCAATACGATCAACGGCTAGGGTGTATTGTATTAAGTCATTGGTGCCGATGGATAAGAAGTCTACTTGTTGGGCAAACATTTCAGCGCAGATGGCACTAGCAGGTACTTCAACCATTACGCCGGTTTCGATATGGTGGTCATAGTCTATGTTTTCCTTATCAAGTTCCTCTTTACACATGCTTAGCATGCGTTGAGCCTGAGTGAGCTCTTGAATGCTTGAAATCATCGGAAACATGATTTTTATTTTACCAAATGCGGAGGCACGTAATATTGCCCGCAATTGGGTGCGGAACATGGCGGGATGGTTAAGACATAGACGAATAGCGCGCAGACCTAATGCGGGATTAATGGCGGTTTGGCTTTCATTTCGACCACCATCAACGGTTTTATCTGCCCCAAGATCAAATGTTCTGATGGTAACGGGTTGCTTATTCATACCTTCAACTACATCGCGGTAGGCGGCTAATTGTTCTTCTTCTTCGGGCGGTGCTGCTCGATTCATATAGAGGAATTCGGTACGATATAAGCCGATGCCTTGTGCACCTGCATTGCTGATGGTACTGAGATCTTCTGATTGTTCGGCATTGGCGAGTAGTGTGATCGTTTTACCTTCGCGTGTTTGTGTGGGTTGTGATTTATAGCGACTGAGCGAGGCTATATGGGTGGTAAATGCTTCTCGGTGATATTGATATTCAGCAATGGTGGCTTCAGTCGCGTTGGCGATTAGAATGCCGGTTTCACCATCAATAATGAGGGGTTCATTATCTTGAATATAGCGTCGGACAGATTTGATACCTACGATAGCGGGAATACCTAAGCTACGCGCTAAGATTGTTGTATGGGAGGTAGCGCCACCATGTTCGGTTACAAATGCGGCGATACCTTGATGTTGCATTAACATGGTGTCAGCCGGTGTTAGATCTTCAGCAATGATGATATGGCCTTTTAAGCGACCATCAGGTATTTCATGATCAGGCAGATCTTCATTACCTAAAAAACGATGAATGCGATCAACCACATGGTCGACATCATTACGTCGAGTACGTAGGTAGGGATCGTCCATTTCATTGAACACATTGATCAGCGCATCACGTTGTAGTTGTAACGCCCATTCGGCATTACAACGACGCGTTCTTATCATATCAATAGGAACTGTGGTGAGCGTTGAATCATTGAGCATTAATAAGTGAGTATCAATAAATGCTGCGACATCTGAAGGTGTATTGCCTGGAATATTATCTCGAATGCCGCGAAGTTGTTCTCGTGCTTGTTCAGTGGCATTGACTAGACGATCAACTTCTTGCTCGATACTGAAAGCAGGAATTAAATATTCACGAATATCGGGCTGATTGTGAAATAGAATATGCGCTCGGCCAATAGCAATACCACGCGATGCGCCGATACCTTGGAGTTCGAGCGTCACTCGCCTTCTCCGAAGAAGTCATTAATGAGTGCTTCTATTTCATACATGGCAGTTAATTCATCTTTGCCATCGACAATGATTATAATTTGAGTATCTTTAGCCGCAGCGAGCATCATCATGCCCATAATACTTTTGCCATTCACCGTTCGGCCATTGCGGCTGACTTGGATATCTGCTTTAAATTCTGATGCAATAGTGACAAATTTTGCTGCGGCTCGGGCATGCAACCCCAAATTGTTAATAATGGTGATAGTACGCTCAATCATGTTGAGCACCCTGTATAGTGGCAACGAACCACACCTTCTTGTCCACCGCTGAGCGCTTTTTGTTCAAGTGCATTAAGATCTAGACTTGGATAATTTAATACGCGAATTAGCATAGGCAAGTTGAGACCGGCTACGATGCGCACATCGTCACGGTCAGAAACTACACAAGCTATATTACTAGGTGTCGAACCAAACATATCCGTCAAAATAAGAATGCCCTTGCCTTGATCTAATTCGGTGAGTATTTGGTCTAGTTTTATTTTAACGGTGTCGGGCTTATCGTCAATTTCAATTGACAGCACTTTTGTGGGTAATGGACAGCATGACAGCATTTGTCGCGCGGTATTAATAAGTTCCGTACCGATTTGGTTATGAGAGACTAATAGGATAGCTACAGCCATAAAATGTCTCGGATCATAGTTCTGCTTCCATTAATATTTGCTGGCGTTGTCTAATTATTGCCACTGCAGTGTTAGGTTTAGCTTGTATCGACAGCCAAGTATTTATTCGATTAGTTACTGTTGCGGGGTTATTAAGATCTAAGCTGAGCATTGGGAATGACTGGTCGCAGATGATATAGGTTTTTGGCTCAATTGATAATGCACTTGGATTAACATGGTTTTTTTGTAAACGAACCACATAATCTAGTTGAATATTCGCTTGCCATGTTGTTGAAGTAAATAGTTCGGAGAGTGAAATAAGGCCAAGCTCGCGTGTGTGTAATAGACCCGCCAACATGGCAGGGCAGTGGCCTATCACGGCATGCTGATTATTAGTCTTGAAATCGATACAATCATCAGCGATTAAGCGGTGGCCATCGTACAAATAGTCCAAGGCTAAACTACTTTTCCCTATGCCTGCTTCACCGATAATAAATACGCCATCACCGGAAATGTTTAATAATACGCCATGATGGTTTTCTACATATTGTTGATGGCGTTCCATTAGCGTTTAGTCGTCGTCAATTGCTAGTAATAAATCGAACATTTTATTGGCATCATCTATTTCGCGTATCTTTTGGCAGATTTTAGGTTCACGGAATGTTGTGACTAAACTGGCTAAATGTTCTAGATGATCGCCGCCGTCATCTTCGGGTACTAATAGAGCAAAAATAATATCAACGTCTTCTTTATCTTCCGCATCAAAATCGACAGGCTGATTAAGAGTTAGCATTGCGGCAATAGTGTGGGTAATTCTAGGAACACGGGCGTGGGGTATAGCCACGCCCTTTCCTAGCCCTGTGCTGCCTAAACGTTCTCTATCAAATAATGCATCAAAGACGGCATCAGCTGAAATAAGGCCAGTATTAGCGGCCAATTGGTGGCTAATTTTTTCGATAACACGTTTTTTGCTAGTAGCAGAGCTATCATGGCACTGGATATTATCGGCGTGTACGAGTAGAGCAGCAATTAACATAGTTTTTCTTTAGCCTGCGTTATGTTTCATGTTGGCACCATCAGCTTGATGATGATTTTTGATTTTGTCTTTATGTTTGATGATTTGGCGATCAAGTTTTGATACTAGATGTTCAATAGCGGTATACATATTTTCATTTTCATCAGACGCAAATAAATCAGCACCACTAACATGGACGGTGGCTTCTGCTTTTTGACGTTTTTTTTCAACAGACAAGATGACATGAACATTGGTCATATGGTCGAAATGGCGCGTTAGTTTTTCAAACTTGCTATTTACATGGTCGCGAAGACTGTCTGTAATTTCAATATGTTGTCCACTTAAGTTTAATTGCATAGTGTTTAGCTCCTAGGTTAATGGAAACTGGTTTAGACCAGTCGCTTTCGTTCATTTGACGGTGGTATCACTAATGTTTCACGGTATTTTGCAATGGTTCTTCGTGCAACATTAATGCCTTGATCACCGATAATATCAGCAATTTTGCTATCGCTGAGGGGTTTTCTTGGGTTTTCTGCTGCCACCAATTTCTTAATAATTGCGCGAATAGCGGTGGCAGAACATTCTCCTCCTGAATCAGTACCGACATGACTTGAAAAAAAGTATTTCAATTCAAAAATACCGCGAGGGGTGTGGATGTATTTTCTGGTAGTAACACGTGAGATAGTTGATTCATGCATTTCGACTTCTTCAGCAATGTCGTGTAAAACAAGTGGACGCATGGCTTCATCACCATGGTCTAAAAATTCTCTTTGTCGCTCAACAATAGCCGTTGATACTTTAAGTAGTGTTTCATTGCGGCTTTGTAAGCTTTTTAAAAACCAGCGTGCTTCTTGTAGGTTATTTTTTAGATAGACATTATCTGCACTATTATCAGCGCGTTTTATCATTTGTGCATAATGTTCTGCTACATGCAGCCGAGGTGCATTATCTGGATTAAGTGATAACTGCCAACGACCATGCACCTTTTGGGTGTAGACATCAGGCACAATGTATTCGGTATTTTCTACTTGGATCTGACTGCCGGGGCGCGGGTTAAGTAATTGAATAGTGCGCACAAGATCGGTGAGTTGTTCTTCACTTATTTTGAGCGTACGTTTAATTTGAGCATAATCACGTTTGGCGAGCGTATCAAGATGATGCTCAATTAATGTGGTGACTAGCTCAATATTTTCTAAATCATTAGATTGATATTGTTTGAGTTGAATGAGTAAGCATTCACGCAAGTCGCGCGCCGCCACGCCGACCGGATCAAAATGCTGGATCCGATGTAATACGGCTTCAATTTCATCAAGTTCAATATTGTCAGGATCACCCTCATCCAACCCTAAATCTAAGCTTTGTTGAATATCTTCTAAGGTGGTTTTTAGATAGCCATCATCTTCAATTGAATCAATAATAATCGCCGCAATAGCGCGTTCAGTATCAGAAAAAGGGGTTAAACGCAGTTGCCAGAGTAAATGTTCTTGCAGTGAATCACTGCTGCTATCTTCATTATCGCGTGCGATCCCTGGCGTGCTTATTTGATTAGAAGGTGCTGCCGGTCCAGTAGGCTGTTCAAAGGTATCTTCCCATTGGCTGTCCGTTGGTAATTCCTCTGGAATATTGGTGTTTTCTAGCTGGCTAGCATCAGGTGTTTCGGCCGCTATTTGTTGTTCTTCCGTTTTATCTGTTGCCGCATTGTCATTAAATTCAAAGTCTTCTTCTACTTCAAGAAGAGGATTAGTTTCCATGACTTCTTGAATTTCAGCTTGTAGTTCAAGTGATGAAAGTTGCAGTAAACGAATTGCCTGTTGCAATTGAGGGGTCATCGATAGGCTTTGGCCTACGCGTAGCTGTAACGATGGTTTCACAAGTGTTTCTGGTAGAGCAGTTTGATCATGGCTATATCATAGCGCAAATATCATGCCATTGACTATATTTTCATGATTTTTTTTAAAAATGAGATTTCTAACACACAAATAGACTGTTAGAACACTTTTGTCGCAGTTGATTTAAAGCTTAAATAAACAGTGTCACCTAAGCTTAAAGCTAGCTGTGTAAGTGATTCTTGGCTGATAAGAGCGTGGAAAATCTCTCCGCAGTCAACAGTGAGTCTGATGGAATCTATTTCTTCAGCGATAAGTGTTAATCGACCACTAAAGCAGTTGCGCATACTTGATTCTAAAGCGTGTTTAGAAATAATTATTTCATTTGGATCGATTGCAATATTATGGGCATTATCAATATTCGATGTTGTGTAAATTTGGAGTTTGCCAGTATCAAAAATATGATGATGCAAGTTGCCATGAAAAAGGTTAAGAAGGGGGGTGGATGTTACCCTGCCATTGACAAGGTTAATGCTGGAATCAGCCAATGCTAAGCCTTGTAAACGATTATGTGTTGAGAATATCACGGTTTTGTTTTGTTTACTGAGTTGCAGAAGAATAGTTTCAAGTTGCTGATAATGGTGTTGATCTAAATGTGAGAAGGGCTCATCAAGTAATAAAATATCGGGTTGGTATGAAATCGCGCGGGCAATGGCCGCACGTTTTAATTCACCGCCTGACAGTGTTGCCGTTGATTGATCTGCTAGCTGCTCTAAATTGACTTGTGCGAGAGCCGTTTGAGTGAGTTCTTTATGATGCTGGGATCCAATACCCTGAAGTTTAAGTGCGAGCATAATATTATCACGCACGGAGCCTTGTAACAGTAGAGGATGCTGCGATACATAGCCTATTGATTGTCGATGCGTTGTGGATAAAGGATAAGATACTTGTTGCCCTGCCAACAGAATTTCACCTTCGTTTGCTTGGGCAGTAAAGGCGAGTAAATTGAGTAAAGTTGATTTTCCTGCGCCATTGTCACCGAGCAATGCAATACATTGATTTTGTTGTAAAGATAATTTATCAATATCAAGCACACACCGCTGTTTATAATGGACTTTAATATTGTGGAGTTGATAGGCGGGCGCAGTCATCGCTGCAACCACGATAAAATAAAATTAACTAAAAAGGCGATAATTAACAGTAAGATCCCTAATGCTAGCCCTGTTTCAAATTCCCCTTTGCTTGTTTCGAGCGCGATCGCTGTTGTCATCGTGCGGGTAAAACCTTCAATATTTCCCCCAAGCATCATAGCTGCTCCGACCTCGCCTATGGCTCGACCAAATCCCGTAATAATTGCGGCAAGGATTGCAAAACGTGTCTGTTTAGCCACTTGAATTGCTAAGGGTATCGGCCTTGCGCCAAGGCTAATTAAAGTTGGTAGCAACCGCGGATCAGCCGATGTCACTGCAGTAATGGTTAAGTTGGTCATAATGGGGAAGATCAGTAATGCTTGCGCAATAATAATTGCGGTGGGTGTGTAGAGTAGTTCAAAATGGCCGAGTGGCCCTAGGCGACTGAACAAACCATACAATAATAAGCCAATAACAACGGTTGGCATCGCCATTAAGGTATTTAAAATATGTTGAATAAAGCGTTTTCCGGTGAAGCTATTTAAGGCCATAGCAATGCCAGCAGGAATAGCCAGACAAGCAGCAATTAATGATGCAATAAGGGAAATCGAAACAGAGGTAAATGCAATTTGATAAATGGCTAAATCAAATGATAGGATAAGTTGCAAAGCACCGGCGAGTGAGTCAGAAAAATAGCTCACGTTATAAGCCCGTCACTCCCGCATGTGGTTAGCGGGAGTCTATAGATCCTCGATAAAAGATCTCGGGGATGACGGAATTTTAGCAATGTTGAGAGTAGAATGTTAATCAACAAGGCCTAAACGCTGACAAATAGTCAGAGTAGGATCAACACGATTCATCGTGTAGAAATGCAGTCCGGGCACGCCTTTTGCGATCAGTTTTTCGGTGAATCCCGTTAGAAAATCAAGGGTGAAGGCTTGCAATGATTCGGTATCATCATGGAAACCTTCAAGGCGTTTACGCAACCAGCGTGGGATCTCTGCCCCGCATCCATCCGAAAAACGGGCTAACTGTGAGAAATTATTGATAGGCATAATACCGGGAATAATGGGGATCTCAATGCCTGCTTTTTGGCATCGCTCAACAAAATAAAGATAGGAATCTACATTATAGAAATATTGCGTTAACGCACTATCGGCTCCCGCATCCACTTTACGTTTAAAATTATCTAAATCAGCTTGCGCCGAATCAGCTTGTGGATGCACTTCTGGGTAGCATGCAACTTCAATAGTGAAATGGTCACCCGTTTCTTTGCGGATAAACTCAATCAATTCATTAGCATAGCGGAAATCACCGGGATCACGCATGCCTGAGGGTAAATCACCTCGTAACGCTACAATCCGTGTAATATTATTTTGTTTAAATGTGTGTAGAAGATTTCGAATATTGTCTTCAGTTGAACCGACACACGATAAATGTGGCGCAGCATCAATGCCTGTTGTTACATTTGCCTGTTGAATATCAATGACAGCATCAAGCGTATTCTCTTGAGTGGAACCACCTGCACCAAAAGTCACTGAATAAAACTCCGGTTTCAATGGTGCCAGCTTCTCCCGCACATCACGTAATATAGCAATCCCTTTATCCGATTTGGGTGGGAAGAATTCGCAGCTAATGGTGAGTTGTTTAGTCATGTGTTTAAGATATAAAATTGATTAATGAAAATAAGTATATAGTATTTTTTTCTGTGCCCTCCGTSYYWCWRWRKKRYMKTYKAAWYTWCACCACAGAGACACGGAGGACACAGCGTTAAAATTAATAACGGTAATGGCTGGGCTTATAGGGTCCATTCTTATCCATACTTAGATAAGCCGCCTGTTCATCAGTAAGCTCGGTCAAGTTAGCACCAATTCTACCTAAATGTAATCGCGCTACCTTTTCATCTAATGATTTTGGCAGAACATACACTTCATTTTTGTAGGTATCACTATTTTCCCACAACTCAATTTGAGCCATCACTTGATTGGTAAATGAGGCTGACATTACGAAACTAGGGTGACCTGTTGCACAACCTAAGTTCACCAAACGACCTTCAGCTAACAAGGTAATACGTTTGCCATCAGGGAAGATAATATGATCAACTTGATCTTTAATATTAACCCACTCATATTGACGTAGTGACGCCACATCAATTTCACTGTCAAAGTGACCGATATTACAAACGATGGCTTCATTTTGCATCACTTTCATATGATCATGGTTGATCACATTGACATTACCTGTTGTGGTTACAAAAATATCACCCATAGAGGCAACATCATCCATATTAACTACGCGGTAGCCTTCCATTGAAGCCTGTAGCGCACAGATAGGATCGATTTCGGTCACCATTACTGTTGCGCCCATACCTTTAAATGCTTGCGCACAACCTTTACCGACATCACCATAACCTAAAACCACGCAGATTTTACCGGCAATCATTACATCAGTGGCACGTTTGATTCCGTCTAATAAAGATTCACGACAGCCGTAAAGATTGTCGAATTTAGATTTTGTTACTGAGTCATTAACGTTGATAGCGGGCACTTTCAAAGAGCCGTCTTTCATCATTTCATATAAACGATGTACGCCAGTAGTGGTTTCTTCTGACAAGCCTTTAACATCTGTTAATAATTCAGGGTATTCATCATGCATGATTTGGGTTAAATCACCGCCATCATCCAAAATTAAGTTGGGATGCCAGTTGTCCGGGCCGAAAATAGTTTGTTTAATACACCAAATGGCTTCTTCGTCCGTTTCACCTTTCCAAGCAAATACCGGAATACCTTGAATAGCAATAGCCGCCGCCGCTTGGTCTTGAGTTGAAAAAATATTACATGAAGACCAGCGAATTTCAGCACCTAAATTAATTAATGTTTCGATTAATACCGCTGTTTGAATTGTCATATGAAGACAACCTGCAATACGTGCACCTGCTAATGGGTTCTTGCCTTTGTATTCTTCACGAATGGCCATTAAACCTGGCATTTCAGTTTCAGCAATTTTAATTTCTTTGGCGCCCCATTCAGCTAGGCTGATGTCAGCAACTTTGTAATCAGGTGTTAGGTTTTCAATTGTCATTTGTTTGTGTCCTTAAAAATATATTAATAAACCTTTGTACGATAAGTATTTTTCATCAGAATAAGGCAAAAATAGTTGAAAAAGCGCAGTTTACTAGTGTAAATGCGCATTTTGAAATTATTTTTAACGCAGGCATGGTGGAAAAGACGACTCGTTCAATGGTCTTATTTGATGCCTGCGGCATCACGTAATGTGTCGGCTAAATCGGTGCGTTCCCAGGTGAATTCAGCTTCTTCACGACCAAAATGGCCATAAGCTGCGGTGGCTTTATAAATCGGGCGGATTAGATCGAGCATTTTAACTAGGCCAACTGGACGCAAATCAAAGTGCTCACGAACTAATGCCACCAATTTTTCATCAGCAATTTTGCCCGTGCCAAAGGTGTCAATGCTAATAGATGTGGGTTCAGCAACACCAATCGCATAAGATATTTGAATCTCACAACGTTCTGCTAAACCAGCAGCCACAATATTTTTAGCAACATAACGACCTGCATAAGCAGCACTGCGATCTACTTTTGAGGGATCCTTACCCGAGAATGCCCCACCACCATGGCGTGCCATGCCACCATAAGTATCAACAATAATCTTACGACCCGTTAAACCGGCATCGCCAACAGGGCCGCCAATAATAAATTGACCGGTTGGGTTAATGTGAAATTGCGTCTCTTTGTTTATCCATTCTGCGGGAAGTGTCGGTTGAATGATAACTTCCATTACCGCTTCTTGTAGATCTTTTAATGACACCTCAGGATTATGTTGTGTTGAAAGAACAACGGCATCAATACCAACAGGTTTACCATTCTCATAAACAAAGGTGACTTGGCTTTTTGCATCGGGGCGCAGCCAAGGAAGCGTACCATTTTTACGTACTTGTGCTTGACGCTTCACTAAGCGATGTGCATAAGTAATGGGCGCAGGCATTAAAACATCAGTTTCATTGCTGGCATAACCAAACATTAAACCTTGGTCGCCGGCACCTTGTTGCTCAGGCGTCGAACGGTCAACACCTCGTGCAATATCAACGGATTGTTTACCAATTAGTGACATCACGGCACAGGTTTCGCCATCAAAGCCAACATCGGAACTATTGTAACCAATATCTGTGATAGTTTTACGTACGACGTCTTCTAGATCTACCCATGCAGAAGTAGTAATTTCACCGGCAACAATGGCCGCACCTGTTTTGATCAGTGTTTCACAGGCGACGCGCGCATTAGGATCTTGACGAAGGATTTCATCTAAAATCGCATCAGATATTTGATCTGCGACTTTATCGGGATGACCTTCTGAAACAGATTCAGAGGTGAAAAGAAAAGAGTTACTCATAGCCAAATGCCTCATTATTTAAATAAACAGGTAGAGATTGGCTTGCTTGAATACGCACCGCTCATTATTCTTAGTTACCTGTAAATAATGAACGCGGTTAAAATGTGTGAAATGAATAAGCCTAGCAGGAAGGATCCTGTCGCAACGTTCCTTATTCAGTCGTTGTATTTTAGTCTATATGTAAAAAAAAACAAGTACCCATCTTTTTGCATACAACTACTTAGCCCTGCAAATCGTTAGTGGCTACACACTAAGCTGGGGTCGGCGTCAACCGCTGTTGCCATGCTTTGTAAGTGACTCAGCACATCGATACTTGCGGCTTCCATTACGGCAAGCGCAATATGAGCTTCTGCTAGGTCATTATCATAAAATGCTTGCAATGCCTTTCTTCCTTCATCATGCACACGCTGATGGGGTGCAGCAATTTCTTGATAGCCAGGCAATTGTGAAAAGCATTCTATGCCTTCGCCTTCATAATACCATTTGCCCAAGCGGCAGCGGGTGTGAACGGATAATTCTGCTGGTTGTTTTGCTGATAAGCCCATAAAGACTCGGTAAACCTCATATTTCCAGACAATGTGGTCAAACTTAGCGATTTCTACAAAACTCTGCAGAGCCGAAGTGGTGATCACCTCTTCCATCTTTTGAGATAGAGCAAGCATGCTTTTAATATCTGACACAGCAAGATTGACGCGTTCACCAAATTCAGCGGTATCTTGAGTGATGTTTTGCATAACGGAGCTGGCATTAGAGGTTTCATGTTGAATTTGGCTGACTAAATCCGAAATTTGTACACTTGCTTCACGTGCGCGTGAGGCTAATGTACGCACTTCATCTGCCACCACCGCAAAGCCTCGGCCATGTTCACCCGCGCGGGCGGCTTCAATGGCGGCATTGAGTGCCAACAAATTTGTTTGTTCGGAAATGTTACTAATAATATCAACAAAACTGCCGATTTGGTCGGCATTTTCTTGCAATGCATTAACACGCTCGGCAGAAAGTGTAACTTGTTCTGTTATTGTGGTCAGACCATTGGCAACGGTTTCAATATGATTGCCTGCGGAAACAGATACTTCTGCACCTTGAACTGCGGAAGCGCGCTCTTTAGCCAGCGACACTGCCATGTTTTCTAGACTGCCATGAAAGCCGCCCATGCTGGCACCAAAGGTATCGAGATTATTGAAAAGTGCGGTATCCTTTTCTTGTAATTTTGAATGTGCTTCAGTTAGCTCTGATTCAAGTTGCGCTTTTTCTTGTTCAACAGCACGCATTGAATTTTGTAACTCGCCAATATCGCCATCACGCTTTTGTAACTGTTGTTGTAATGCTGTTATTTTCTTGCCATTGTTCCAAAATGCCATTTCTCTTCCTTCATTGAAGTGATAATGAATATTTAAGCAATAAACTCGCCAAAATAATGAATAATATTGATCTTAGAAGGAAAGTGTGTGGCCGTTATTTTTTAACCATTGTCGATGTGCTTTATATTGCGGGTCAAAACCTGCAACTAAATCCCAAAAATATTTGGAGTGATTATGGTGAGAAAGATGGCAAAGTTCATGGATAATGACATAGTCAACAATTACTTGCGGTGTTTGAATTAATTGCCAGTTAAAATTAATTTCACCCTTATTAGAGCAGCTTCCCCATCGCGCTTTGTAGCTTTTAACAGTAACAGACTGAGGGTAAAGCCCTGTAATATCACTAAGCCATTGTGTGCGCGCAGTTAAGTAATCACCAGCATAGTGTTTATACCATGTGATAAGGGCGGCACGAATTGCCGATTTGGATAGCCCTTTTAGCCGACCGTGAAGCTCAATATCACCGTTGTTTTTTTTCACAGTTGGGTGTTCATTCGACTCATATAAACGAAGCGTAGAGTGATCGCCGAGCAATAAAAAAGATTCTCCATCAACAAATTGTTTTTCTGGATTTATTTGTTGTGATTGCTCAGCCAATTTTTTTTGGATCCAGTTTGTTTTTTGCGAGATAAATTGTTTTACAGTAGAAACAGGTAGCGAGGGAGGAATATGCACCGATACACCTTTAGCATCCACTTTTAACGCCATCGTTTTGCGGCGTTTGCTTTTAATAATAGTGACGGTAAAACCGTCGCCTTGAATTGTTGTCATAATTAGCGCAATGCCGTGCCACAAAATAAAACAGTATTTTACGTGTTTATTTGAGAAAATAGCCAATCACTTATTTTTTAAATTATTATGACTGAACCTTCTTTTACACTTAAACAAGCACACCGTCTGTCGGTTGCCCCCATGCTAGACTGGACGAATAGGGATTTTCGTTATTTTTTGCGGCTTATTGCTAAACATTGTGTGCTGTATACGGAAATGATTACCACGGGTGCATTAATTCATGGTAAACGTGAACGCTTTTTAGGTCACGATGTGAGTGAGCAACCTTTGGCATTACAACTTGGTGGCAGTGATCCTAATGATCTAGCCAAATGTGCATTGTTGGGTGAGCAGGCTGGCTACAATGAAATAAATCTTAATGTGGGCTGTCCCAGCGATCGGGTGCAAAATGGTCATTTTGGTGCATGTTTGATGGCGCAGCCAAAGCTGGTGGCGGAATGTGTTGCGGCGATGTCAGCTGAGGTGTCGATCCCGGTTACGGTGAAAACACGTTTAGGCATTGATAAGCTTGATAGTTATGATTTTCTAGCTGACTTTATTTCTCAGGTAGCTAATTCAGGCTGTGAACTATTTATTTTGCATGCGCGCAAGGCGTGGCTACAGGGTTTAAGTCCAAAAGAAAATCGTGACGTGCCGCCACTGGATTATGACCGTGTCTATCAAATTAAACGAGACTTCCCCCAGCTGCATATTGATATCAATGGGGGTATTCAAAGCTTGGATCAAGCGAATCAGCATCTAAAAAAAGTAGATGGTGTGATGATGGGGCGCTCTATTTATCACGATCCCTATTTGTTAGCTCAAGCTGATAGCACGATCTTTGATGATGAGTATTCTATATTGTCTCGTCATGATGTGATCCGCACTATGTTGCCTTATATTGAACAACGCATGTCACAAGGATGTCCAATTAAGTCTATAACTCGGCATTTATTAGGGATATTTCAAGGTCAGCCGGGTGCACGTGCTTGGCGTCGCCATTTAAGCGAAAACGCGCATCTAAAAGGTGCAGATCTAACGGTTGTGGAAAAAGCGCTTAGCCTAGTTCCTGAGCCCAGTACCTTTATTGAGTAAATAAAGCGCAAAACTGCTGAGGGCGATAATGCAGGTGATAATGATGGCATAGGCGACTTCAATCCTAATGTCGGACACACCTAACATGCCATAACGAAAGGCATTGACCATATAAAGAATGGGATTAAACAACGATACATTTTGCCAAAATTCGGGCAGTAGGCTGATGGAGTAAAATACACCGCCAAGATAAGTTAAGGGTGTCAAAATAAAGGTGGGGATAATGGCTATTTCATCAAAACTTTGTGCATACATAGCATTAATAAAGCCGCCTAAGGCAAACATAACTGCACTCAGCACCACCATGCTAAGCGTGATCCAAAGATGTTGAATTTCAATTGAAGTAAAAAACAGTGAAACAACAGTCACTATCAGCCCTACGCACAAACCGCGGGCAATTCCTCCGGTCACATAACCTGCTAAAATCAGATAATTTGGCACCGGCGCAACCAAGAGCTCCTCAATATGATTTTGAAATTTTGCGCTATAAAAGGAGGAGGCAACATTAGCATAAGCATTATTAATGATTGCCATCATAATAATACCGGGGGCGATAAAGTCCATATAATTAAAACCGTCCATTTCACCGATACGACTACCAATTAGATTACCAAAGATAATAAAATAGAGCGTCATGGTGATGGCGGGTGGCAATAGTGTTTGCGGCCAAATACGCAGAAAGCGGCGGATTTCACGTGTCAGTAATGTACGAAAAGCGATCCAATTGTTCATAGCGTCGCCTCAGATTTTTCTACTAGCGATAAAAACAGTTCCTCAAGACGGTTTGCCTTGTTTTTCATGCTTGATACTTCAATATTGTATTGATCCAACACAGTAAATATGGCGTTGAGACTCTCATTTTTATTTAATGCTATTTCAAGGGTGAGTTCATCAATTTGCTGGTAGTTAATATTGCTTAGATTGATGCCTTCCGGTAGCGGTGATTTAAGATCAAAAATAAAAGTTTGTTTATCAAGGCGATTCAGCAGTGATTTCATATCGGTATTTTCAATAATACGGCCACGATCGATAATGGCAATATTGCGGCATAAGTTTTCAGCTTCTTCTAAATAATGAGTGGTAAGAATAATGGTGGTGCCTTGCTCATTAATCTTTTGTAAAAACCCCCACATCGAGCGCCTAAGTTCAATATCAACACCTGCGGTTGGCTCATCTAAAATTAATAGTTTGGGTCGGTGAATTAATGCTCTAGCGATCATTAAGCGGCGTTTCATGCCGCCAGATAAAGAACGTGCCGTGGTATGGCGCTTATCCCATAAGCCTAGTTGCTTGAGCAATTCATCTGCTCTAGGTGCTGCTTCTTTAGCGTGAATCCCATAATAACCTGCTTGGGTAACGAGGATATGTTTAACCTGTTCAAAACCATTAAAATTAAATTCTTGCGGCACCAAGCCTAAATATGATTTTGCTTTTTCGGTGTCACTATCAAGGTCAATATCAAATATTTTGATGCTGCCAGCTGTTTTAGTGACCAAAGAGGTAACGATACCAATGGTAGTTGATTTGCCAGCACCATTGGGCCCTAGTAAAGCAAAAAAATCGCCTTGGGCGACATCAAGATCGATATTGATGAGTGCCTCATGGCCATTTTTATATGTTTTTGATAAATTTCGAATGGAAAGTGCTATCACAGTGAATACGCATTTATTTTAGTATCAGGTATTATGCCCTTATGGAACAGAAACAGCTAATTTTACCACCACAATCACAGCAACAATTAATGTCACGTTGCCAACAACTGGTGGGCAGAACTTTGGGTAGTGTTGCGGCAGAGTTAGGCATTGCTACCCCCGAGAATTTATTGCGGCATAAAGGCTGGGTGGGTAGCTTGCTAGAGAAAGCGCTCGGTGCTAACGCGGGCAACTTGGCGCAACCTGACTTTATTGATTTGGGCATTGAAATGAAAACATTGCCACTTAATGAACAGGGTAATCCAAAAGAATCAACGTATGTTTGTACTGTTTCCCTGCAACAATCAGGTGAGTTAACATGGCAGCAAAGTTGGGTTCGACGTAAATTATCACATGTTTTATGGGTTCCAATTGAGGCAGACAATACAATTCCATTAGCAGAGCGCTATATTGGTCAGCCATGGTTATGGCAGCCTAGCGATGAGCAAGAAGCTATTTTAGAGCGTGATTGGAATGAGTTAATGGATCGTATTGTGTTAGGTAGTCAGGCTGATATTAGCGCAAAAGAAGGTGAATATTTGCAAATTAGACCCAAAGCAGCCAATAGCCGTGTGGTTGCAACAGGCATCTCGGCAAGTGGAGAAACCGAATATATTAACCCTAAAGGTTTTTATTTAAGGACTATATTCACAAAGCAGTTATTGAAACAACAATCAGACTGAGTAGTTTGCTATTATTAACACTTAGAATATACTGGTGATCATTCAATTTGTGAGTTTTCACTCCTCCGTCACTCCGGTATGCTTTTAGCCGGAGTCTTGTTTGTGCGGAGATCCCGGCTAAAAGCATACCGGGATGACGAGGTTTTTTTGAAAATTGAATGATCATGGGTATATCAAGGAAATAGTAGGAATTTAAATGCGAAAGTTAAATGGATTAATTATTGATGGTGATGAAGTTTTTCGACGCACTATTCGGATAGTGTTGGAGCAAGCGGGCTTTACGGTTGAAGAGGCTGCTTCAGGTCAGGAAGCGCTGGAAAAAGCAAAACAACAGCGTTTTACGCTCGTTTGCTGTGCTTATCATCTTCCCGATATTACCGGCAGTGATTTTTGTAGCAAAATAAGATCCGTAGCGGGCTATGATTTTTCATCTGTGCTGGTCTTTGCGCAAGAAGATAATGGAAGAATGCTTAAACAAGCGTTGCTTGCAGGCGCAACAGATGTCTTTAGTAAAAATGATCTAGATGATCTAAAAGTGTATTTAAACCGTTTTGTAGAACGTGAACAGCGCAAACTGTCTGGCCGTGTACTGTTTATTGAAGATTCACGTGTATTACAAGAAATAATCCTCGACTTATTGACTGATATGGGACTTGACGTTGATGCTTACACACATGGTGAAGAAGCATGGCAAGCGTTCCAAACAAGTCACTATGATCTGGTGATTACCGACATTATGTTGGAAGGGGCTATGAGTGGTATTTCACTGGTGCGAAAAATAAGACGGTTACAGGGTGAGAATGGTGACATTCCTATCATCGCTACTTCTGGATTTGATAATTTATCACGAAAAATCGAATTATTTCATTTAGGTGTTAATGATTATGTGGCAAAGCCCATTGTAAGAGAAGAGTTACGGCAACGTGTTTTTAATCATATAACACGCTACCAATATATGCTTGAGCTACAGTCACAGCAACGCTCATTACATAGCTTGGCTATGCTGGACGAATTAACCCAACTGTTTAATCGCCATGCATTACGGGAGTTCTCCGCAAAATATTTCAGTGAGGCCGTTCGCTTTAAGCATACCTTGTCTTTAGCAGTGATGGATGTAGATCATTTTAAAAGTATTAATAAAGAAAAAGGTCATGACGTTGGCGATCAAGTATTAGCAGAACTAGGCCCTTGGCTTAAGCGCTTTATAAGAGATGGAGACTTAGTTGCACGATGGAGCGGTGAAGCGTTTGTTTTTTTACTGGCTAATTGTGACAGAGAATCAACTATTTTGTTGATGGAACGATTACAAAAAAGGTTAGCCCAACTCAAGCCCGTTAATGTTGATATTACGGTAAGTATTGGCATTGCAATAATGGATGTTGGCAGTGAGCATAATTTAAATAGCCTATTTGAACTTGCTGATGGTGCTATGTATCAGGCAAAAATGGCAGGCAGGAACTGTGTTAAAGCGCATCAGGATGATAGTGCTTAGCAAAGGTGATGCATTGTTGTTTGGTCAGCATAAAAACACCATGACCACCGTGTTCGAAATCTAACCATAAGAAGTCAATATCAGGCCAGCGCTCCATCGTGGCTAAATCACTATTACCCACCTCAACAAATAATAGACCACTGTTTGTTAGGTGAGCTGCGGCATTCAGCACTATTTGCCCAACCAGTGCGAGACCATTATCAGCCGCTTCAAGTGCAGATTTGGGTTCATGATTATATTCTGCTGGCAATGTTGCCATTTCCTTCGCGCCAACATAAGGTGGGTTGCTGACGATAAGATCATACTTTTGATCGTCTAATGCCTGCCATAAATCAGATTGAATAGTGCTCACCTGATCATCTAAGCCATGCTTTGTTATATTTATATTGGCAACATCCAGTGCATCATCGCTAATATCAACAGCGTCAACATGTGCATAGGGGAAGGCAAAAGCACAGGCGATGGCAATACAGCCTCCGCCAGTACACATGTCAACAATACTTTTTACAGAATCAGCATTATTTACCCAAGGAGAAAATTGCTGCTCAATGAGTTCTGCAAAAGGTGAGCGGGGGATCAATACGCGTTCATCAACATAAAAAGGCAAACCAGCAAACCAAGCTTCATGTGTTAAATAGGGCACCGGCACGCGATCAGTTATACGGCGATCAACTAATTCGGCAATTGTTTGTTTTTCTGCACGCGTTAAACGGGCATCTGCAAATAGCTCAGGAAACTCGGTAACAGGCAAATGCAGGCTGTGCAAAATTAACTGCAAAGCATCATTAAAGGCATCAGCATTACCATGACCGTAGAATAGATCAGCGCTATTAAATTGCGATGTTGTCCAACGAAGCACATCTCTTAAGGTATGTAATTCATCAATAATAGTGCGCTCAATAGTGGTCATTTAGTGTGTGTGAGATATATCAACAAAATGGCCTGCAATTGCCGCGGCTGCTGCCATAGCGGGGCTGACCAAATGCGTGCGTCCGCCTAAACCTTGGCGACCTTCAAAATTACGATTTGATGTAGAGGCACAATGCTCGCCTGATTCAAGGCGATCAGCATTCATTGCTAAACACATGGAGCAACCGGGATCACGCCATTCAAAACCTGCATCAATAAAAAGTTTATCTAAACCTTCTTGTTCCGCTTGTTGCTTAACTAAGCCTGATCCGGGCACAACTAAGGCTTGTTTTAGGCTATCAGCCACTTTTCCACCTTTAATGGCGGCAGCGGCTTGACGTAGATCTTCAATACGCGAGTTGGTACACGAACCAATAAAAACACGGTCAAGGTAAATATCAGTAATGTTTTGATTTGCATCTAAACCCATATAATTTAAGGCTTTTTCCATGCCATCACGTTTTACTAAATCGGCTTCATCGGCAGGGTTGGGCACTTTAGCATCAACCGCAACCACCATTTCAGGTGAGGTGCCCCAGGTTACTTGCGGTTTTATTTCGGTAGCATCTAAGATAATCGTTTTATCAAAAACAGCACCTTCATCACTGTGTAAATCACGCCAAGCAGCAATCGCTTTGTGCCAATTATCACCGCTCGGTGCAAAAGGGCGACCGCGTAGGTAGTCAATAGTGATATCATCAACAGCAATAATACCCGCGCGTGAGCCAGCCTCAATCGTCATATTACACACCGTCATACGACCTTCCATGCTGAGTGCCCGAATTGCTTTACCGGCAAATTCAATGGTGTAACCGGTGCCACCCGCAGTACCTAATTCACCGATAATGGCTAACACAATATCTTTAGCAGTAACACCGTCTTTGACTTGGCCATCAACGCGCACCAACATATTTTTAGCTTTCTTCTGAATCAAGCATTGAGTGACCATCACATGTTCAACTTCTGATGTACCAATACCAAAGGCTAAAGCACCAAAAGCACCATGTGTTGAGGTATGAGAATCACCACAAACAACGGTCATGCCAGGTAAGGTGGCACCTTGTTCTGGGCCAACCACATGCACAATACCTTGGCGAATATCCGTTAAATCAAATTCGGTTACGCCAAAGTCTTTACAATTCTTATCTAAGGTTTCTACTTGCAATCGAGACACGGGATCGCTAATGCCTTGCTCACGGTGATTAGTGGGTACATTATGATCTGGGGTGGCTAATATTGAATCAATCCTATGCGGAGTACGATTAGCTAGCCGTAAGCCTTCAAATGCTTGTGGTGAAGTAACTTCATGAACAAGCTGGCGGTCAATATATAATAATGTCGTACCATCTTGTTCAGATCGTACAATGTGCTGCTCCCATAATTTATCGTAAAGTGTTTTAGCTGTTGTCATGATTGATTGATGTGTAGTTTTGAATATTGGCTATTATACATTAAGAAAAGAACAGGATGATGAATTTGGGGTACAGGCTTTAGCCTGTCGTAGGCTAAAGCCTACACCCCGATAAGGTTTCAGATGATGAGACAGGCAATGATTACAGGCAAAAAAAAACGAGTAGTCCGAAGACTACTCGTTTTTTCAGTTTACTAGGAAAGTAATTATTCCATATTTGCGTGACGCGTTCTCATTTCTTCTTCAGTAATGCCGCGCTCATGGATTAAATGAGCCACCATTGCTTCTAAGAAAATTAATGTCGATAATTCAAACATAGTACCCATAGGCATGCCCTTGGTTAGAGCAAAACTATCATCAGTACCCACTTGAATCGTTTGATCCGCTAAATCACCAATCGTAGAGCTGGATTTTGAACAAATCAAAACCACTTTAGCGCCTTCAGATTTGGCTTTATTAGTAAATGAAACAAGTTGAGTTGTTTCACCTGAACCCGAAATAACGATTAACAAATCGCCTTTACGGATACTTGGTGTACTTATCTCACCTTGAACAAATACTTCATAACCACTATGCATCAATCTCATCCCTAGGAAGTTTCCCACTAGTTTTGAGCGACCTGCACCTGTAATAAAGATGCGCTTGGCATCATCACACATTGAAACTAATGTAGCTTCTAATGAATCATCAGTAGAACCAAGGATATTTGTAATTTTATTTAACAGTAGATCACGATGCATTGTAATATTCCTTATGCTGCGTCAACTAAAGCACGCAATTCTTTAGCTGAATCAGCTGGAGAATCTGCACCGTAGATAGCTGCACCAACAACAACAATTGCAGCGCCAGCTTGAACTGTGCTTTGGATTGTGTCTTTGTTGATACCACCCGCAACAGAGATTTTAACATCTAAGCCAAGACCAGCAATTAAAGCTAAATCAGCAAAAGGTGTTTGACCTGCAGCTTGAGCGTCAAGACCGGTGTGAACACCGATGATTTGTGCGCCGTTTGCAGCAGATGCTTTAGCAACAGCAACCTTATCTTCAACACCGATTAAGTCAACTTGAGCTTCAGCATTGTTTGCTTTAGCAGCATCGATAACGCCTTGGATTGTAGACATATCAGCAGCACCAAGTACAGTACAGATAGCGCCACCCGCTTCAAAGAAAGGTGTTGACTCGTAGCCACCCGCATCCATAGTTTTAAGATCAACTAAGATTTGTTTGTCAGGGTGAGCTACTTTTAATGCTTTAACAAGTTTGATACCGTTATATTTAATACAAGGCGTACCGATTTCTAAGATATCAACATAAGGTGCAACTGCTTCTGCTAAAGCCATTGTTGCGTCGAAATCTAGAGAATCTAGAGCCATTTGGATTTGTGCCATGTTTACATACTCCTTAAAGTAGTAGATTTATTTAGTACACGTCAATTACGCGACTAAGAACTATAATTCAGAACCTAGACTATTGTCAAACGAATAGATCCTAAAGGTGCCGCCCTTAATATATCTATAAGAGCGACAGGGTTGGTACTGCTAATGTAAATAGAGAGCTGGAGCTTACGCTTCAATCTCTGCTAAACGATTCGCAAGTAATTCTTCAAGTACTTCTAATGCTTTTGCAAAGCCATCAATACCCTCTGCTAATTTTTCAGTAGCCATAGGATCTGCGGCATGCATTTTCTCAAATGTTGCTTTATCCATATTGATTTTTTCAATATCCATTGCAGCCGCATTAGCCGCATTTAATTTTTGTGGTAAATCACCTTCAGTTGATTGCAACTCATCAAGCAATGCAGGTGCAATGGTAAGTAAGTCAACACCGGCTAACTCAGTGATTTCACCTAAGTTACGGAAGCTTGCACCCATCACTTCAGTGTTATAACCAAACTTTTTGTAGTAGTTGTAAATTTCAGTAACAGATACAACGCCCGGATCTTCAGCAGCTGGGTATGAATCACGCCCCGTGTCTTTTTTGTACCAGTCAAGAATACGACCAACGAATGGTGAAATTAGTGTGATGCCATTTTCAGCACAAGCAATGGCTTGGTGTAAACCAAATACTAAAGTAAGGTTGGTGTGAATACCTTCTTGTTCAAGCACTTTGGCAGCCATAACGCCTTCCCAAGTTGCAGCAACTTTGATCAGAATACGATCACGAGATACGCCCGCTGCTTCGTATTGCGCAATCAGGTCGCGACCTTTTGCAATAGTTGCATCTGTGTCGTATGACAAACGCGCATCCACTTCTGTTGAAACACGTTTTGGTACGATTTCAAGAATTTTCAAACCGAATGAAACGGCTAAACGATCAAATGCCAAGGTAACTACTTCAGCAGCAGACGCACCAGCACCGGCAGTTTCACGAGCACCTTTAAGCGTGTCATCGACAATGCTTTGATATTCAGGCATTTGCGCTGCGGCTGTAATCAAAGATGGGTTAGTTGTTGCATCACGTGGAGTGAATTGTTCGATTGCAGCAATGTTGCCTGTGTCAGCAACAACAACGGTCATGCTTTTAAGTTGGTCAAGTAAATTTGCCATGGTTAAAGGTACCTTCCTAAATATGGGGGGTAAAATTTTACAGTAAAGTCAAATATAATGACTTTACTTACAAATAATATTTCGCGAATTTAGCTGTTATCGCGGATATATTGTTCAACACTAGTCACTGGCTTAGCATTCGCTTGATTGCGGATATAGGCTTCGACAGTAGTAACGGGTTTAGAATTTTTTTGGATATATGCTTCAACGCTAGATGAGGTGTTGGCAGATTGGTTACGGATGTAACGCTCAACACTGGTTAAACCATCATTAGATGAAGTATTACTAGATTGATCTGAATCAGATGAAAACAAACCGCCAAAAAAACTGCAGATTGAAGCAAAAAAACCTTTGTTGTCCATGGTAATACCTCTATTTATTTTATTTAAACCTAGGTTCTCAAATAAATTTGCTTTGAGAAAGCTATTGAATTATTGATTATAATTTTTTGTTGAAATAGTAAAAAAACGAGCGACACCCAATTTTAAGTTTAGGTGGCGCTCGCTTCTTTAAATTCTACTTTAGAGAAAACGCTAATAGAAGATTATGCTGCGTCAACTAGTGCGCGCAATTCTTTAGCTGAATCAGCTGGAGAATCAGCACCGTAGATAGCCGCACCAACAACAACAATTGTTGCACCGGCTTGAACTGTACCTTGGATAGTATCTTTGTTGATACCACCTGCAACTGAAATACGTACGCCAAGGTTTAAATCAGCAATCAGTTTTAAGTCAGCAAAAGGTGTTTGGCCAGCTGCTTGAGCATCAAGACCAGTGTGAACACCGATAATTTGTGCGCCATTTGCCGCTGCTTCAGTTGCACATTTCGCTTTATCTTTAACGCTGATTAAGTCGATTTGAGCTTCAGCATTGTTCGCGTTAGCTGCTTTGATTACGCCGCCCATTGTTGCTTTATCAGAAGCACCCAGTACAGTACAGATGTCGCCACCAGCTTCATAGAAAGGCGTTGATTCATATTCACCCGCATCCATAGTTTTAAGATCAACTAAAAGAAGTTTGTTAGGGAATTTTGCTTTTAATGCGGTAACAAGTTCTAGACCGTTATATTTGATACAAGGTGTACCAATTTCTAAGATGTCAACATAAGGTGCTACTTGCTCAGCAAGTGCCATTGTTGCATCGAAATCTAGAGAATCTAGAGCCATTTGAATAAGTGCTTTTGCCATGTTGACATGCTCCTAAAAAGGTTAAGTTGAAGTTAGTTACGTTAAAAATACGCTGGAGGAATATAATTCATTTTGCTTGTCAATGTCAATCTGATATTAGAGTTTGGAAGAAAAAGCCACTGTTTTAATAGCTGGACAGCGGTATTTGTTTTATGACAAGATTAACATAATAGTAATTTGCGCGGTGTTCTTAATATTGGGATGATGATGGATTTAGAAACGATAGATGGCTTTATTATTGATATGGATGGCGTGCTCTGGCATGGCAATGTTGCCATTGATGGTTTAGTTGATTTCTTTGCGGTATTAAGGGATTTAGCGATACCCTTTGTTTTGGCGACTAATAATGCCAGCCTAACGCAACAGCAATATATTGATAAGTTAGCAAAAATGGGTGTGGCCGTTATAGCAGATGAGATATTGACATCAAGCATGGCAACGGTGAGTTATTTAGTGAAGCACCAAGCTAAAGATAAGCGACGCGTATTTGTTATTGGTGAAGATGGCTTGCGCCAGCCGTTAATAGAGCAAGGTTTTACGCTGACAGAACTGTATCAGGTTAATCAAACTGAAAAAGGCATTACTGATCAAGGTGCAGATATTGTGGTTTCAGGCCTTGATCGCAAATTAACATGGGACAAACTCGCTACAGCAACGCTTAATATCAAAGCAGGTGCACAATTTTATGCCACTAATGCGGACACGACATTGCCGACAGAGTTGGGCGAGGTTATGGGCAATGGCGGCACGATAGCCGCGCTGGAAGCCGCTACGGGAATTAAGGCGATAAGTATAGGTAAGCCTGAGCCTATTTTATATCAACAGGCTTTGGAAACACTAGCTACGCAGGCTGAAAATACGGTTGCCATTGGTGATAGGTTGAATACTGATATTCTAGGTGCGGTAAATGCAGGGATGCGCAGTGTTTTAGTATTAACCGGTGTTTCTAGTGAAAAAGATATTGAAGATGTTGATTATCAGCCCACATGGATCATGAATGATATTCGAGCAATAACAGATGAGTTGAAGCAATTTGGAGACATAAAATGAAAAAGATGATAAATGGCGTTGAAAGCCTATTAGAAGAAAGTTTAAATGGCTTTGCAAAAGCCCATCAAGATATTGTGAGCTTCAATCATCAACCGCATTTTATTAGCAGAAAGCAGACTAAATCAGCGGGAAAAGTGATGCTGGTTTCAGGCGGTGGTTCGGGGCACGAGCCATTACATACGGGCTTAGTCGGGCTAGGTATGCTGGATGCGGCATGTCCGGGACAAATATTTACCTCACCCACACCAGATCAAATGATGGCGGCCGCAGAATCAGTTGAAAATGGTGGCGGTGTTTTGTTTATCGTTAAAAACTATGCCGGTGATGTAATGAATTTTGAAATTGCCGGTGAAATGTTAGATTGCCCACATGAAACCGTTTTGGTGAGTGATGACGTGTCTTTGCCCAAAGATCATAGCACCGGTCGCCGCGGTGTTGCAGGTACATTAATTGTAGAAAAAATTGTCGGCGCGGCGGCAGAAGCAGGCGCTGATCTTCAACAGTGCAAGGCTTTGGGTGAGCGGGTGAATAACGTAACAGCATCAATGGGGGTAGCGTTAACCAGTTGTACTGTTCCTGCCTTGGGTAAACCGACTTTTGATATTGGTGATAATGAAATAGAAATGGGTGTCGGCATTCATGGTGAGCGAGGCCGTGAACCGATGAATTTAATTAGCGCCAGTGATATTGTTGAACATCTTGCGGCAGCTATTGATCAAGATCTCAAACCACAAAAAGGCCAGAAAATATTACTACACGTGAATGGCTTTGGCGCGACACCCTTAATGGAGCTATATTTAATATACGAGCTAGCCGAGCAATATTGGCAACAAAAAGGGGTAGAAGTTGCACGGTCATTAGTCGGCAACTACACCACCTCACTTGATATGGCAGGCGCATCAATTACAGTTACGTTGCTTGATGATGAAATGATTAGTTTATGGGATGCACCTGTGCATACGGCTAATTTGCGTTGGGGGTTTTGATAATTAGCCGGGGCTGGATTGCTTCGCGTTGCTCGCAATGACGAGCGATTGCCTAGACAGCACAATACGTTATTACGGGTGCAGTGTCATGACATTGCGATTGCAGTCCTCGTCATAACTGCACTCCGCCCTCCGTCATTGCGAGCGCAGCGAAGCAATCCAGTTTTCAGACACAACACAAGGAAGTTAAGCAATTGAAAAACCCAGCAATTTACATCATGACAAATCGAAGAAATGGCACACTTTACACCGGCGTTACCTCTGACTTACTAAAAAGAGTTTGGCAACATAAACAAGGTTCTCTGGGCGGATTTTCGGCTAAATACAAAACAACATTATTGGTCTATTTTGAGCAATGCGAAAATATGCTATCTGCAATTACACGTGAAAAACAGATTAAAGCAGGCTCTAGAAAAAAGAAATTACAGTTAATTGAACAAACAAACCCGACTTGGCGCGATCTGTATCCTGATATTCTGCCGTAACTAGATTGCTTCGCGTTGCTCGCAATGACGGGGGATCTTAGTTGTTAGAACACAACTGCACCTACACAACCCAGCACGTCATTGCGAGCGTAGCGAAGCAATCCAGATCTTTAACCGACACAAAGAAAATTAGCTACCAACCGACTCGGTGAGATCTACAGCTTGGTATTCAGCGCGGCCTAGATTGCTTCGCGTTGCTCGCAATGACGAGCGATCACATCAACAATAGCACAAATCATTAACTGACTAGTTCTAGCACCGGCATCAATATGACCGATAGCACGCTCGCCTAAGAATGACGCGCGGCCTTTAGTGGCGATCAACTCTTTGGTTGATTCCATCCCTGTAATGGCGACTGCTTTAGCATTATTGAGCGCTACTGCTAATGAAATAGTATTTTGAGCGTCACGTACTAAACTGTTAGCGACAGGTATCAGTGTATCCAGCATGGTTTTTTCACCAATATCAGCTTTACCACGCTGTTTAACAGATTCTACACCTTGATAAAATATTTCTGAGAATGCAGTTAGATCTAATTCCATCCCTTTTGCCGCTTTACCCATACTGACAAATAAAGTTCCAAACAGTGAGCCGGAAGCACCGCCCATAGTAGACATCAATGTCATGCCTATTTTCATAAAAGCAGCCGACCAGTTCATGGTAGCCAGCTCATCCTTTATATTATTGAGTGCGTCTAAACCGCGTTGCAAATTCACCACATGATCACCATCACCAATCGCGCGATCAAGTTCAGCTACTTCATCGGAATTAATATTAATCGTATTTTGAATAGCATTAATGAGATCAGCTAATAATATTTTCTTTGTAGACACGGCAGTCTCCACTTTATTTGAGTTTAAATAAGCTTTGTAGTGCTTTAGTTACCTGCTTTTGATCGTTAGAAGCGAGTGAGCCTGCTTTTCTAATAATTAACTGGTCATCTAATGTGAATAGTTTTATGCGAACTATTGATACAGAAGGAAGGCCTGCAGAATCAAGATCGGTAATGTCAGTGTCGAGAGGCCAATCAGAATTTTGAGCACTGGTAATCATGGCAAGCACTGACTGTCCGACTTTCTGGTTAAAATTAGATTTGTTAGATAATACTAGAGCAGGTCGTCGCTTGCTTGTTGTTTTATCGGTAAAAGGAAAAGGTACAACAACAACATCAAACAGTTCAAAGCTCACGATAGGCTTCGTCATCTTCAGCGGAGTCCCACTCAGTTAACGTGTCTTGAAGGCTTTGCGCAAAAACAGTGTCAACTGATCGTGCTTTGCGGAGATGAACATTATTATTGTCAATATCAAAGGCAATCACATCACCTGCTGTTAAATGAAGCATGCGACGGACAGGTTCGGGGATAGTCGCCTGATATTTTTTTGTTAACTTACTGGTTGCTGTTGAGATCATAAATCTTTCTCCTTTCAGGTAATACTAGCATTACCCATTACCCATGATCAAGTTAAAATACCCCCGTCATTGCGGTAATGCCAACCCCGTCATTGCGAGCGTAGCGAAGCAATCCAGCTACGCAGAACGCTAGAGTGCAGGTCTGGCGAAGTCGGGTTGAATTAGTCAGCTTTGTGTGTGTCGGTTAAGAGCGGGACTGGATTGCTTCGCTACGCTCGCAATGACGGAGGGGCGGGAAATGACGAAGGGAAAAGCACTGACGGGAAGTATAGCCAAAAAAAAGCCCCGACCGTGAGGCCGAGGCTTTTTAAATCTTCAAGCATCAAATCAAATAATTTGAGACTTTAAGTTGTTTGTATCCTTTAGAAGAATACAAAACCACCGATAGAATAGATATCTTGGTCAATACCAGTATCTAGATCATCTTCTACTTTTGAGTATTCAGCAACCAATTTAAGGTTAGCATTTACATCGTGGTAGACACCAATAGTGATCTTCTCGATTGTGTCGTCGTTTTCAAAGCCTGCACCATAAGCTGCGGTTCTAGCAGCAAAGTCGCTATCATCTTCAAGTTCTGTGTATTGTGCAGAAACTAAAGTTGTGCCACCAAAACGGTAACCTGCTTGAACAATGAACTGGTTCCATTCACGTTCAACAGTTGCACTAGATGAACCTTGAGAGTCAGAGTATTGAGCCATAGCTTCAAAGCCGCCCACTACTAAAGTACCACCGACAGTCCATGCCTGTGCATCATCTTTAAGATCTGCTGCACCAGCGATCTTGTCACCTTGGTGCATAGCGCTTAACCATGCAGTGTAAGAACCACCGTCAAATGCGCCAGAGTAAGATAAGTCGGCTTCATAACGTAAGTCTTCAGAATCTACGTCACCAGAAAGGATAGAGCCTGTTGGCTTACCTGACAGGGTGAGAACTCCAACAGTACTATCCATAACGGCTAAAGCTATTTTGAAACCGTTCATGTCGTTAGATGTCCATTTGAACTGTGAACGCCAAGCAGCGTAGTCATAACCTAGACCAATACCACCTAGTGTTGTGTGAAGGTTGCCACCGCCACCATAACCCACACCGAATAAAGTCTGATCAGTTAGGATATTGTGTGAACTGTAAAGGCCTAATGCTTTACCTGCTAAGATAGTACCGAAAGAACCTGCAACAGTGAAGTAAACTTCACGTTGTTCGATGCCGCCCAATGTGGTTGCGCCATAACTATCAACGTTTGTACTAGGGCTGAATGAGATATGTGCTGCGATATCAAGACCATTCATAGTTGGTGCTTTGAAATCAAAGTTAATGAACGCTGGCAATAAACCATCACGCACTTCATTGATATCATCAGTACCACTATTATTATTGTTTGTGTGAACTAAAAATTGGTTGATTAAACCACTAACGCCTAATTCCCAACCGTCGTTAGCAGCTACTGTTACTGCTTGTGCAGAAGTTGATGCTGCTGCAAATGCAACAAGACCAGCTAATACTTTTTTGTTTAATGTCATTTCTGTATACCTTATATAGTTGTTAACAGATTACTTAAATGTTTCTCTCGTAACCGGAGTTAATCGCGGTTAATGATGTATTCTCCACGTTTTAGAGCACATTGCAACACTTTTACAACAAAAAACTAAATATTTCTACTGCCGTCACATTTTTGTGTGTTTTTTACCACATATTATTGGTTTATAGCTAAGTGAAATCAATCTGCTGCTCATAATCCTTCGTCATTGATCCTGCGGTTACTTCGTTTCGGTGAGCTTTTTAGCCGGGATCTAAATTAAAAAAATAGATCCCGGCTAAAAAGCCTACCGGGACGGGGTTTGTGTTTACCGGAATGACGGGGTTTGTGTTTTCCGAAACGAAGTAACCGCCGGGTAAATGACGGGAGGGTAAGCATGGAGTGACGAGAGGGGAATAAGCATCCTTAAATTTGTGAAATTATTTTAAAATATTATCAGCGTTAGTCAACATCTTGCTGACGGCGCTTTCAAGTGGTGCTAGTTGGGTGGCGATCACGGAGGCAATAGTGATTGGGTCAATGTTTCCGAGATAGTTGTGAACAAGGATATTGCGGAATCCACTAATTTCACGCCATGGTATTTCAGGATAATTTGTTTTCAACTCTTCAGGAAGTAATTGTGTGGCTTCTGAAAGTGTTTGCAAGTTGCGTAAAGTGGCATCATACAATATTACGTCTTGTGTTAAATCGCCCCTAGCTTTAATTTGTTCTATTTTTGCGATAGTGTCGATAATATGTTTTGCATAAGCTTGCCATGATTTACTCATAGTTCAACGGCTTCTTTCAATACCGACTCACGAATATATGGGTTTAATTCATGTTCTGGAACAAGGTCGACTGGCCTATGCAATAAGTGAGATAATTTCTCAGCTAACGGCAGTCGTTGCGAAAACAAGTCATAGCCCTTCGGGAAATCAACCAAGAAGTCAATATCGCTGTTGCTATTTTCTTCACCTCTGGCAACGGAACCAAAAACACGAATATGTTTTGCGCCAAACATTTCCGTTAGGGCGATTATTGATGTTTTGTTTTGTCTTATTTCATCGATAAGCATTGATGCATATTTATCCATGTATGAGTGGTAAGAATACAATTTTACATCATATTAAAAATATAAAGTACTTTTTGTAAGCTGGGGGCGGTGGGCGTGGGCATTAGGGTGACGAAAAAGTAAATGCTACCGAAACAAAGTAACCGCAAGGTCAATGACGGAATGGCGAGGTGGGAGGGGTATGCGGAATGGCGGGATATTAAAACTTTGTGTTCTATGTCTCGCTGTGGTGAATATTGATAATGAAGCAATAAAAAAGCCCCAACATTAAAAATGCTGGGGCTTTTATATAAATGGTGGCTCGACCTGGAATCGAACCAGGGACACAGGGATTTTCAATCCCTTGCTCTACCGACTGAGCTATCGAGCCTTAACAATTTTTAACATTGCTAAAGGTCGCGTATTAAACCTGTAGCGGCGTGCTCTGTCAAGTTTTAAAAGTAACTTATTTGGTCTCATTGCTTGTTGCTATTGTCTCATCATGGTGTAATATCACGTTTATTTTGTGGCTTTAGCTAAACGGGTTGGCAATGACATTGCGTAGAAAAGTAGGTTTTTGGAGTATTGTTTTGATTGTGGCAGTGGCGATTATTGCGCTGATGCCTGCGGCAACAAAGTCGTCGTTTAGCGGCATTGTAAAAGGGTGGCTTGGTAGCTATACAACCGCAGTACAAAATAATCATGACGATGACGATGACGATGACGATGACGTGCCTATTGAAAGGTTGATGGTACGTATTGATGGCGATATTTCAGCTTATGCAGGTATTGAAACTAGTGTTTTGGCGGAAAGCAGCTTCTTTCCAGAATCAAAAGCGATGGCAATCGTTGTTGATATTCGCCCTTTAGTGACCATAAAGGCGCGTTATAACCAAGCTGTATCAGCGTTAAATGTGGCTAAAGTAGCAGAGCGCTCGGCGGCACAAGAATTAAAGCGGCTCAACACCTTAGCAAAAGGTGTGGGCAGTGTAGCCACTAAAAAAGTGGACTATGCGCGCGCAGTTTGGCGAGAAGCAAATGCAGCATTGCAAGGTTTAGGGTTTGAGGTGCAAGCTGTTCAAGATGATGGGCAACAGTCATGGGGCGCGGAAGTCACAAGTTGGGTTTTCGCTAAGAACTCTGAACAATGGAAGAGACTGCTGTCACATCAAGATAGCTTATTGTTGGTGATATTACCGGCTGATGTATCACTGGTTGCCGACATCAGTTTTATTCGGGTTACGCGTGATGGCACACAACAACAGGCGCGAAAAGCGTATTTTGTTTCACCCGCCGTATCGACTGGAGCGCTGACGCAAGGAGAAAGTTATTTCTTCAAAATAGCAACAGGAAGGTTACGCGCGCGGATGAGATTGGATGCGTGGATACCTACGACAAACACACCCATAACAGGTGTGTTTGTGCCTGATAAGGCGATAATATGGAATGATGGACTGCCATGGGTCTATATTGAAAAAGAAGAGGACTTATATCAACGTCGTTCAGTGCAACAAGGCTTGCCTGCAACAGGAGGCTTATTTGTGGAGCATGGGCTTGCAGAAGGAGAGTTGCTCGTTATAAAGGGAGCGCAAATGTTGTTATCAGAGGAATTTAGATGGCAAATTCTTGATGAAGATGATGATGATTGATTTAATGGCAACGAGTAATAGGCAGAAAAGTCGTCATCCCCGTATGTTGTTAGCGGGGATCTGTGGTCTTGTAATTAGGTTCCGGCTAAAAGCTACCGGAATGACGCTAGTTGGGGCTACCGGAATGACGCTAGTTGGGGCAGTGGAATGACGTGCTTTTTTGTTCGGATTAAATGGCTGGTTTTAGTCGGCTTAAAAATGGCATACAAAAACTAAGATGCTTTCACATATTGTCGCTTTTTCTGTTCGCTTTCGTGGCGTTGTTGTTGCCTTGGCAATGTTACTGCTGGGTTATGGTGTTTATGCACTCTCTAATTCGAGCTTAGATATTTTCCCAGAATTCGCACCGAAGCAGGTTATTATTCAAACTGAGTCGCAGGGTCTAACAGCTGAGCAAGTAGAAGTGTTGGTTACGCAGCCTATAGAAAATGCGTTGGGTGGTTTGGTCGGCACAGAATTCATTCGTTCGCAATCTATTCCTGGTTTGTCGGTTGTGACGCTGACTTTTTATGACAGCACCGACATTTATCGTAATCGGCAATTGGTATCAGAACGCTTATTAGGCCTTAACGATGCGTTGCCGACAGGTGTTGCTCCTCCGTTAATGGTGCCGTTGGCATCATCATCGGGCACGGTGATGACGATAGGTTTAACGTCGGATAATCACGATCTTATGGCACTACGTTCATTGGTTGATTGGACTTTATCACCGCGATTGTTAAGCGTTGAAGGCGTGGCTGATATTAATGTGTTTGGCGGTGAAGAAAAGCAATTACAAATTCAAATTGATAGCGATAAATTGATCCGTTATGGCTTGGCTATTGATGATGTAATTCAAGCCGCTAAACAAGCAACAGGCATTATGGCGAGCGGTTATATTGAGAATAGTAATCAGCGAATGATGCTTAAAATAAGTGGCCAGCCCACAACGGCTGAGCAATTATCAAAAGTGGTATTAAAAGGCACTGAAACCGGTAGTTTACTTTTAGGTGATGTGGCGCAGATCACTACTGCCGCCGCACCGGCGATTGGTGGCGCTGCCATTGCAGGCAAGCCGGCAGTGGTATTGATGGTAATTGGGCAATATAAAGCCAATACCTTAGCAGTGACATTGGGCTTAGAACAAGCATTGGCGGAGTTCAAAGATGGCTTTGCTGTTGATGGCATTACCCTGCATGATGATTTATTTCGCCCGGCAAATTATATTGAATCATCCTTACAGAATATTCGTGAACATCTGTTGGTGGGTGGCGGATTAGTGATGTTAGTGCTGTTATTGTTTTTGTTTAATTTACGCACCGCATTGATTTCGATTACTGCGATTCCTTTATCGCTGTTTGCGGCATTAATTGTGTTGTTAGAAATGGATATAAACATCAATATTATGGTGCTGGGCGGTTTGGCGATTGCACTGGGTGAAGTGATTGATGATGCCATTATCGACACTGAAAATATCTTTAGACGTTTGCGTGAAAATGCAGCGCTTGCGCAACCAAAATCGACAATGACGGTGGTGTATGACGCCTCAATGGAAGTGCGTAGTTCGGTGGTGTATGCCAGCTTTATTGTCATGTTGGTGTTTGTGCCGTTATTGACCTTAAGTGGCGTTGCTGGCCGCATGTTTGAGCCTTTAGGTATTGCCTATATTCTAGCTATTTTTGCTTCATTGGGGGTGGCATTAACGGTAACGCCTGCCTTATGTCATATTTTATTAACACGTTGGGGTAGTTTGAGCGATAAAGAGCCACCCTTAGTCCGATTATTGAACCCTATTTATGGTCGAATTTTAAAGGGTGTGAGTCGTTTTCCAAAGTTGGTTTTTAGTGGTGTGGCACTATTTTGTTTGGCGGGCTTAGCCATATTGCCGTTATTAGGCGGTAGCTTCTTGCCGGAGTTACGAGAAGGCCATTATATTATTCACACGGCTAGTGTGCCGGGCACATCGATTGCAGAATCACTTAGAATCGGTGGTCAGATTGAAAAGCGCGTGGCCGAGATAGAGGGTGTGCGTTCAACATCACAGTGGGCTGGGCGAGCAGAGCGAGGTGCCGATACCTATGGCACACACTACAGTGAATATGAAATTGCTTTAGATCCTGGCTTGGGTGGTCAGCAGCAACAGGCTATTTTAGATGAGATCCGAGCGGTTTTATTAGCCTTTCCGGGTATAAACTCTGAAGTAAACACCTTTTTAACGGAGCGTATTGATGAAACCATTTCGGGTTATACCTCGCCGGTAGTGGTTAATGTTTATGGTAAAGATTTAGCGGCGCTTGATCATAAGGCTAAACAAATTGCAGCCGTTATGCGTAAAATTGATGGCGCAGCCGATGTGCAATTGCGTGCTCCACCGGGCGAGCCACAGATAGAAATACGGTTATTACTGGATGAATTGGCTTATTGGGGCTTGAAACCCGTTGAGGTGATGGCGACAGTTCATGCAGGGTTTGAAGGTGCGGTTGTTGGACAAGTTCTGGATGATAACCGGGTGTTTGATGTGGTGGTGACACTGCCCAAATCGCAGAAACAGCAACCGGAAGATGTGTTAATGCTGCCGATTAAAACGCCATCGGGGGTGATGCTACGCTTAAAAGATGTGGCTCAGATACAACAAGTCTCAGGCCGACATATGATTTTGCATGCTGGCGCACAGCGCTTACAAACGGTGACATCCAATGTAACAGGCCGTGATTTGGTTTCTTTCTTTGCTGAGTTAAAACAGCGTGTGCATGATGAGGTTGAATTTTCAGCCGATATTTATCCTGAATTTACCGGCGCTGCCGTTGCTCAGGCGCAATCGAAAGAAGATTTAATCGTACACTCATCATTGGCGGGCATAGCGGTCTTATTATTGCTATTTATGGCATTAAAAAGTGTGCGAAATATGTCGTTAGTGCTCATTAACTTACCTTTTTCTTTAGTGGGCGGCGTGATTGCCGTGTTATTTACCAGTGGCGTATTGTCGATTGGCTCATTGGTCGGCTTTATAACGCTGTTTGGCATCACTTTGCGTAACTCCATTATGATGGTGTCCCATTTTCAACATTTGGTGGTTGAAGAGGGTTTACCTTGGAATGCAGCTACCGCCATCCGCGGTGCACAAGAACGATTACCTTCAATATTGATTACAGCATTAGTAACAGCATTGGCGATGCTTCCGATTGCTTTAAACTCAGATAATCCGGGAAGGGAAATAATGGGGCCGATGGCGAGTATTATTATTGGTGGTTTGATTTCATCGACCATTCTAAATTTATTGGTCTTGCCAAGTATTATGTTGCGATATGGTCGCTTTGAGAAAAAAACTGAAGAATAGGATTTTTTACCACAGAGACACAGAGATCACAGAGAAAAGTATAAAGTATCTGTAAAGCGAGCATCTCACTATCACCCCTCGTCATTCCCGCATGTTTTAAGCGGGAGATACAAGTCTAGCCTACTAGCCATAAGATCTCAGCTAAAAGCATGCTGGGATGACGAGATTTATACAAGATCATTCAATGTGTAAATTTTCATTCCTCGTCATCCCGGTATGCTTTAAGCCGGGATCTCCGCACAAGCAAGACTCCGGCTAAAAGCATACCGGGATGACGAGGATTTTTTTTGCAGACTGAATGATCACGGGAATATAAAGCTTTCCTCTGTGAACTCTGTGTCTCCTTGGTGAATAATTAGAGTTTAATCTTTATTAGCCACAATAAATGCCGCGCCAATAATGAGCGCGACCACAATTAGAAATAGCAGATCAAGCATAGCTAGTCGGTAATGGCGAAGGTTTCAGTTTCTTGGTTACGTTGCTCTGAAAAAAATTGGTAAATTTGTTTAAGTTCTTCAGGTGAAAAATGAATAACGACCAACTGTTGTCCAGGGTGAATAACGTTTGAGTCGCGACCCATTTTTTTTGTATTGAAGTTATAAATATAACTGCTATCAACTTTGCTAGAGAGTATTTTTCCTAGAAAAGAACTTAAACCTGAAGGTAGCTGTTCGTCAGCGTTAGCGGGGATCACCGCTTGCAGCATATCTTTATTTTGGCTGACACCTTTAATGCTTAGGCCTTGGCGAAATTTATTAATTAATCCTGTTTGGACAATGCCCCATAAACCTTGCACATCTCGGTCAGTAACATTGTGGACATAAAATAGGGCATCATCAGCCATATCACCATCTTGGATGATATCTTTAATGGCTAGCGTTTGCTCATCGCCATTGGGTAAAACAATAATACTATCATGGCGAACAAATTGGTTATTGTTTTCATTGACAATTATAGGCTCTGTTGTTGCGACTGCGAGTTGACTAACAAAAGCTTCTGCTTCTTGCTCTTTTTGTAGAATATCTTCATTTTGCGTAATAATAGCGAGAGGCGGTGGTGTGTCAATGATTTCGATTGGAGGGTTAATATCGTGTTCGGTGCTACTGCCAGGTTTAAGATCAGAAAATAAAATATAGCCAAATAGTATTAAAACTAGCAAGGCTAAAATTGCTGGAATAAGCGATGGTTTTGCTGAGGTGGTTCTAGCCATTTCAATTGCCTATAAATTTACTGTAATGGTGAGAATAAGCTACTAAGTGTTTGTTGATCAAGTGATATGCACCATTTTTTTTGGATAGGCATCATATTTAGTTGTTCAATGAGTTGTTTTGCATGCTCAATATTATTGATAGTAATAAGCGCAATATGTTGTTGAAGCAGTGCGGTAAGACCTTCGGTATCCGTTGGATCATGAGTCAGTGCAAGCAATATTGCGGACATCAATTTTTTGATATCACACTGTGCTAGCAAACTGGGAATGGCCGTTACCATCAAACCATTATTTTGTTGCTGACATTGTATGGCTAAATTATTCAAAACTGCGGCATGTTTTTGGGCGGCATCAATCTGTTGCTTATCTGTGCTGACGATAATGGGCACCAAGATGGGGCGAGATCTTAAGGTATTGTCTGCAATGGCATTGCGTAATTGTTGACGATGCAGATGTCGAATGGCTTCTGGTAAATCTGTCAGTAGCAAGCTCTGTAAACTCTGAGTGATGATATATCGTTGCTCTAAGAGGGTGATTATTTGTCCTAATGGATTGGAGCTTGCGGTATCGAAAGGCTTGCTTGAGATGAGTAACTGCTGTGACTGATACGTTGCTGTTTGCTCGGCAATAGTATCATCGCTAGCTATTTTTTCAGCAGTAAAATAATCTGTGCTTGATAATGCTTCTTGGATGGCTGAGATAATCAAACCATGAATTAAACGCGCATTTCGAAAGCGGACTTCATGTTTTGTTGGGTGTACGTTGATATCTACAGTATCGAGCGGAATCGTTAAATAGAGTACATAAGCGGCTTGCCGACCCGCAGGAATAGTTTCAGCATAGGCTTGTCGAATGGCATGATTAATCACCCGGTCGCGAATAACTCGACCATTTATAAAAAAATATTGAACATCGGTTTGTGAACGATGGGCTTCGGTTTTGCCTAACCAGCCAGATAAGGTAATTTCCTCATAACGCTGTTCAATATAAAAACTATTATCGATGAAGCTTTTGCCACAAATTTTGGCAACACGTTGTTGTCGTTGCTCAAAGGTATGAGCCATCGCTAATTTCAATTTAGTTGAATGGGCATATTTATAATGAAAACCGACTTCAAATTGACTTAAGGCTAGCCGCTGGATTGTGGTAAGAATATGATGTTGCTCTGTTTTATTACTACGAAGAAAATGTCGCCTAGCCGGCAGGTTGAAGAATAAATCACGTATTTCAAAACTAGTGCCATAAGGGTGGGATGCGGGCGTATTTTCTGTCTCGCCATGGCTAATTTGATAGGCACAATCACTATCTTTTTGGCGAGAAGTGAGTGTTAAGTGAGAAATTGATGCAATACTGGGGAGAGCCTCACCACGAAAACCAAGACTACTAATATGGCTGAGTTGTTCGCTAGAGTGAATTTTGCTGGTGGCGTGGCGACTCAGTGCAATAATGAGATCGTCCGGGTGAATGCCCTCGCCATTATCTTGAATGCGAATAAGTTGGCTGCCTGCACCCTCAATATCAATATCAATTTGGCTGGCGTGTGCATCAATGCTATTTTCAATGAGCTCTTTGACAACCGAGGCGGGCCGTTCAATCACTTCTCCGGCCGCAATTTGATTGGCAAGATGGAGCGGTAGAGCGTGAATACGAGTTGTGGTCACGGGATCCTTACCATTGCTTAGGGTATAAGCAATATATCGCCTATTTTAAGATTAGCGGTTGATAAATTATTTTTTGTTTTTAATTGATTCATGCTGACTTGGTAACGCTTTGCAATGGTGCTGAGTGTATCGCCACTGCTGACAATATGCCGTTGATCCATGTAAGTACCTGGCAGAGGGTTACGTTGAAAATAATTTCGAATGCCTAACATCATAGCGCGAGCCAGCTTATTTTGATGGCTGGCTGTGTTGAGTTTACGTTCTTCAGCAGGGTTAGAAAGAAACGCTGTTTCAATCAGTACGGATGGAATATCGGGTGATTTTAATACTACAAAAGATGCCGATTCAACTTGTTTTTTATGCACATTACCGATGCGTTTTAAACCAGATAACATAGCATTTGCGACTTCAATACTGGCTTCTAGGCTGGCCGTTTGCGATAGATCTAATAATACTGAAGCAAGCAGATCGTCCTTATCTTCCAAACTAATACCGCCAATAAGATCAGCAGCATTTTCTTTATCTGCTAATAATTGTGCGGCTTCACTGCTGGCACCACGTTGTGATAACACATAGACAGATGCACCTTTTGCTTGGCTATTGTGAAAGCCATCAGCATGGATCGAAATAAACATATCCGCCTTTTGCTGATGAGCACGCTTTATGCGCTGGCGAAGACTTAAAAAATAATCATCAGTGCGCACTAAATAGGCGCGCATTCCTTGTTCTTCATTCACCAAATTAGCGAGGCGTTTGGCAATGGAAAATACAATGTCTTTTTCCTTTGTGCCATGCTTTCCTATCGCGCCAGGATCTTTGCCGCCATGCCCTGCATCAATGGCAATAACGATATCTCGTTTGGGTTTTGATTTAGGCTTAATAATAATCGGTGGCTTTGGTTTGCTGGCAATAACTACCTGAGTGGGCTTTGTTTCGGGCTTCACGGCCACTGTCGGTGCAGGTGTGACAGGTTTTTTAACTGTGGACGTTGTTGCTTGGCGAGGATCATGCAAATCTACAACAATTCGATAAGGATGCGTTTGATTGGAGCTTAATTTATGCGTGTCATATTTTACGGTTCTGCTTAGATCTAATACTAAGCGGAGTGTGCCGTCCCGTTGAGCATGGCGAATATTTTTAATAAGAGGGCCTGAAAAGTCAGGCAATACCACTTTTTTTGACCACCTAGTTTGGCGAAGATCTATGACAAGTCGATGCGGCTTATCTAGGGTGAAGGTTTTGTATGAAACTTCATTGGAAAGGTCAATAACTAGGCGAGTACCGTCGATAGCATCTGATAAGCGCAGTCCCTCAGTAGTTGCAGACCAAGCAGTGATGCTAAAAGTAAGTAAAATTAGGCTCAGTAAAGTACGGAGCATATTTTGTTTCCTATAGTTCATTAATTTATAGCCATCATCATTCAATCTGTAAAAAAATCCCTCGTCATCCCGGTATTCTTTTAGCCGGGATCTCCGTATAAACAAGACTCCGGCTAAAAGCCTGCCGGAGTGACGGAGGAGCGAAAATGCGCAGATTGAATGATCACGGCTATAGTTTGGCCGATAATAGTGTGCCTGCATCAGAGCAACTTAAAATGCTAGCCTGCCTGCAACTTTCATCATACTGTAACTTGATTATTATATCTGGTCTGGGCAAGTAATTGCCACCTTGTTGTGGCCATTCTATTAAACAAAGCGAATTTGAATTCATGTAATCATCTAGCCCAATATAGTCGAGTTCTTCTGGATCTACTAAGCGATATAGATCAAAATGAAAAACAGAGCGATCGGAAAAATCATATTGTTCAACAAGTGTGTAAGTGGGGCTTTTGACATTGCCTTGGTGGCCAAGTTCACGCAATAAGCCTCGACATAAAGTGGTCTTCCCCGCGCCCAGCTCACCTTCTAAATGAATAGTGAATTGTTGCGGGGGGCATAGCTTTGCAATGCGGGCACCAAGATTAAGTGTCGCTGCTTCATCGGCTAGATAAATATTCCATGGTTTCATTAGGTTTCTTTGGTGAGATATGAGTTGATGACTTGTACACAGCCTCTTTAATAGAGCCGGTTAGCTAAGTGGCGAAGGTGAGGCATCAGATCCATTGCCAGCATACCACGTTCGCCATCTTGTTCTGCCGCTTTATCCGCTGCCATACCATGCAATGTCACACCTACACAGGCGGCATTCATAAGGGAGAAACCTTGCGCCAACAGACCACCAATAACCCCCGTCAGCACGTCTCCCATACCCCCACTTGCCATTCCTGGATTACCCCAAGTGGATAAACGCGTAGGCACTTCACCATTATTAATTAATGTGGTTGCGCCTTTAAGCACGATGGTGCCGCCATAGCGTTTTTGTAGATCCTCAGCAGCCTTAAAACGATCCGCTTGAATATCTGCAGGCGTGCAGCCTAATAATCGTGCTGCTTCTCCAGGATGAGGCGTTAAGATCCAGTTATCACAGTGATGAGGGTTGCGACTGAGGATATTCAACGCATCGGCATCAATTACCATGGGTAGCTGGGATTCTATAGCCACTTGAAATAAACATTCAGCCCATGCAGTTTGCCCTAAGCCCGTGCCCACGGTTAAGGCATTGGCACGTTTAATTAACGGCGATAAATCATCGGTATTTTCTACGCCATAGCACATCAATTCTGGTCGAGTAAGATTAACAAAGTGGCTATGTTCCACACGGGTTGCAATGCTAGTTAAGCCTGCGCCAACACGCGCAGCAGCTTCTGCCGCCATACGTGCGGCACCAGACATGCCATGATCGCCACCAATAACAAGTAAATGACCATATAGCCCCTTATGTCCGCTACGTTTTCGAGGAGCCAATAAAGCGGCATTATCTGTTAAGTTGATGCGGCGAATTATCGGTGTGAAACTGCCTAAAATAGTGGCAGAGATCTGCAAAGGATCAAAGCAAATAGTGCCGCTATAATAAGAGCCCTCATTCAAAAACAGACCTTGATTTAGACCTAAAAAGCTAATAGTGATGGTTGCTTTAATGGCGGATCCCTGAGCAATCCCCGTATCAGCATGAAGACCAGAAGGAATATCGAGGGATAAAATAGGCGTGTGTGTTACTTTATTAACCGCTGTAATAATAGCGCTAAGTTCACCGCTAACTTTGCGATTAATACCGGTGCCAAGCAGCGCATCGATTATAATATCTGCTGAGGGTAAGGCATCCTTAAAGTCTTGGATGTGGCTGCCAGCGCTTAAAAAAGCATCACGAGCAGTAGATGATTCAGCGCTAATAGGTGCTTTTCCTACTTGTATAACGACAACATGATAACCCTCAGCACGCGCTTGTTGTGCTAGCTCAAAGCCATCACCGCCATTATTGCCAATACCGCAGAGTATTAACAGCCGTTTAGCCTGAGGCCAACGACATTTAATTAAAGCGAGTGCAGCAGTGCCTGCGCGCGCCATTAATGTTGCTGCTGGCACATTATGTTGTTCAGTAATAATGCGATCCATCTCACGCGTTTGTTCTACAGAGAAAAGATCATGAGGTAAATTCACCATAAATTTCCAGAATATATTGACGTGTATTTCAGTATTTAGCCATTATAATAGCTTGCATGAGTGAGTTAAATACATCATTAGTAAAAAATGAGTTATTAGCATCAATGAGAGCTTGGGCAAAAAACCATGGTTTTCAGGATCTTGGTGTGAGCGATATTGATTTAGCGGTAGCCGAGAAAGGTTTAGCACAGTGGTTGGCAAAAGGGTTTCATGGCGAAATGAGTTATATGGCTCACCATGGCACTAAACGAACTCGGCCTGAAGAGCTGGTATCTGAGACGATTAGAGTGATCACTGTTCGTATGGATTATTGGCCGGAGCCTGCGGCAGAGCCGTGGTCTGTTTTAGCAAATGATCAGTTGGGTTTTGTCTCTCGCTATGCCTTGGGTAGAGATTATCACAAGCTTATGCGCAAGCGCTTAGTGCGATTGGCAGAGAAAATAAAAACCGAGGTAGCCGATATGGGCTATCGTGTTTTTTGTGATAGTGCACCGGTTATGGAAAAAGCACTAGCAGAAAAATCAGGGATCGGTTGGGTCGGCAAGCATACTAATATACTTAACCGCGAGCACGGATCTTATTTTTTCTTGGGCGAAATCTACACTGACTTGCCCTTACCGTTGACCTCGGCGGTAAAAGAACATTGCGGCTCCTGCACCGCCTGTATTGATGTTTGCCCTACCCAAGCTATTGTCGCGCCCTATCAAGTCGATGCACGGCGTTGTATCTCCTATTTAACGATTGAGTTGCAGGGTGCTATTCCGGTTGAGTTTCGTTCGATGATGGGCAACCGGATCTATGGCTGCGATGATTGCCAGTTAGTCTGCCCTTGGAATAAGTTTGCTCAAATGACAACGCTACCAGACTTTTTTCCGCGTAACGATTTAGATGCGCCGCAGTTACTATATTTATTTGCTTGGACGGAGCAAGAGTTTCTAACAAGGTTAGCAGGCAGTCCTATCCGGCGAATTGGTCATCAATCTTGGTTGCGTAACATCGCAGTGGCATTGGGCAATGCTAAATCTAACCCCAAAATTATTGATGTGTTACAACACCAGCGCGAGTCGAGTACTGACTTAGTTAAAGAACATATTGACTGGGCGTTGGAGCAACAATTTCAGGCATAAAAAAGCCACTAACGAAAAGCTTCACTAGTGGCTTTTTATAAAATTCAGAAAACTTATTTTTTCAATAAATCTCTAATTTCAGAAAGCAATACTTCTTCATTAGAAGGTTTTGGATCTTCTTTAGGCGCTTCTTCTTCTTTCTTTTTCATTGAGTTCATCGCTTTAATACCCACAAAAATAGCTAAGGCAACAATGATGAAATCAAGAATTGTCATCACAAACTTACCCCAATTTATCGTAACCGCTTCCACATCTCCTGCGGCTGCTTGTATGACATAAGCAAGATTAGAAAAATCAACTCCTCCCATTGCTACGCCAATAGGAGGCATAATAACGTCAGCCACTAATGATGCTACAATTTTGCCAAAGGCAGCACCGATGATGATACCGACTGCCATATCAACGACATTGCCTTTTACAGCAAAATCTTTAAATTCTGATAAAAAACTCATTTATATATTCCTTAATTAAATAGTAATGTTTATCATTAGTAACAAATGATGACATAAGTATAGAACAAAAATGTGATGTAGATGACATAATTAGGGAGGTTACTTTGGATCTAAAAATTTCAAGACGCATTATAGTGAAAACAGGACTGGGCGGCATATTTGCCACAATGTTTCATGTGCCATTATTGGCTAAAACTGCATTAAGCCAATCTATTGGTCGGGCATTATTGGGTTTTCCCGCTGTTGCTATCGCGGATTTAACGGATGATGTTGTGGTGCCGGAAGGTTATAGTGTACAAGTTTTTTATCGTTGGGGCGATCCTGTTTCAGATGGTGCCGTGTTTAAGATGGATGCCTCAAATACCGCACAACAACAATTGCAACAAGCGGGCATGCATCACGATGCGTTGCAGTTTTATCCTCTTCCAATGTGCTCAAACCTCGCTGAACGCGGTTTATTGGTGATGAACCATGAATATATTGATTCGCAGATTTTACATGCAGACGGTGGCGCGTTTGATTCACTCAGCACGTATACGGCAGAAAAAACCTTAAAAGAACAATATGCCCATGGCGTATCGGTGATTGAAATTAAAAAAGAAAAGAACGGATGGCAAATTGTACGACCTTCCAATTATGCTAGGCGGATCACCGCTACAACACCAATAGCGGTTTCCGGCCCTGCTGCTGGCAGTAAGTATCTTCAAACAAAAGCAGATCCTAATGGGCAACAAATACTGGGCACATTTAATAATTGCTCAAATGGCAAAATGCCGTGGGGAAGCTATTTAACATGTGAAGAAAACTTTCATGATTATTTTCATGTTTCAACCAAAAAAGGAATTGCCAAGAAACAAAAGAAAGCTTGGAAACGCTATAATATTGGATATAGTTATTATGGATGGCATCATAATGATGAACGCTTTGATGCTAGCCTGCACCCTAACGAACCGAATCGCTTTGGTTGGATCGTTGAATTTGATCCCTTTGATCCCAAAAGCACGCCCATTAAAAAAACTGCAATGGGGCGCTTTGCCCATGAAAATGTGGCACATAAAATTGCTAAAGACGGTCGTATAGCTTTGTATTCGGGTGATGATGCTAAGTTTGAATATATCTATAAATTTATCACCAAACACGGCTGGGATGGCACGCAGGGCGCGCATCATGGCCAGTTATTGGATGAAGGTGTGTTGTATGCGGCACGCTTTGATGAAACAGGTGAAGGCGTATGGTTGCCGTTAATTTATGGGCAAGATGGGCTGACGCAACAAAATGGTTTTGAAGATCAAGCCGATCTATTAGTCCACGTCCGTATGGCGGCAGATGTGGTCGGGGCTACGCCGATGGATCGACCTGAGTGGGTAACGGTGCATCCTGATACGGATGAGGTTTTTGTCTCCATGACCAATAATACAAGCCGAGGTGATAAAGGCAAAGCCGATAGCGATGCTGCTAACCCAAGAGATGATAACTACTTCGGTCATATTATGAAAATAATGGAAGATGATGTGACTAGCACTACGTTTAGCTGGGAGTTGTTTTCCTTGGCTGGCGATGACGAAAGCGAGGCAACAGTTACGGGCGATAGTTATGCCTGCCCAGATGGTTTGATGATTGATAGCCGGGGCGTGTTGTGGGTGCAAACAGATATAAGTTCTAGCAAGTTGAATACTGATAAATTCGCTCAGTTTGGCAATAATCAGATGTTGGCTGTTGATCCAAACACAGGTGAAACACGACGATTTTTAACCGGGCCTGTTGGTTGCGAGGTGACAGGTGTGACCATGACACCCGATTTAAAGACGATGTGGGTGAATATTCAACACCCCGGTGAAGACGTGCCAAAGGTATTAAAACGACAAGGGCTCAGAAAATCAGCAGACAACCCTAATGCAGCGAGTAATTGGCCTGATCATCAAAAAGAAGGAAGGCCGCGTTCTGCTACGGTGATGATTACTAAAGATGATGGCGGCGTTATTGGGACTTAACCTTCATGTCCGCTTTATTGCTTTGCATTGCTGAGTCTGCCGCAGAGATAAGTGATGCCGCATCATGACCCTCATTTGGGTAGTGTGCTATGCCTATGCTGGTGGTGATATGCAGGATAAACCAATCCATAGCAATAGGTTGAGCAATGGCAGCTCGAATTTTGTCAGCAACCTCTGTTGGATCATGGTTATCTTCTCGGGTTGACTCAAGAAGCACAAGAAATTTATCACACCCTAAACGGCCAACCACATCGCTTTCTCGCAATGTAGCCCGTAATCGTTCAGCGATAATTTTTAATACCTCATCTCCCACTTTATGGTTATGTTCATCGTTTATAGGTTTGAAATCATCAAGATCAAGAAATAATACCGAGACTTTAGTTTTATTTCGTCTAGATTGAATTAGTAACTGCTTTAATTGTTCTTGTATAAATGCGTGGTTGGCTAGTCCCGTTAGCGCATCATAAAAAGCTAATTTTTTTAATATACCTTCTTGTTGGCGAAGCTGTTCGTTAAGCTCTGTGAGTTCTTTTGTTTGTTCTTCTACCTGCGCGGCTACTTTTACATTACTTTTGGCAATGACTTGTTGGTGAAACTTAACAGTTTGGCTGCGGGTGATAATAATACGATAGGCTAATGCGAGAGATAGCAGTAACACAAATAATAGAGAGCTGAAGGCGAGGGCGTAATGTGCTATCCATATATCAGCCAGCCAGCCAAAGTGGAGCGCTATGGATAAGCTAATTCCAAGGAAGAGAACAAGCCAAGCCATCAAGTATATTTGAGATGCCCGCTGACCTTGTAAGCCTGTTTTAATGCAAGCAACGACTGTGGTGAAACATACAATAATGATAAGTAATGTTGTGACGTATGAAATGTAAATTAAAGGTGCAAATAGGATGGCGATGAATGTTAGTCCAAATGCTAAGTTAAGACGAGAGAAAAATTTATCCAGTTTCGGAGAGTGGGAAGAAGTAGATAAAAATGAACGGGAAAACTGTATTGAAAACAGACCTGTAAGTATCAGCCCTATAGGCAGTGATACCTCATGCCATTGTGGCGAGTTTGGCCACAAAACAGCAAACCACAAGCCATTAAAAGCACCATACGCAAGTAATATTGCAGCTGTAAGTAAAGCATAATAGAGATAGCTGATCTTTCGGAGTGAAATAAACAATAAAAAGTTATAAGTAAGCAGACTTAATAATGCACCGATATACATATGGATCCAAAAAGGACTCATTTGCTTAGAATTGATTGTGTTTAGAACAGTGTCAACGGCAACGATGGCTTCAGCGTATACCAACGAAAATATAGCGGTGAACAATAAAACGCAAAAGCTGAGACCAAGTTTCTTAAGTAAGGAATAAGACATGTTCTCCTCTGCTTGATTAGGGTAGTTTAAAAAATTTCGTCAGTATCAAATTTCAGGCTATACCCAAAATACTTGAAGATGCAGGTTTACCTTTTTCGTCACTCCCGCATGCTTTTAGTGGGAGTCTAGTGTTTCCGCTAGAGATCCCCGATAAAAGATCTCGGGGATGCCGAGATTTCTACAGGATCATCTGCAACTTGAATATATACAAACAAGTTATCGCGTCACAGCGAAAAGTGCATGATAGCGCAATAAACAAATAATGTTGAGATCTTTTAATGGTTTGTTATTTGAACAAAAAATCGAGTTATCCCGAACAATTCATTTCCTTGATGAAATATACGAAGTCCACAGGTTCAATAACCGGATGAATTTTTTTGGTCTATTGACAACGGCAGGCTAATGGGTCTCCCCGATTGCTCCAAGTTGATTGGCTTGCCGTGCAACTTCGGCCAGCACCGAAACCACATCACCTTCTTTCCAGATCGTGATTTCCAATCCGCGTTTGTAAATAACACTAGGCCTATCGCCTTGGCCAACATCGGGAGTATTGCCAAAGTGTTCCGAGCCATAAAGCGATTGATAGTAGGTAACAATATCCCCGCTCGGTGACTGCAGGCGTAATTGTAAAGCGATAACGCCCTGCAGAGTGCAGTAACGGCCGCCCAACAGTTTTAAATTTCTAGCGCTTATCCTGGTGGACAAATAGGGTGGGAAATCCAGGCCCTCAAAGAAATTTCGCACCTCGTTCATCGAACTGGTTTCTATATCTAGATTTTTGATTTTTAAGTGGTTAGCTGTGACTTCAAGCGCTATACGTTGTTGAATATCGAGATTGCCGCCACTGAACCAATAACCATTCAATACCAGCAAAAACAAAGCCATGCCAGCGACCAGGCTGGTAAGCATTATTAAGTGTTGTCTTTGGGTAAACCAGATCCTGAGCGAGAAAGAAGAATGACCGATATCCTGCAACTGGGATATTTGTTGTTCAGTTAAACTATTTTGCTTCAGCATGTTTTTTAGTGCTTGACGAAGTGGTTTTTTGTTAGTCATGAAAACCTCCGCAGATGTTAGCAGCGGATTTTCTGTCAATGCGCAAGCGCAAACGGCGTAAGCGCGAAAGTACAGTGCCTCGGGGCATGTTTAATTGCAGTGCAATTGCAGAGGCGGATAAACCTTCCGCCGCCCATAAGAAAATCACTTCGCGCTCATCGGGCGTTAGCTGTTGCCAGATTTTCTTCAGTGTTAATTCATCAATTATCAAGGACTCAATGCTTTTTTCGGTATCGACAAGGCTATCAACATCATCCAGCGCCACAAAATGCACAATTTTTTTGCGCCGTTGCAGATCAAAAAAGTGGTTGCGAATAATACGCTTGATATAGGCCTGCTGATTTTGTATCGGCAGTTTGTTTTGTTTAAGATATTTTTCTACTGAGTCTTGCAGTAAATCATAAGCACTATCACGATCACCGCACAAGGCTAAACAATAATGAAATAATGTATTAAGCGATGTACGGTCGAAAATCATAAGGAAATCGCCCAGTCAGGTAGATATTGCACGACGTAGGTTTCCACTACTTTATCCAGGCCTGTAAGCACCATCATGCCCATAAGAAGTAGTAAGTAGCCCAATATCAACTTGGCGATAACTACATTATTAAAAATATTCGGCCGCCAAACGCTCAGTAGTTGCTTGGATAAAAATGCCGCCACTAGTAATGCGGAGGAAGTGCCAATACCAAAGGCAAACATTACCACAAATGCCATGGCAAGATCCTGCCCTAAAGATGCCAATGCAATGGCAACGCCCAAGGTTGGCCCCACGCAAGGCAACCAGACTAATCCTAACAGCAAACCCACACCAAATTGTCCCGAGGCGGAACTGGAGTCAGTATTGCCCACGTTGATCCGTCCGCTTATCAAGGACAAACGCAAGCTCACCCAATCAGCCAGTGGCTTGACCACCAGAATCAAGCCGACCATCACCAGCATTACCGCCGCCAGCCAGCGATAAGCAACTGGGTCAAGCCCCAAATTCAGCATCATGAGGGTGAGTAAACCACCAGCTATCGCGAAAGAAAGGCTTAGCCCCAGCGCTAAATACAACGGCCCCCAACGCCCTTTGCCCGCGGCTGATGCCATAATAATGGGCACCAGCGGCCAGACACAGGGCGAGACAATACTAAGTACACCTGCAAACCAGGCCAGTGGAATCGAGGCTAATTCAAGGCTCAAGATTTACTCCTAGTATTCCTTAGATTCCTTGGGTTTAAATGCAAAAGCTTTGTCGATTTCAGCAGCAATTACTTCAAATCGCGTTTCAGCTACACTGAACCAAAACTGATCTTTACCTTTGTAGAGCAAAAGGGTGGATTGACGAGGCGCACGGAATTGGCGAACCAAGTCCTTGTCTTTATCAAAATCCACTTCGAGGATATGAAATTTTTTGTCGGGATTTGCAGAGCGGTATTGTTTAAGTGCCTTCTGCTGTTTGGCGCAGGTCGAGCACCAGCTAGCGTAAACATCTATCAAAACCACTTCACCAGCAGCTTGTAGCTTTTCAAAAGCCGGTTGTGTAAACGGGGTTTTTTCAAGTGCATATGCACTAGTGGCAATAAAAGCCATCAACAATAAAGCAACGATCTTGGATAAGTAGTTCATGGGGGGATCTCTCCTGTAATAAATAAATTTAGTAAGTCAGACCCTCAGATTTAAGGTAAAATTCTGACCGCTAACACCAAGACGATGCAGAGCACCTTTTGATTGCATTCAAACCCGAATATTGGGCTTTTCTCCGCTACCCTTGGTTCAGAGGATCTTTAAGGCAACTTAATAAAATGTTCGCGGTAATGTTGTAATTCACGAATAGAATCTTTCACATCATCCATCGCCAAATGAGATGCGTTTTTCTTAAAACTCTTTTCAACTTTTGGTGCCCAGCGACGAGCCAGCTCTTTTAACGAGCTAACATCGAGATTGCGATAATGAAAAAAAGCTTCTAGTTCAGGCATAATACGCGCCATAAAACGGCGATCTTGGCAGATACTATTGCCGCACATTGGCGATACGCCCGCAGGCACGTATTCTTTTAAAAAGTCTAGTGTTTGCTGTTCGGCCTCGGCTTCAGTCGTTGTGCTGTTACGAATACGTTCAACCAAACCTGATCCACCATGTTGGCGCGTATTCCATTCATCCATCGCATCTAAGGTGGAATCAGTTTGATGAATTGCTATAATAGGGCCTTCAGCTAGCACATTTAAATCGCCATCGGTTACAATAGTGGCAATTTCAATGATATAGTCATTGACCGTATCGAGACCGGTCATTTCAAGATCAATCCAGATTAAATTCTTTTTACTTTTGGTCATTATATAGGCTACTTTTAGGTTTTTTATGAACTTTAATGGACGGATTGTATCAAAGGCTTACCTGCTTAGATAGCACAACAAATCACAGTTTCGTAACAAATATAAATTTTGAGAAGATAGAAATGAATGAATTTACATGGGTATTTTTAATTGCATTAGTTTTGATGATTGCAATTGAACTTTGGTTATCGCTCAGACAAAGTAATTATGTGCAAAACCACCGCGATAAAGTGCCAGCAGCATTTAGCGAACAAATAAGCTTGTCTTCACATCAAAAAGCAGCAGATTATACGGTGGCTAAAGGATGGTTAAATCGTATTGCTGCGATGGTAGGCATGGTGTTTCTGCTTATTTGGACTATCGGCGGCGGCTTAGAATATTTGGTCAGTTTTTGGCAAGGTTTTGGCTGGTCTACAGCGATAACGGGCATTGTTTTTATGCTCAGTTTCTTTATTATTGGTTCACTATTAGATATGCCGCTGGATTGGTATAAAACCTTTGTATTAGAAGACAAATTTGGTTTTAACAAAAATACGCCAGCACTTTATCTTTCGGACACGGTAAAGCAAACCGTATTAATGATAATTATTGGTGCACCGCTCATTTGGGCGGCGTTATGGTTAATGGACAGTACAGGTGAGTATTGGTGGTTATACTTATGGGTAGCATGGATTGGGTTCACCATCGTTATGATGTGGGCATATCCTGCCTTTATAGCACCGATATTTAATAAGTTCACCCCATTAGAAGATGAGCAACTAAAAGCACGAGTAGAGGGATTATTGTCGCGTTGCGGTTTTAAAAGCCAAGGTATTTATGTGATGGATGGCTCACGCCGCAGTGGTCATGGTAATGCTTATTTTACAGGGCTAGGCAATAATAAACGCATCGTATTTTTTGATACTTTATTAGACACCTTAAGTGAAGACCAAATTGAAGCTGTGTTAGCCCATGAATTAGGTCATTTTCGCCGTAAACATGTTATAAAAAATATGGCAGTGATGGCGATACTGAGTTTGATTGGGCTAGCAATATTAGGCTGGGCATCAGCGCAAACATGGTTTTTTACTGGTTTAGGTGTAACGACTCAAAGTAGTGCCATGGCATTGTTATTATTTATGATGGTGATTCCGGTATTTAGCTTTTTTCTACAGCCAATGATGACGGCAATGTCGCGTAAATATGAATTTGAGGCAGATGATTATGCGGCCTCGGTGTCCAGTGCTGATCATCTTATTCAAGCATTGGTGGCTTTATATCAGGAAAACGCCAGCACTTTAACGCCCGATCCATTAGTGTCAGCTATTTATGATTCACACCCACCGGCCACATTGCGGGTGGCGCATTTGCAAAGAAGCGCCGCTAATTAACGTACGCTAATACGGTTGCGACCATTTTGTTTAGATAAATAAAGTGCTGCATCAGCACGTTCGATTAACTCTTGAGGTGTATCAGTGCTGCGAAGCATGGTTAAGCCCACGGAAACCGTCACTTGGCCGATAGAGTCTTCACTGCCTTTCTTTTTAAGGCGGCTATTGGCAAAGCTTGAACGAATCGCATCGGCAATTTTAAGGGCCTCACGTTGACTGATATCAAGCATAATCATTGCCATTTCTTCACCACCATAGCGGATGGCAAGATGTTCATCTCCTGCATGTTTTTGTAATAAAGAGGCAAAAAATTGAATGACTTTATCACCTAATAAATGGCCAAAGGTATCATTTATCTTCTTAAAGTGATCTAAGTCAAACATCACTAAGGCGGCTTCAACAGCCGTTTGGCGACATAGGTCGGTCAATTCATTATTGAATGTTCCACGGTTTAATAAACCTGTCAGCGCATCGGTTTCAGCTAATTTTTTAACTACTTCCAATTCTTTTTTAAGATCTGAAATTTCTTGTGATGAATGCACTAATTCTTGTTTTAATTCATTGCCAGACTCTGCCATAATTTGTGTATTAGATATAATAGTCCCAATAAGGTCTTTTAATTCTTCCGTAGAATTGCAGCTTTCTAACGCTTTTTGAGAGTCACTTAGGTTTATAAGCATATTGTCTGTTGTTGATTCCGCTTTAGTAATATTTACAAGCGTGTTATCAACTACAATTTTGAGGCCAGTATTTGTTTTTTCTAATCGTTCAGGCATTCCCATCAATACATATTTTTCATAAAGACTTTGAGTTACTTCAGCAGTAATAGGCTGATTTTTACTTAGCCGATTATCAATAACATTGGCCAATTCCTGATTATCTCCTGATACATATTCATACCAAACCGCATAATTAACCGGGTTAACCGGTGTTTTATGTTTGTTTAGTAATGGTAATGCTCGTCTGAGATTTTCTGACGCCTTTTGTGCTTCATCATCATACACGGGGGGAAAGGAAGATGGATTAGGCATAATTGAGCCTTTTGTTATTAGTCATGGATAGTATAACGGATAAAAAGAGCAGTTCTTCATTTTTACCTTGATACTATTTCATTACCAATAAACACATCACAGAAAAAGGGCACTAACAAAGCTTCCCCTTTATCCGCTAGTTTACTATTTAGTGGTCTATGTAAGCCCTGAAATTTTGGTTTTAGATCATAGATTGAGGCCATAGTAATAGTGTTATAGTGTTCTTCTTATTTGCTGGTCTTTAACTTTTGAAAAACACCATTTTCTAAGAAATAAACAACTTGAGAAATTACAGTTTTATTGTTCATCATGAAAGGGTGGGTTACCGGTAGCTCGATATGATCAGTCATCCCTTCAATTTTGCTACTTTCTACAGAGACTTTGCCATCATTCGGCTTTTCAAGCATCAGTGATAGAAAAGGGTTAACGGTGCGTGTTCCAGCAATGACGCCTAGCTCAAAGTCTACCGAGCCAAGTATATTGGGAATACTTTGTGGATCTGCTCCAATTTCGATGCCAGCAGGACCATTAATAAATTCATAGGCCGGAACCCAATGGATATTATCAACAATTTGTGAGCCCTTATTGGGTGGCCCAAGCATCACAACTCGGCTCATATTTGGTATTGTATGCACACTTAAATATTGGCGAACTAAAATGCCGCCAAGAGAATGCGTTACAAAATTTATTTTTGACCCTTCAGGACACAACTTTAGTGCTTTGGCGATAGTGCTTTCAGCCAATTCTTTTATTGGATACTGAGTTGATGGATATTTTATATTAAGAGTTAAATACCCTTGTTCATCGAGCGTTTTCTCTAACTTTGCCATCGAATGGTTACTTCTCGCCAGACCATGCAGAAGGATAACGCATTCAGTTGAATGTGCTTGAGATGAAAGTAGAACTGTCATAATAAAAAGCCACTTAATGAGTTTCATATTAGTTAATCGTAATGTATTCTAGTGCTATTTTTTTAGCGGTATTAAAATCATTTTTGCCACTGCCTAATTTAGGTATGGCATCCACTTTAATGAATAGGGCTGGCACCATTAGGCTATTAAGGCTTGACTCTGCAATACGTTTTTTAAGATCGCCTTCTTCGATATCACCTGCGTAGAGCAGCACCACTTTTTCACCTTTTTTATCATCGGCTAGGGTGGTGGTTAATATCTCAACATCTTCTGGTAAAGTTGGATTAATCGCTGCCTCGACCGCACCTAAACTAATCATTTCACCACCAATTTTGGCAAAACGGGAATAACGATCAACAATCACCAAAAAACCATCTTTATCGATATGACCTTTATCGCCGGTTTTGTACCAACGCTGCCCATCTATTTCGACAATAACTTCAGCGGTTTTTTCTGCGTCATTTAAATAGCCTTGCATCACTTGTGTACCACCAATTAGGATCAACCCATCGTCACCGGTAGGCACGTTTTTCATGGTGGCCGGATCAACGATGCGTACACTACTGCCGGGTAACGGCAAGCCAACCGTACCTTTTTTATCCCCTGTTTGCACGCTCCAATCCTCCGCTATGCGATCAGGAATATTGACTGTGGCAACTGGCGTTGTTTCGGTGGTGCCGTAACCTTCATAAATGGTTTTGCCAAATTTTAGGCTAAAGTTATCGCGAATCTCAGGGTTAAGGCGCTCAGCACCGGCAATCACAATGCGTAATGAATCAAGCATAAGCGGATGAATACGGCGGTTTTTATTAAATAGGCGTAAAAAGGTGGAGGTGCCACAGAAAACAGTCGCCTGATGTTTACTAATACCTTTAGCAATATTGAGCACATCGGTCGGATCAGGATGGCAAATTGCGGGCACACCTTCAACCATCGGCAATAAGCCTGTTACCGTTAATCCAAAGGCATGGAACAACGGCAAGCTGGCAACCATAACATCATCATGACGGGTATCTAATACGTCCGATACTTGTTTGATATTACCCATAATATTTTGATGACTGAGCACCACACCTTTAGGCTCGCCTTCGCTGCCGCTAGAAAATAAAATTGCCGCTGGCTGGCGAATATTTGTTTGTTTGCCATACACTGCTAATAATAATTTTGTTGGCAAAACATAGGTGGCGAGCAAGGTAGTGATTTGTTCTGCTTTACCGATATTTTGATGTACATCTTCTAAATATATAGCTGTGGATTTTTCAAACAAAGCATCAAGTTCAATGCCTTTTTGTTCTAGCTTTTTAACAAATTTACGCGAGGTATAAATGGTTTTTATTTCTGCTTTATTTACGGCAGATAGCAATGAGTCAATATTGGCCGTGAAGTTTAGATTGATCACGGTTTTGCCACTGATAAACGCGCCCATATTAGCAAGTAATCCGGCACTGCTGGTGGGCAGTAATAAACCAATATTTTGTTCTGGTGATTGCTTTTTAAAACGACGAGCAAATAATAATGCAGCTGTTAATGCTTTACGACGAGATAAGGTGTTATTAGTTTGAATATCGGTTAAACAATCTGCTCCACCGCTTTGTTTTACACGGTCGATCCAAGCATGGGCAATAGCCGGTAGTTCTTCGGTATAGCGCTGCCATGTATTAATAGATAGATCAAAGACCGCGATTTTTACTGTGGGCGCTGTTGAATCGATAGCTAATGGTTGACCAAAAGCAACAATCACATCGCGGCGTAAGCTGTTGCTTTGACGCAATGCTTGCAAATTATCACTGGAATGCGAGAAACGACTGCCCCATAAGCCACGCAAATAGAAAGGCAAAATAATACCATCGACCTCTTCAACACAAAGCTCAAAGCCTTTTTTGAATTCGCCTAATTGACCATTTCGGCTAATTGCACCCTCGGGAAATAAACACACCACATCGCCTTGTTTTAAATATTTATTGACTGAGGTCAGTGCATCTTTACTACCACCACTGGCAATAGGGATCACACCAAACAGATCAAGGAACCATGTTAAATACCAGCGTTGGTAATATTTATTGGCCATCACAAAACGCACAGGGCGTGGGCTGGCGATTTGCACCATTGCCCAATCTAACCAACTGACATGATTGCCCAACATCAATACGCCGCCTTGTGAGGGCATATTGTCAAAACCTTGCACATGAACGCGATATTTACTAGAAAAAACCGCACCAAATACATAGCGAACCAACGATTGCGGCAGTTTCCAGACGGTATATATTGCTCCAGCCAAGGCTACGAATGTGAGCATATGAAGTAGAACTTGGCTAGAGGTATGAGCCAGAGCAAAGGCTACGGTAATCGCTAAAAAGCTGATCATCACCACATTTTGCACCCAATTGTTACCCGCTAACACAGTGCCTAATTCTCCACTGCGGGCATGGAATTGAATTAATGAATTTAATGGCACAATAAATAAACCACCAAAGAATCCAAAGGCGAGAATATCAACAGCAAGCCATGAGGTTGATGGTAATTGGGGTAATAAAAATAATGTGACCACCATACCCAATGCACCGATAGGGATCAGACCAGTTTCAATATATTTGTCAGAAATTTTACCGGCTAATAGTGAGCCGGTAATAATGCCTATGCCTGAGCATGCTAATAAACCTTGGATAACAACGACACTTTCAACAGCCAGCATTTCTTTGGCATAAGCAGGAAAGGTCGCTAACACAACTTGTGATACACCCCAAAATACCGATAAGCCAATAATAGAGAGCCAAATAACAGGGTCACTGCGAATTAATGTGAGATTATTTCGTAATGATCGCCCCGAACGATATTGTTGCCAATCAAAGGATCCTGAATTTTTGGGTTCTTCTATTACGGGGATGCGCATGGCAAAATAAAGCTCAATTAGACTACCTAAAACCAGCAACCATCCTAAAGGTGCAATTAACCGGATAATATCGGCTTCGGTAGTAAACACCTGATTTGCCAGCATGTTTTCAAAGAAAACTGAGAAGACAAACATGCCTAATAAAATAGCAATAATGGTAGTTGATTGCACAATGCCATTGGCAGCAGCTAAGTTATTTTTACCGGCAATTTCACGAATATAACCGTATTTAGAAGGGGAATAGAAAGCACTTTGCACTGCCAACATAAAGGTCATCGCAAAAGCAAGTTTAAACCAACCCATATAATAAGAAACGGTAATAAGTAGTGTTAAGCCAACGACCGCAACGGCTGCCCAACGCATTATAAGAGGCTTTCTGAAACGATCGGAGAGTGACCCAGCAGGTGTAAATAATAGAATAAAGGGCAGGAGGATCAGCCCATTAATAATCGCCGTCAGAATAATTTGTTCGGAACCATCATAGATTTTAAATACCGTATTCTGAATAATGATTTTATGCCCCAAATCAACAAAAGCATTGAGGAATATCATGGTGATAAAAGAAACAAAGCCGATTGTTTTATAGAGTGAATTCATGCTGCTACTCAACCGTGAGTGATAATGTGTGTCCATAATAGAGCGATGTTGTAAATAAAGCGACTTTAATAATAAAGTTGTATCATTTTGCCTTAATGGTATTGATATGTGATACTTGTGTAAAATTTAAGATAAAAAGGCAGCACTATGGCGCAAACAGCACAACTCATTAATACTTTAAAAGGGCTACTCAAGTCACATGGCTTTTCGTATGCGGATGTGGCCGTGCAACTTTCATTATCACAGGCCAGTGTAAAACGCTTGTTTTCAGAGCAAAGTTTTTCACTAGCAAGGTTAGATAAAGTCTGCCAAATGATGGAGATAGAAATTTCAGATCTGGTGGTAGAAATGAAGGCACATTCACGGGTGATGGTCTCAGAACTTCCGTTAGAACAGGAGCAAGAAATAGCCAATGATATTGCGTTACTTTTAGTTACCGTGTGTATCCTTAATCGTTGGACAATGTCACAATTTATGGAACATTATCACCTTGACGAACACCAATGTATTCAATATTTAGCGGTGTTAGATAGGTTGAAATTAATTGAATTATTGCCAGAAAATAAGGTGAAGTTACGCATTGCCCCCAATTTTAAGTGGTTAGATAATGGCCCGATCCAGCAATTCTTTCAACAAAAAATAGCCGCTGATTTTTTTGATTCAAGTTTCAGCAAACAGCAAGAAAAACTAATTGTTATTAACGGCATGTTGAGCAGAGAAGGCATGGCTATTTTCCACCGAAAATTAACTCAATTAGCCCATGAATTTGAGGAACTCAATAATGATGATGCCACCTTACCACTAGATCAACGAACGGGAACTACCGTGGTTTTGGCAACACGAAGCTGGCAATATGGCTTATTTGATGGCTTAAGGAAAACCTGAGAAAGTCCAATAATATTAGGCTGGGGAAAGTGCCGAAATTTTACCGCTGATCGTTCTGCTTCGCTCAGCGTTAATGTAACCCGAGTCTCAAGGGTTCGGTCATTTTTAGCGGGGATCTAGTTGATCATTCAATTTGCAAAAAAAATCCTCGTCATCCCGGTAGGTTTTTAGCCGGGATCTCCACACAAACAAAACTCCGGCTTAAAAACATACCGGAGTAACGGAGGAGTGAAAAGTTACAGATTGAACGATTATGGGTATAGAGCAGAGATCCCGGCTAAAAACCTACCGGGATGACAAGAAACAAGCAAAATTCTCTTACCCACAATTCAGGATAACGTAACAATAATCTACCAAACCTGTAAAATAAGTGTTTTTTGTTGAAAAATAGACTTAATCATCATGATAAAAATAACCGAGGCTACTGTTGCCGGTTTGAACATAAAGTTTAGAAGTGAAATGCCTTCTGCAATCATTAAGTGGGCAATAGATTTTGCTGAAAAGGCTATTGTAACAACCAATTTTAGACCTTATGAAGCCGCAATACTTCATGCCTGCGTTAGTGTAAATCCTGACATTGACGTGATTTGGTGTGATACTGGCTACAACACATCTAATACCTATAAATGTGCTGATAAAATCATTCAACAGCTAAGGTTGAACATTGATTTATACGTGCCTAAAAAATCCACCGCTTATAGAGATGTTCAACTAGGTATTCCGGCAGTTGATGATGAAAAACATGCTGAATTTACACATCAGGTGAAGTTGGAACCGTTTGGTAGAGCGATGAAAAATCATCAGCCCGATGTTTGGTTTACGAATTTGAGAAAAGGCCAAACTGCGCTTAGAAATAGTTTAGATATTTTCAGTCTGGGCAATGATGGCATGTTAAAAGTAAGCCCTTTTTATCATTATTCAGATGAAGAATTGGACGCATATATGAATGAACATGGCCTACCCAATGAATTTAAATATTACGATCCTACAAAAGCGCTAGAAAATAGAGAATGTGGCTTGCATGTACAAGCCAAAGCGGATAAAAGTTAAAAAGGGTTGCCTTGCGGTAAATCAATGTATCGATAATTAAGTGTTGCGTCCCCCAGAACTCCCGAAATAATAGCGGGTTTTAGAAAGCATCAATGATGACCTTCCTTGTTTGTGGATAGCGTTTGACAATTTGAACATGCCCCATGTAACTCTAATTGCTTATCTTGTACCTTAAAATTTGTTGAAGCCATAAGTTGCTGCAACTGGGATGGTAACGATTCCCCTATGCCAACCTCCTTCACTTGAGAGCATGTTGTGGTCTAATAATCATGCAGTAAATTATAGCCTATAATTTACCCAGTTTTATTAGGAAACGACAATGCCCAGAAAAGAACGAATAACATTTACAC
>NVVW01000016.1 GCA_002733505.1 Methylophaga sp. | reverse complement strand
CGATTACATTCATCGCTCGGCTATATTACACCTGCACAAAAAATGGCACAATTGAAAAAAGTGGCTTAAATTTTCTGCATTAATACTTGACCACTTCATTATCCCCAATGCCCCCAGGCTCCCGCCAGCTATCAATAAGGGGGTTGCCAAACAGTGTGTCAAACACAAACCTGAACAAATAACGCCCCATGTGTCTTTGTTTTTCACTGTAAATTTAAACACTATTTTTCCTTGAAACTAGAAATAAATTCCCCCGCTGCACGCGGACGGAGTATGAACGCCTTAGCTTTTTATATCTACGCAGCAAGTTGCGGGGAATTAAGCCCAAAGTGATTAAAAACCATTCTACATGTAATGTTGTAACATTACAATGTGAAGTCAAATAAACTGGTTAAAAATATAGCTTCCGAATCAAGGGGTCAGCCAGCTTGATTTTCTAGATTAGCTGCTGTATCCTGCTTTGATGGCTCGTTTACCCAGAATAGTTATCCCCAACCAACCGTTGCACATCATGCACCGGGGCAATAACCACCAAGATATCTTTGAATCAGAAGAAGATATGGCGCGGATCATTGAAGATATCACACACGCTTTATCAAAAACAGATTGCTATCTGCATGCCTACGTTATTATGACTAATCATCTTCACCGAAAATCAAGGGGTCAGCCAACTTGATTTTATTTCTCACTCTCCAAAAAGCGTTCCGCATCTAATGCCGCCATACAACCTGCACCGGCAGAGGTAATTGCTTGGCGGTAGATATGATCAGAGACATCACCGGCTGAAAAGATGCCGGGAACACTGGTTTGCGTGCCTTTTGTTTGGATGATATAGCCATTTTCCATATCAAGTTGGCCAGCAAAAATATCGGTATTGGGTTTATGGCCGATGGCGATAAATACGCCTTGTACGGGGACTTCTTGGGTGTTGCCATCTTCTGTGCTTTTCACTCGCAGGCCTGTTACACCTGCATCGTCGCCTAAGACTTCATCAAGCTCGTGATTCCATAAAATATCGACATTGCCTTCTTCGGCCTTTTTCAGTAATTGCGCGCTGAGGATCTTTTCACTGCGGAATTTATCACGGCGATGAATAACCGTTACTTTTGAGGCGATATTAGATAAATAAAGCGCTTCTTCAACTGCGGTATTACCACCACCGACAACGGCAACAGGTTGGTTTTTATAAAAGAAACCGTCACAGGTGGCGCAGGCTGATACGCCGCGGCCTTTAAAGGCTTCTTCGGATTCCATTCCTAAATACATCGCAGATGCGCCTGTTGCGATAATTAATGCATCAGCGGTGTATGTACCGGCATCACCCGTAAGCGTGAAAGGACGTTTGCTTAGATCCGTGGTATGAATATGATCAAAGATAATATCAGTACCAAAACGCTCGGCATGACGCTGCATACGTTGCATTAATTCTGGACCTTCGACACCTTGATCATCGCCCGGCCAGTTATCAACATCGGTGGTGGTGGTGAGTTGACCACCTTGTTCAATCCCTGTGATAAGAACAGGATCGAGAGCCGCACGGGCAGCATAAACCGCAGCAGTGTAACCCGCAGGACCAGAACCTAAAATTAATAAGCGACAATGTTTAGCATCAGCCATTTTGAACTCCAAAATAAGGGATTCACTACAGCTTATCGGTAAAGGTATAGTTGGTAAAGCATAAAACGTGTAAAGCTGTGTTAAAATAACACGCTAAATTATTGGAACGATTGGATTTATCACTTTGGCTCAAGCAACACGAATCAGCACAAAAGACAAATCAGAGCTTGTTGTGGGCGCAATTAGCTTCCGTCTGCGCGAAGCAGCACTGATTTTATCTTTGGCAATAGCCGCTTATCTATTACTGGCTTTATGGTCCTATCAGCCTACTGATCCCGGTTGGTCAACAACAGGTATGGACGATGTGGTTGAAAACCGCGGTGGTATTGTCGGCGCTTGGCTATCGGATGCTTTGCTATTTGGTTTTGGTTTTCCCGCTTATTTATCGCCATTGATGGTGGCGTTTAGTGGCTGGATGTTGTTTAGTTGGGGCAAAACGGCTGATCCATCAGATGCATTACATTTCTGGATTGTAAAAGCGATAGGTTTGGTGATGGCTTTGGCGGCGGCTAGTGGCCTGTCTTCATTAAGTTTGATGGATTATGCACAGTATTTGCCGATGGGAGCCGGTGGTGTATTAGGTGACGTGGTCGGTAATGGCTTTACATCAGTGTTTGGCACATCTGGAACAACATTATTATTGTTAGCTGTGTTGTTAACAGGGGTTACGTTATTTACCGGCTTATCTTGGCTAATGGTAATTGATCGCTTGGGCGCGTTTGCATTGGCGATTTTTTATGCGATTTCAGCTTGGATCCGTGGTCTTAAAGAAGATCATGCGGCTAAGCAAGTTAAACAACGCCGTGAAGATGTGTTTTTAGAACAAACAGAAAAGATAAAATCACGGACAAAAGTACGCATTGAGCCTGTTATGGCGGCGGCTAAACCCAGTAAACGAGAAGAAAAAGAACGACAAGTACCGCTTTTTGAAACGGCTGAAGAAGGCAGTATGCCAGCACTGGCATTGCTTGATATGCCCGGTGAAAGTGTCAGTGGATACAGCGAGGAAGTGTTGGAAGCGTTATCTCGCCAAGTGGAACTGAAGCTAAAAGACTTTGGCGTAGAAGTGCAAGTGGTTGAAGTGCAACCGGGCCCAGTAGTAACACGGTTCGAGCTGCAACCCGCACCCGGTATCAAAGTGAGCCGAATTTCTGGTTTGGCAAAAGATTTAGCACGTGCTTTATCGGTGAGCAGTGTGCGGGTGGTTGAAGTCATTCCCGGTAAGCCTGTTGTTGGTTTGGAAATTCCTAATCTCAATCGAGATATTGTACGCTTGCGTGAAATTCTCGGTTCGGCAGAATATGAAAACAGTAAATCGGTGTTGATGATGGCTCTGGGTAAAGATATTGCGGGTCGTCCCGTCTCTGCCGATCTTGAAAAAATGCCGCATTTACTGGTGGCAGGTACCACGGGATCAGGTAAATCTGTCGGCATTAATGCGATGATTTTAAGCCTGCTTTATAAAGCTACGCCTGAACAAGTGCGCCTGATTATGATCGATCCTAAAATGCTTGAGTTGTCGATATATGAAGGTATTCCACATTTGTTAACACCGGTTGTGACCGATATGAAAGAAGCGGCCAATGCCCTGCGTTGGTGTGTCGCCGAAATGGAGCGCCGTTACCCATTAATGTCGGCAATGGGTGTGCGTAATATCACTGGTTATAATAAAAAAGTGCAAGAAGCGATTGATCGTGGTGAGCCGATTATTGATCCTACGGTTGATTTAGTGGATGGTGAACCGCCAGAAACCTTAACGCCGTTGCCATTTATTGTTGTCGTTATTGATGAACTTGCCGATATGATGATGGTGGTCGGCAAACAGGTCGAAGAGCTCATTGCACGCTTGGCACAAAAAGCACGCGCATCGGGTATTCACTTGATTTTAGCGACACAACGCCCCTCTGTGGATGTTATTACGGGCTTAATAAAAGCGAATATTCCAACGCGAATCGCCTTTCAAGTATCATCGCGCATTGATTCTCGAACTATTCTAGATCAAATGGGCGCAGAGCAATTATTAGGGCAGGGTGATATGTTGTATTTGCCGCCGGGCATGGGCTTGCCAGAGCGGGTGCATGGTGCGTTTGTTGATGATGGAGAGGTGCATGCGGTTGTTAATTTCTTAAAAGAAAATGCCCAGCCTAACTATTTAGAAGAGATTATTCAGCCACCAATAGAAGAAGTTGATAATGAGGGTTTAGCCAATGCCAGTGATGGTGAGCAAGATCCTTTATACGATCAAGCGGTGCAAGTGGTGGTTGAATCACGCAGGGCTTCTGTTTCAGGTGTGCAACGACGTTTGAAGATTGGCTACAATCGTGCGGCAAGAATTGTTGAAGCAATGGAAGCCGCTGGCGTGGTATCTGCAATGCAGGGCAATGGTAGTCGTGAAGTATTAGCACCACCACCAAGAGATTAATGCAGTAATTTTGCAGTAATAGTTGTCGTAGTAATGTAGTAACTATGGAATTTATAGTTTGAGCCGTTATTCTCGCATGTTGTTAGCGAGAATCTAAGGATGGAGACCGTTTAAACTGCCCACAGATCCCCGATAAAAAATCTCGAGGATGACAAAATTTAAAAGAACGAGAAACTAAATGACTAAACTGATTACACGCTATTTGATTGCTGGCCTTACGCTAGTAGGGTCTTTTTCTTTAACGGCCGCCGAATCAGGCATAGACAAACTCAATGATTTTGTGCAAACGGTTGAAACATTTCAAGCAGATTTTACCCAAACGGTATTCGACCCAAACGGCGAGGTGATGGAACAGGCGCAAGGTACCTTTGCATTAGATCGTCCAGGTCGGTTCCGTTGGGATTATCAAGATCCTTATCCACAACATATTGTGGCTGATGGTCAGCGAATTTGGTTCTATGATGTCGACTTAGAACAAGTCACCGTCAATTCACAATTAGAAGCCTTGGCGGACACACCAGCAACATTGCTATCAGGCGAAACAAGGCCAGAAGATAAGTACTTACTTACAGATATCCCTTCTGATGACGGCATGCTCTGGGTAGAGCTTGTTCCTAAAAATGAAGAATCTAGTTTTCAAACTATTGTGTTGGTTTTTGATGAAACTGGCCTACGTCAAATGATTATGAAAGACAGTTTTGATCAACAAACGCGGTTAGTGTTCAACAATATTATTGAAAACCCGAAGCTAGCAGATGACTTGTTTGTCTTCACACCACCAGAAGGTGTTGATGTGGTGGGTGAATCTGGCTTGTGAGTTTGTTTGAAAACATTGAAGATCTAGCAGGACGGCCGCTAGCAGATCGGATGCGACCGACCTCTTTAGATGATTATATTGGTCAAAAACATTTATTAGCCGAAGGTAAACCACTTAGGCAATCGATTTCATCAGGTAACCCGCACTCGATGATCTTTTGGGGACCACCCGGTACGGGTAAGACCACACTAGGCAAGTTAATCGCTGGTTATTGCGATATGGAATTTATCAGTATTTCTGCCGTATTAGCAGGTGTTAAAGAAGTGCGTGCCGCAGTTGCCAGAGCGCAACAATTACAACAAGAACAAGGTCGCCGCACCCTGTTATTTGTTGATGAAGTACACCGCTTTAATAAATCACAACAAGATGCTTTTTTACCTTATGTAGAAGATGGCACCTTTACTTTTATTGGCGCTACCACAGAAAACCCCTCATTTGAACTTAATAATGCATTGCTATCACGAGCGCGAGTCTATGTATTGCAGTCACTAGATCGTTCTGACTTACGTCAAATAATAGATCGGGCTATGAATGACGCTAAATTAGGCGTAGCTGACCGTGATGTCGCATTAGCAGATGAGTTGCGAAATCAATTAGCTGAAGCGGTAGATGGTGATGGCAGGCGAGTGCTCAATTTACTAGAAATTGCCGTTGATCTTGCTGATAGTAAAGGTCAAAAACAGGTTGAAGAAGAGGATTTGGCTGAGGTTTTATCTGGCACCTTACGTCGTTTTGATAAAGGCGGAGAAGCCTTTTATGATCAAATTTCAGCATTGCATAAATCAGTGCGAGGTTCATCACCCGATGGCGCATTGTATTGGTTATGCCGTATGTTAGATGGGGGTTGTGATCCCGTGTATTTAATGCGTCGAATCGTGCGTATGGCGAGTGAAGATATTGGCAATGCTGATCCGCGAGCTTTGCGTATTGCGCTGGATGCGTGGGAAAGTTTTGATAAATTAGGTCGGCCAGAAGGTGATTTAGCGATTGCCCAAGCGGTAGTGTATCTAGCCTGTGCGCCCAAAAGTAACGCCGTCTATACTGCCTTTAATGCAGCGATGCACGATGTAAAAACGCAAGGTTCAGCCGAAGTGCCCATTCACTTACGTAATGCACCCACCAAGCTAATGAAAGAGTTGGGTTATGGTAAAGAGTACCGATATGCACATGATGAACCTGATGCCTATGCGGCAGGTGAAAATTATTTCCCTGAGGAGATGACACCGAGGAATTATTATCAGCCGGTTAATCGTGGGTTGGAGATTAAGATTGCGGAGAAGCTTGCGCGACTGAAGGCGTTAGATAAACTATAATGTCTAGTAAGTAGAGAATCAAGACAAGACCAGGGCAGGTGTAGTTAAAAATCCAGAGGTTCAACCAACTGGATTTTAAATAATATTTAACTGCTTATTGGCATGATATAAATAACGTTTTTTTGAACAGCTAATAAACAAGATCTTTAGTAGCGTCAGTTTGTTAAGTCGTGGACGATTTAATAGTTCATTATCATTTTGAGACATTAATTTATTTAATGTGGTGATGCCACCTAAGGTCATGGCTCTGACTTCCCAGCCCATGCGACCCGATAAATGTGCGCCTAATTCTGCACCATAAGTCATAATTAATTGTGCGCGCTGATAGAAACTGCGTATAAGTGGTGCGATTTTTTGACTATCAGGGTTAATTAAATCACTGTCTTTTAATCCTGCTTTCGCCAGTTCATCTTGGGGAATATAAATGCGATTAGATTCGGTATAATCTTGTACGATATCTTGATAGAAATTAATCAGTTGCAGTGCAGTGCAAACGGCATCTGATTGTTTAAGTTGTTGATCATTTGTTTGACCGACTAAATGTAATAATAAGCGACCTACGGGATTAGCTGACCGTGTGCAATAATCCAGCACTTCTTCAAAATTAGCATAACGATTTTTCACTACATCTTGTTTAAAAGCATCGAGTAAATCTTCAAATAATTTTATGGGGAGTTGATGTTGGATAATGACATCAGCTAAGGCAATAAAAATTGGGTTATCACCTTGATATTCACTGGCTTTAATCGCTTGCAGTGCAATGCTAAAGTCTTCTAACTGTTCTAGTCGCTGTTGCTGAGGTGCATCACCTTCATCGGCAAAATCATCGGCTGTTCTGGCAAACGCATAGATCACGCTAATAGGGCGACGTAGTTTTTTAGCTAGCAATATCGATGCGACAGGAAAGTTCTCATAATGGCTTTGTGCCATATTTTGGCAAAATTGATAAGCCTGTTCTAAGTTAGGCATTTTCATTATCTTCTTTTACATCGCGCACTTGATTGTCGATAGCAGGCACGGCATTTATTTCATCCTTTGTTCTGATCCCCATATCAAGAAACCGTTTGCCACTAGGCATGACTTGACGTTCCAATGAGCCCACTGTTTTATTAAAATTATCTACGGTACTATTGAGACTTGCGCCCAATTTTGACAAGTGATTAGTGAACACATTAAGTCGTTTGTATAAGCTTTCGCCCAATTCACGAATTTCAATGGCGTTATCAGCTAATGATTGCTGTTTCCAGCCATAAGATATTGTTCTTAATAAGGCGATAAAGTTAGTGGGGGTAGCTAAGATAATATTTTGTTGAATTGCATCTTCCAACAGTTTTTGGTCTAGCTCTAATGCGGCAGATAAAAAGTGTTCACCGGGGATAAATAGCACCACAAACTCAGGGGACTGTGAAAACTCTGCCCAATAGTTTTTTGCTGCTAGTTCTTTCACTCGTTGGCGAATAATTTGGGCGTGGCGTTTCAATTCTTTGGCACGCACTTCATTATCATTGGTTTGCATGGCAGATAAATAAGCATCAAGCGGTGTTTTAGCATCGACAATTACTTCACGGCTCTCTGGCAAGCGGACAATCATATCGGGGCGAATACTGCCGGTTTCAGTCACGGTATGCGTTTGCTCAAAAAAATCACAATGCGCCACCATGCCGCTGAGTTCAGCAAGACGACGCAGGGTCATTTCACCCCATTGACCACGCACTTCAGGGCGACGCAATGCGTGCACTAGGTTTTGGGTTTCTTGCTGCAAGCTTTGCTGGCCTTGCGACATGTGTTCGATGGTGCTGCGCAGGTTGCCGTAAGATTCTTTGCGTTCTTTTTCAATATCGTGAATTTGTTTAGAGGTCTTTAGCAGTGCATCATTAATGGGTTTAATCAGTTGTTCGATGGCTTTTTCACGACTTTGCAACTCGGCATTGGCTTCACTTTGGTGGCGTTTTAGATTTTCTTCTGCTAACTTCAAGAAGTTATCATTATTGCGTATTAAGGCTTCATTTGATAATTGGTTAAAGGTATTGGCGAGTTGATTATGGGTGTGATCTAAGATGTCATCAAAGCGATCAATCGCTTGTTTTTCTAATGATAGCTTCATGGTGAGTTCGGCATTTTCTGTGGATAATTGTTTGATTTTTAGACCACGAATAATGAAGACTAAAACAGCACCGGTTAATGCACTTAATATAAGTAAAATAATCAGCCCATTTTGTTGCTGAGCAAACTGTTGAATAAAGCTAACTAAATCCATTGCAAAATATCGTGTGGGTGATTAATGCTGGCATCGGCTTGCCACTGTTCGGGCTTGTCTTGGCTTCCTAAATAGCCATAAAGCGCGGCGACGGTGCGCATGTTGGCATTTTTACCCGCTTCGATATCACGGGCGGCATCGCCAATATAAATGCAATCTTCAGGTGACTTTTGGATGACTTCACACGCATGCAACATTGGAGCCGGATGGGGTTTGCTAAACGGTGTGGTGTCAGCACTAACAACACAGCCAGCACGATCAGTTAAATTTAATTTCTCGACTAAAGGATCGGTAAGAAAAGCAGGCTTATTGGTGACGATCCCCCATGTGATATTGGCATTTTCTAAGGCTGAAATAACGGTTTCCATACCATCAAATAAGCGGGTTTCTCTAGCAATATTATCTTGGTAGATCTGTAAAAATCGTTGTTGTAGTGAACAGTAATCCTGATGATCTTTTGTAATGCCAAAACCTAGATTTAGCAACCCCTCACTACCATGGCTAGCGACAGGTCGAATGGTTTGATAAGGCAGAGTTTTCAATCCTTCTTGTTCAAGCACACTATTTAATGCAAAGGCTAGATCAGGTGCGGTGTCGACTAAGGTGCCATCGAGATCAAATAAAATTGCAGAAAATGGCTGCATAGTCATCGCTGTACCCAAGAAAATAAATTTTTGTTGTCCTCATGCATGCGGGGAGCCATAAGCAGCGATGCTAGGTACTATCGTTGGATTCCCGCTTTCGCGGCAATGAGGTGTTGCTGAAAAATTCTTCATTAATCTAAAGCTTTGCGGCAATACATTAAATAATTCACTTTCACATCTTCGCTTAATTTGAATGTTTTGCTAATAGGGTTGTATGTCATGCCTGTAATGTCTTGCACTTCTAATCCAGCTTGCCGACACCACGCTGCCATTTCAGAGGGGCGAATAAAGCGTTGATAATCGTGGGTGCCTTTAGGAAGCATTTTCATAATATATTCAGCGCCTAACACGGCAAGCAGATACGCTTTGGGATGACGGTTTAAAGTGGAGAAGAAAATATCGCCGCCTGGTTTGACTAAATCTGAGCAAGCTTGAATAACGGATGCGGGATCAGGCACATGTTCTAGCATTTCCATACAGGTGACTATATCGAATTGTTCGGCAGCTTGTTGCGCTTTCTGTTCGGCGGTTATTTGTTGATAATCGATGATGAGATTAGCTTCCAGTGCATGTAGTTTAGCAATATCTAACGGCATTTTACCCATGTCAATGCCGGTCACATTAGCGCCATTTTTCGCTAAGGATTCAGATAAAATTCCACCGCCGCAGCCGACATCGATAACATGACTGTCCGCCAGTTGGCAACACTGCTGAATATAGCCTAAGCGAACGGGGTTTAGGTCATGCAGTGGTTTTGATTCGCCTTCGGTATCCCACCAACTTGTAGCTAAAGCTTCAAATTTGGCGACTTCTGCGGGGTCAACATTTGCGTGTGCTGTCATTTAGGAACCCTTGATTTTCTCTGCCCATTGTTGGGTATGTTGAATTATTTTAGTTTGGTTGAGCGTGGTTAATTGTCGTTCTTTCAACAGTTGTTTACCGTCTACCCACACATCAGTCACTTGATTTCTACCCGTAGCATAAACCAGCTGAGAAACTATGTCGTAACAAGGTTGAGATTCAATATTACTTAAATCAACTGCAATAATATCAGCAGCGTTACCTTTTTTGAGTGAACCAGTGATATTATCAAGCCCGAGTGATTTTGCACCATTAATCGTTGCCATTTCTAGTGCGGTATGGGCAGGAATAGCGCTAGCATCTTGTGCCACCGCTTTGGCAAGTAACGCCGCTTGGCGCATCTCACTAAACATATCTAAATCATTATTGGATGCCGCGCCATCTGTTCCCAGCGTGATATTAACACCTTGTTGGTTTAGTTTAGCTATAGGGCAAAAACCGCTGGCTAGTTTTAAATTAGATTCTGGGCAATGAGCGATATGTACTCCGGCCTCGGCACACCAATCAATCTCTTGTTCAGTAAGCTGTGTCATATGTACAGCAATTAATCGGGGTGATAACATCCCAAGCACTTTTAAGCGTTCTAGCGGTCTAATGCCAGAATGTTCTACATTTTGTGCTATTTCGCCTGCTGTTTCATGAATATGCATGGTGATAGCAATATCTAATTCTTCAGCATTCATGATGATTTTTTCTATGGCTTTATCAGGCACGGTATAAGGTGCATGCGCCGCATAATGGGTGCTGATACGGGAATGATGACGATTATGGTCATGTAATTGCTGACCTTTATAGAGACATTCTTCAAGATTAGCCGCCCATGCACTAGGAATATCTATTACCGTCATGCCGAGGCTGGCACGAATACCACTGCGATCTACCACGCGGGCAGTGGCTTCGGGAAAGAAATACATATCATTAAAACAAGTAGTGCCACCGCGGATCATTTCGGCAACAGCCAGTTCAGATCCAGCTTCAACAAAGGCATCACTAATCCATCTTTTTTCCGCAGGCCAAATATGATCGTTTAGCCATGTCATTAATGGCAAATCATCAGCTAAGCCACGTAATAAAGACATGGCCGCATGGGTATGATTATTAATTAATCCCGGCATAATGCAGTGTTGCTCATAACTATGTGTATTAGTTGCGGTGTATTTGCTCTTGGCTTTTTGTTGAGGAAGCAATGCAATAATTTTTCCGTCATCAATCACCACAGAATGATGTTCTAAAACTGATTTTTTAGCATCGATAGGCACAACCCAACGTGCATGTATAATGAGGTCAACATTTTTCATGGGTATAGATTATACCTGTTAACAGTAGGAAAAAGCATGGATTCAATTCAGCCGATAGATTGGCGTGATAATACGCTTTATTTATTGGATCAACGGGCACTGCCGCAACAACAAATTTGGTTGCAATATAATCAAGCAGAAGAGGTGGCAAAAGCAATTACCGATATGGTGGTACGTGGTGCACCTGCTATTGGTATTACTGCGGCTTATGCCATTGTGCTGGTGGCAAGGCAAGCGTTCGACACTTATGGGCGAGCTTGGAAGCAGGCAATGGTTAAGCCTTTAGCAACATTAGCTAAATCTCGCCCAACGGCGGTGAACTTGCATTGGGCAATAGCGCGGATGACAGCCCTATATGAAACCTTGCCAGATACAGCATCAGCAGAGGCGGTATTATTAAAAGAAGCACAGGCCATTCACCAACAAGATATTGCCGCTAATCACACAATGGGAAAACTCGGCGCAGCTTTGATAGCTAAAAACAGCATGGTCATCACCCACTGCAATGCCGGCGCATTGGCAACAGGTGGCTTTGGTACGGCATTAGGGGTGATTAGACAAGCGTATGCTGACGGCAAAATTAAACAGGTTTATGCCGATGAAACGCGACCGTGGCTACAAGGGGCGCGACTTACCGCATGGGAGCTGCAACAAGATAATATCCCCGTCACTTTGCAAGCCGAAGGTGCTGCCGCATCGCTAATGGCAACAGGTAAAATAGATTGGGTGATTGTAGGAGCCGATCGCATTACGGCCAATGGTGATGTGGCCAATAAAATTGGTACATATATGCTGGCCATTTTGGCGAAATATCATAATGTGAAGATGATGGTGGTAGCACCTACATCAACAATAGATTGGCAATTACCAACGGGTGATGCTATTCCTATTGAACAACGATCAGCTGAAGAAGTGACCGCCATTAATGGCCACCAGATTGCGCCAGAAGGTGTGCCAGCACGCAATCCCGCCTTTGATGTTACTCCCGCTAGTTTAATAGATGCCATTGTCACCGAAGCTGGTGTAGTATTATCACCATCATTAGACAATATGAGGACATTATTATGACAAAAACAGCATTAGTAACAGGCAGTAATCGCGGCATCGGCTTAGAGCTATGCACACAATTAAAACAACGTGGTTTTGATGTTATCGCCACCTGTCGGCAAAGCTCAGCAGCATTGACTAATTTAGGTGTTGAAATCATTGAAAATGTTGAAGTGAGCGATCCTAAAAGCCTAAAAAATTTGGTCAGCACATTAGCAGGGCGACGTATTGATTGGTTAATCAATAATGCCGGTATTGCTGATGGTATTGCAATGGATCAATTAAATGAAGACACTATCGCCAGCTGTAAACGTATGTTTGAAGTGAATAGCTTAGGTCCTTTGCTGACCACGCAAGCTTTAGTGGGCAATCTAGGCGAGGGCAGCAAGGTCGGTATTATCACTAGTCGAATGGGCTCAATTGATGATAATGACTCGGGTGGTAGCTATGGTTATCGCATGTCAAAATCAGCGGTTAATGCGGCAGGTAAATCTTTATCTATCGATCTCAAACCCAAAGGTATTGCCGTTGCTATTCTTCACCCCGGTTGGGTGAGAACGGATATGACGGGTCATAATGGCTTGATTGATACCGATGAGTCGGCACGAGGATTATTAGATCGGATGAATGAATTAACACTAGAAAATAGTGGTTCATTTTGGCACACTAACGGTGAACTACTCCCTTGGTAAATAACCGTAAAAGACCTCCCTTGCTGGGGAGGGTTGGGAGAGGAGACTCAACATGCTGCTAAGTCGAAATGAATAACTCAAATTCACTTTCCATCCCCCGACCCTCTGCCTCTGGAGAAGGCTTTTCTTACCCCTATTTATCTGCGACACAACAACAAAATTTGCCTGAATTGATTCAGCTAACGCCCTTGCCTAAAATGTTTGACGATAGTACGCACCAATTGTGGCGATGTGATACAGTTGAAGGTGAATTTATGCTGAAAGTATGTGATGGTAACGCAGTTGCCAACTCTACTTTTTGGCAGGGCATGTCATTATTGTTTGATGTGCAATTACCCGCACAATTAGGTGAGTTTAAAGGTGTTTATGATCTAATAAGTCAACACAGCCCACTAATGATCCCTGATCATATCGCTTCCGACTCTGAGAATAGCAACAAACAACAACGCGCCTTTATTCTAACTAAGATGTTGTCAGGTAGCATGGTTGAACCCCATGATGTGGATGATGAGATGATGAAAGCTTTAGCAAAACACATCAGCCAGATGCATGCACAACAGCAAACAACATGGGGTAGGGTAACTCAGCCAGAATTAGCGCTTGATGATTGGCCTATTCGTTTACAGAACACCTTAATAACACTGGCAGTACAGCAAGACATCCCAGGAAATTTATTAGCAGAAGCACTCAGCCAAGCCAAAACAATTAAAGCAGACTTTGCCGTTCCAATAATGCTAGATCTTCGTTGGGATCAATTTCTGCAAGAAAATGGCAAGCTAAGCGCACTGGTTGATTTAGATGCCATTGTCTATGCACCAAGAGAATTAGAATTAGTATTGTTGGAATATATACTTACACCGAAACAAGCAATAATTTTTAAGTCAGAATACCCATACAGCATAGACTTATCTCAAGTTAGACAGCCGTATCGACTGTTACTTTTTTTAATGAATGTATTGGGTAAAAAAGATGTTGGTTGTTGGATGCAAAGAGAGTATGGGTTTTAGCCTGACGGTGCTGCTATACCCGTGACCATTCAATCTGTGAAGATTCAGGGCAAAAATAGCAAGCCAGAACAAGGCACAATGTGCAGATAATGGCTAGCCCTTATCAAACATTGTAACGAAGTGCTGGTTTGCTAGCTTTTGGTCTGAAATTTACAGATTGAATGATTATGGGTATATACCCGTGACCATTCAATTTGCAGGTTCTTAGGAAAACATACCGCTCGTCCTGAGCATGGCCGAAGGGCTCACCACGAATGGAGCAATGAAACCTGCATTTGAAAATTGTTTGGATATAGCCCTCTCCAGAGGGAGAGCGTTTATTTGGTCAAATAAACGTCATACCGCGTATTTTTACTTTCAATACGGGTAACTGGTTTTTGCTCGCCGATAAAGGGTGCTGATTTAGGACGTTTAACTACCACCCTTTTTAATGCTATTTTTTGCGCGATAGTAAGTAGTTGCTCACTGTCGGTATCAGGCCCTGCCAGTTGGTGCAATAAACGCATGTCTTTTTTAACCAAAGCAGATTTTTCTCGGTTGGGATACATGGGATCTAGGTAGATCACGTCTGGGCGGTGCTCAGTGTTAAGCGTGTTTAAATAATGTATTGCATTGTCGTTGATTAATGACATGCGTGTTATTACACCTTCAATTTCGGCGTTTTCAGTGGCTCGTTCTAGAGCGTTATTAAGCAAGGTGGCAATAAGCGGATTTTGTTCGATCAGGGTGATATTGCAGCCTAGACTAGCTAGAACAAACGCATCACCACCAAAGCCCGCCGTGGCATCAATTATTGTTGGTGTTGCGCCTTTTTTTAGGCCGATAGCTTTGGCCAAGGGTTGGCCTCGGCCGCCACCAAATTGTCTGCGATGGGCATTTTTACCTGCTCCAAAGTCGATAAAAATAGGCTTACCTAAATCAGGAGCGCGTATTTCGATATGGGCTTGTGTAACTACTAATTGAATGTGTTCACTGTTTAAGCTTGTGAAAGGTAATGCTAGTTTATCGGCAAGATCCTTTGCGGTGATTTCTAACTCGACAGAATCTGTGCTAACCGAGGTGGTGCTCATCGGCTAATAAATTGTCCAAATGCACGACTGCCTTTGCCTGTTTCGATTGTTTTTTCAACCTTATAGTTATTTGTGTTAATAATCGAAATGCTGCCATCACCCCAATTAGCAACATAAACAAATTTGCCATCAGGTGTAATATCAATGCCTTCGGGAGAGTCACCGACATCAACAGTGCCGATAATGGATGGGTTTTTGGTATCAATTATAGATACGGTGCTGTCATCTTGATTGGTGACATAAAGATGGTTGCCATCGGGGCTGACGACAGCGCAATAAGGCCATTCACCGACTTTAATGGTGTGAGTAACCTTAGCTTTCTGTGTGTCAATTACACTAACATCATTAGATTGTACATTGACGCTATAGAGTGTGTTGCCATCAGGTGATAAGGCGAGCCCGAACGGCGCTGTGCCAACATTGATTGAGTGTGTTATCTTTTGAGAATCTGTATCAATAAACATTACGGTATTGTCGTCGCGGTTAGCCACATAAAGTCGCTTAGCTTGGTCATCAACGATTAAGCCGGCGGGTGAGTTGCCCACCTGAATTGTAGCGATAACCTTTTCTCTTTCTGGATCTACAACTGAAATTTTATGTTGATACCAATCCGCCACATAAACCTTGGAACCATCATCATTAGTGGCAATACCTACGGGCCCTGAAGGTGTAGCAATGTGTGCAATGACTTCCATTGTTGTGGTATCTAGGACGGTGATATCTTGCCCCTCTGAGTTGCTGATAAATGCTTTACTACCGCTTTTGTTGAGTGTGATCCCTACGGGGCGATTGCCCATCGTAATGGTATGAATAACTTGCTGGGTTGTGGTGTCAATAACACTCAGATCATCACTCAGTTGATTGGTGATGTAGGCGTAGGGAGGGTGCTGTTCAGCATTACATGCGGTGAGTAGTCCCAATATAAGAAAAAAGGCGATCTTTTGCAAGACCACCTTTTTTGATGAATCAAGTAATAATGTAAACATTGAGGTTGACTTAGCGCTTACTTACTATTTGCATGGCAAGGCTCGCTTTGCCTCTCATTTTTCCATTACTACTTTTAGGTTTTCTAAACCTGAAGTGATAACGGCTGTGATGGTATCAATAGCATCTTCATCACTTTGACCTTCTGGAACAGGAGGGTTATCCATAAACGAACGGTAGAATTTAGATTTCCATTGCACTTCACTGCCGCCGTCAACTGCTGTAACAGTGATCCATGATTTGTATGTTGCAACAGGTAATGTGAAGTAAGGCGTGTCTTTACTGTTGAATGTGATTGTTTTAACAACGGACATACCCGTAATTTTATACACCATCATCATTTTGTCATCATCAATTGAAATAAGCTCTTCGGTAATGGTCGGATTACCTTCAGAACCTAGTGTTAGCACACGTGTTGTATCACCTTTCATTTCGGTACTAGCAACAGCTGGATGCCAGTTGTGTAAACCACTAAAGTCTTTAATTATTGCCCACACTTTATCAGGGGACGCGTTAATAGTTACTGTTTCTTTGACTTGTTGACGGGTTGGGCCATGTGCTGTCGCGACCATAGGTACAACAATGAGCGCTGCAATAATAAAATGTAAAAATTTCTTCATTCTTTCTCTCCATATTAGGCGGTATTTAAGTTGAATCCGCACTAACTCAGAGTGCTGATATCGGTACTAAGTTCCCTAAATTATCAAAATCAGGGGTGGGTAACTAAAATCTAGTGGTGGCTACTCTAGCGTACTAAGTCACTATTTGCCACAAACAAATTTGACTTACAACGCCATATTATTGAAAATTGGTGCTTTTAAAAATTGTTTTTTTAAGTTGGAGACTATAGTGCCACTGATAAAAATCAGGGATTTGCACTTCTATCGCGGTGATAAGGCCATTTTTGAAGGGGTGAATATTGATATTCACCGCGGAAAAATTACTGCGATCATGGGGCCAAGTGGTACCGGAAAGACAACTTTGTTGCGCTTAATCGGCGGACAGTTACGACCAGACAAGGGTACCATTGAAGTTGATGGACAAGATGTACATCAACTTTCACATGCTGAATTATATGAATTACGCAAACGCATGGGCATGCTTTTTCAAAGTGGTGCACTATTAACGGATATTAACGTGTTTGAAAATGTGGCATTTCCTATTCGTGAGCATACAACATTACCCGAAAGCATGATCCGTGATTTAGTATTGATGAAATTACAGGCAGTGGGCTTGCGTTGCGCGCGAGACTTGATGCCGGGTGAGTTATCAGGGGGTATGGCAAGACGGGTCGCATTAGCAAGAGCAATGACACTTGATCCTATGATGATCATGTATGATGAACCCTTTGCTGGGCAGGATCCGATTTCAATGGGGATCTTGGTTAATTTGATCCATCATATGAATAATGCAATGAATTTGACCAGTATCATTGTTTCTCACGATGTAACTGAAACAGCAGAAATAGCAGATTTTATATATTTATTATCAGGCGGTAAGGTGATTGAGAAAGGCTCTTCGGTGCAATTAAAAAAATCTTCTTCGCCTTGGGTTCAACAATTTATGCAAGGTTTGCCCGATGGCCCTGTACCCTTCCATTATCCGGGTGTTAGTTTCTCAGATGATCTATTGAGCCCAGAGGAAATATCATGATTGAGACAATTCGTAGTCTTGGTCGTTGGGGATTGGCTACATTTGAACGGATTGGACGTGCACACATATTTTTATTTCAGGTTTTGGCAGGTATTCCAGGATTAGCATTTCGTGGCTCATTGGTGGTGCAACAACTCTTTTACGTCGGTGTCTTGTCATTTGCATTGATTTTAGTGTCGGGTTTATTTGTGGGGATGGTGCTTGGCTTGCAGGGTTATAATACCTTGGTCGATTTTGGTGCTGAAGAATCATTGGGCGTATTGGTATCGCTATCCTTAGTGCGGGAGTTAGGCCCAGTAGTGAGCGCCTTATTATTTGCAGGGCGAGCAGGTTCAGCCTTAACCGCTGAAATTGGTTTAATGAAAAGCACCGAGCAGCTTTCTGGCATGGAAATGATGGCGGTTGATCCTATTCGGCGGGTTATTGCTCCTCGATTTTTAGCGGGGTTCATTTCAATGCCATTATTAGCAGCCGTATTTAGCGCTGTGGGTATTTTTGGAGGATATTTAGTTGGTCATGGCTTATTAGGCGTGGATGATGGTGCTTTTTGGTCGCAAATGCAGGCAAAAACAGATTGGTATGGTGATGTATTGAATGGTGTTATTAAAAGCATTGTTTTTGGTTTTGTAGTGACGTGGATAGCGTTATTTGAAGGCTATGATGCAGTGCCTACATCAGAAGGGGTTGGACGAGCAACGACACGCACAGTAGTGCATTCCGCATTTGCTATTTTAGGATTAGATTTTGTGCTTACTGTACTTATGTTTGGAGGATAATTAAATGATACAAAATAAAAGTACCGAGATTACAGTCGGGATGTTTGTTGCTGCTGGTATTGCGGCACTATTTGTATTGGCAATGAAAGTGAGCAATTTTGCTGAATTTAATGAGGAGGTAGGCTACAAAGTTATTGCAGAATTTGAAAATATTGGCGGCCTGAAAGTACGTTCGCCCGTAACAATGGCGGGTGTGCGTGTGGGTCAAGTTTCTAATATTACGCTCAGCCCTGAAACATACAATGCAGAAGTAACATTAAGCTTCTATGCCGATTTTGATAATATTCCAACGGATACGGCAGCCAATATTTACACCGCTGGTTTATTAGGTGAGCAATATATAGGCTTAGAAGCCGGTGCTGAAGATGAATTTTTACAAGATGGTGATGTCATATACTTAACGCAACCCGCATTGGTACTAGAAAAAATGATAAGTCAATTCCTGTTTAGTAAAGCAGAAGGTGATGAATAGCTATGGCAGATAAAATTATAGTTAGCAAAATGTTAGCAGCATTAATGCTGTTTTCATTAGGCATTTTTCATTTGTCTACTGTTAAGGCAGATGAAGCAGAAATGGCTGTCCCCCAAGTATTGATAAAAAACTCGACAGATGAGATGCTGCAAGCACTAAAAGATAATGAAGCTGAGTTAAAAGAAGATTCAAGCGTTATTTTTGGCTTAGTAGAATCCATCATAATGCCGCATTTTGATTTTGATAAAATGGCTAAATTGGCATTAGGAAAAAACTGGCGTGCTGCTTCACTGGAACAAAAGTCACAATTTACTGAAGAATTTCGATTATTATTGGTTCGAACATATTCTACGGCGATGTTGGAATATACCAATGAGGAAATTAAATTTTTACCTTTTCGCGGCGATCTAAAGAAAAAGAAAGTGAAGGTGGCTATGGAAATTATCCAGCCTGGAGGCCCACCAATTCCTATGGCATTATCTATGTATTTGAATAAAGCGGATGTATGGAAGGTTTATGATGTAAAAATTGATGGTATTAGTTTGGTTACAAATTATAGATCTACTTTTGCAACACAAATTAGAAATGAAGGAATGGATAAACTCATTGAAATCCTAGCCAAAAAGAATGACAAAGTAAGAGTATGAGCGAATTGTATTCATTAAGTTTTGACTCGGAAGATAATATCTTTCGCGTAACGGGCGAGCTTACATTCGCAACTGTGAACGCATTGCTTGAGCAAGCCCCCGATTTATTTGAGAACCACCATAAATTAAATATTGATTTAACGAACGTAACACGTAGTGATAGCGCTGGTTTAGCCTTATTAATTGATTGGATACGATTAGCAAAAAATACCAACAAAGAGATTATGTTTTATAATATTCCAGCTCAAATGTTAGCAATTTCTAATGCTAGTGGTGTAGACGAACTGTTACCAGTTTAATAATTTGGAATAAATAATGAATGCTGTAGAAATACAAAAATTGATTGAAGCAGGCCTGCCTGATGCAAAAGTAGAAGTATTGGGTGATGATGGCCAGCATTTTGATGCATGGGTTGAAAGCCCGTCTTTCTCAGGGAAATCACTGATTGCCCAACATAAAATGGTGTATGCCACTTTAGGTGATAGTTTCGAAGGCGCTTTGCATGCGCTCGCTTTAAAAACATCAGCACCTTAAAATAGCTATAATACAACAATCGTGAGACTACATGGATAAACTAATTATCAAGGGCGGCGCACCTTTAAGTGGTGAAATCCGTATTTCTGGTGCTAAAAATGCCGCATTACCTATTTTAATGGGCGCATTACTAGCCGATTCTTCCGTGCATATCAGTAATGTACCGCATTTGCATGATATTACCACAACATTAGAGTTGTTAGGTCGAATGGGAGTAAGCATAACGGTTGATGAACGTGCTGGTGTGGTTATTGATCCTACGACATTAACAGATACTGAAGCGCCTTATGATCTGGTTAAAACGATGCGTGCTTCTATCTTAGTGTTAGGCCCGCTACTTGCTAAATTTGGTAAAGCAGATGTGTCTTTACCTGGCGGTTGTGCTATTGGCTCGCGGCCTGTTGATTTACATTTGCGCGGGCTTGAACAAATGGGCGCAGAGATTAAAGTTGAAAATGGTTATATTCGTGCAACAGATGGCGGTGGTCTTAAAGGTGCGCATCTCTTTATGGATCAAGTCACGGTAACAGGTACAGAAAACTTGATGATGGCTGCGACCTTAGCTAAAGGTACGACTATTATTGAAAATGCGGCACGTGAACCAGAAGTGGTTGACTTGGCTAATTATCTTAACAATATGGGTGCTAAAATTAGCGGGGTGGGTACTGCTACTCTTACCATTGAAGGTGTTAAGGCTCTACATGGTGCACCGTATAAAATTCTTCCCGATAGAATTGAAACGGGCACCTACTTAGTTGCCGCGGCAATAACACGGGGCAAGGTTAAACTAAAAGATACCAATGCGAATGAGTTAGAAGCGGTATTGCTAAAACTTGAAGAAGCCGGTGCGGACATTGAAGTAGGAGACGGTTGGATCACGCTCGATATGCACGGCAAACGACCTAAAGCAGTGAGTATTCGTACTGCACCTTACCCCGCCTTTCCGACAGATATGCAGGCACAATTTACCGCTTTAAACTGTGTGGCTGAAGGTCAAGCAACGATAGTCGAAACTATATTCGAAAATCGCTTTATGCACGTACAAGAATTGCAGCGTATGGGGGCAGAGCTACAGATTGAAGGTAATACTGTAGTCTGCACAGGACAAGAAAAATTAACAGGCGCTCCTGTTATGGCAACTGATCTTCGTGCCTCAGCATCCTTAGTGCTGGCGGCATTAGTGGCCGACGGTGATACGATAGTTGAGCGGATCTATCACATCGACCGTGGTTATGAATGTATAGAGGAAAAATTACAGCAGTTGGGTGCGAATATTCGTCGGATCCCTAGCTCAGGAAGAGAGTAAATGGCTAATTATTTAACACTCGCCTTATCAAAAGGGCGTATTTACAAAGAAACATTGCCACTGCTTAAAGCGGCTGGCATTGAGCCGCTAGATGATCCCGAAACAAGCAGAAAGCTAATTTTAGAAACGACGCAGCCGGATGTAAGATTGATTATCGTTCGTGCCTCAGATGTGCCGACTTATGTTGAATATGGTGGCGCAGATATGGGGATTGCGGGTAAAGATGTGTTGCTTGAGCATCCCAACGCAGAGTTATATGAACCAGTTGATTTAGAAATTGCACAATGCAAATTAATGACTGCGGGACGTGCAAATGACACACCACAGACGGGACGTTTAAAAGTAGCCACTAAATTTGTTGAAAGCACCCGCCGTTTTTATGCGGAGCAAGGCACACAAGTCGATATTATTAAGCTTTATGGTTCAATGGAATTGGCACCTTTAGTGGGCTTGGCGGATCGTATTGTCGATGTGGTGGACACCGGTAATACACTACGAGCCAATGGTTTAGTGCCGATGGAACATATTGCGGACATTAGCTCACGCTTAGTGGTCAATAAAGCTTCTATGAAGATCAAACATGCTCGGATCCAACAGTTTATTGATGATATCCGCGGTGCAATATTAGAAAACAGAAAGAATTAAGATGAAACGACTCAATACAAATGACACTGATTTTTGGCAACAGCTAGAAGCCTTACTTGCGTGGGAGGCTACTGCAGATACGGCCGTAACAACAACGGTGCGCGATATTTTAGCTCAAGTAAAAATGCGTGGTGATGCAGCGGTGGTTGAATATAGTCGCCGTTTTGATCGGGTGAAGGCCGAAACATTAGCAGAGTTAGAAATCCCTTTATCTCAAGCACAAGATGCACTAGAAAGAATTCCTACTGAGCAACGCCAAGCCTTGCAGAAAGCGGCTGATCGGGTGCGTAGCTACCATGAGCACCAAAAACAAGAGTCATGGACGTATACCGAAGCAGATGGCACTGTTTTAGGTCAACAAATAACGGCAATAGAACGTGCTGGACTTTATGTTCCCGGTGGTAAAGCGGCTTATCCCTCATCGGTATTAATGAATGCTATTCCTGCTAAGGTGGCGGGTGTAGATGAATTAATTATGGTGGTACCGACTCCAGATGGTGAAGTGAATGATTTAGTACTGGCGGCAGCAGCTATTGCAGAAGTGGATCGTATTTTTGCCATTGGCGGTGCGCAGGCTATTGCGGCATTAGCTTATGGAACAGAAACTATTCCTCAGGTCGATAAAATTGTTGGCCCTGGTAATATTTATGTGGCCACAGCAAAAGGCATGGTATTTGGAACCGTTGGCATTGATATGATTGCCGGCCCTTCTGAAATTTTAGTAATTTGTGATGGCAAAACTAATCCAGACTGGATTGCGATGGATTTGTTCTCGCAAGCGGAACATGATGAAGATGCCCAGTCTATTTTAATTTCAGATGATGCCGAATTTCTAAGGAAAGTAAGTGATGCAATTGAACAATTACTGCCAACAATGGAACGCAAAGATATTATTAACGCTTCATTGACGGAGCGTGGTGCCTTTATTCTGGTTAAAGATCTAGATGAAGCGGTTGAAGTGTCTAATTTTATTGCACCAGAGCATTTGGAGTTATCGGTTGAAGACCCAATGACAATGTCTAAGCAGATCAGGCATGCTGGCGCTATATTTATGGGCAGATATACCGCGGAAGCTATTGGTGATTATTGCGCGGGCCCTAATCATGTGTTGCCAACATCACGTACGGCACGCTTTAGTTCGCCATTAGGTGTATATGATTTTCAAAAACGTTCTAGTCTGATCCAGGTGTCAGAGCAGGGGGCACAAACTCTTGGGCAGATAGCCTCAGTTTTAGCACGGGGCGAAAGCTTAACGGCACATGCTCGTTCAGCTGAATATCGACTAAAAAGTTAAGGATAACAATTGTGAGTCGATTTTGGAGCCCTATTGTACATAAACTAGAGCCTTATGTACCAGGAGAGCAGCCTAAAATTGCTAATTTAATTAAGCTTAACACCAATGAGAACCCTTATGGCCCATCGCCTAAAGTACTGGATGTGTTAAAGCAGGGTATCAACGATGATCTTCGTTTATACCCTGATCCGAATAGTAGTAAATTAAAAAAAACCATCGCTGATTATTATCATGTTAATACTGAACAAATTTTTGTTGGCAATGGTTCGGATGAAGTATTAGCGCATATTTTTAATGCCTTATTTCAGCATGATGCGCCACTGCTATTCCCTGATATTAGCTATAGTTTTTATCCGGTATATTGTCAGCTTTACCAAATTGATTATCAAACTATTCCACTTACACAGCAGTTTGAGATTGATATTAATGATTATCAACAGAAAAATGGCGGCATTATTTTCCCCAATCCCAATGCACCGACGGGTCGGCTATTAACATTAAGTGCGATTAAGCAGCTATTGCAGAATAATACGGAGTCAGTGGTAGTGATTGATGAAGCCTATATTGATTTTGGAGGTGAAACAGCCATTTCATTAGTGAAGCAATACCCTAATTTATTGGTGACGCAAACATTGTCAAAATCACGTTCACTGGCAAACTTAAGAATAGGCTTTGCTATCGGCCATACTGATTTAATTGAGGCATTAGTGCGAGTAAAAGATAGCTTTAATTCATATCCTATGAGTAATTTGGCAATCAGTGCAGGCATTGCAGCGTTTAATGATCAAGATTACTTTGAAGAAACCTGTCAAAAAATAATTAATAGTCGAGATGAGCTAGAACAAGCACTAATAGCCCTTGGTTTTGAAGTACTACCTTCATCGGCAAACTTTGTTTTTACAAGGCATCCCCACCATGATGCGGAAGAGCTTGCAGCAGCGTTGCGACAGCAAGGTATTATCGTTCGCCATTTCCAGAAAACTAGAATTAAACAGTTTTTACGGGTAACGATCGGCACATTAGAGCAAAACCAACAGTTAATACAAGCATTAAAAACCGTAATTTGATTGTGGGTATAAACTGCCCGCACGATAGTTTTGGGTTCAATGTTAATGATGCCCATAGTGTATTATCAATACCCCAGAGAGGCGGTAGTGTGTCCTAGATGCAGTGAACCGTTGTGGTAACGATTAACGATAACTTTATTGATAAGATTGAAGCGATAGCAAAAAGATCGCTACAGAATAAGCCGCAGGGTCGGTCGCATAAAAATAAAGGGGATCGCTCAGGTAGTATCCCCTTTAAAACTTATCGGTCACCGCACCCTCAGATGCTGGTCGCACCAGTCGGGCGTATTTTGCCAGCGTCCCGCGGGTTTCTTTTGGCTCAGGCGCTTTCCATTTAGCAAGACGAGCATCTATTTCTTGCTGTGGGATATTTAAATCAATGGTGCGTTTTACTGCATCAATGGTAATGCTATCACCATTTTCGATAATCGCGATAGTGCCGCCCACTGCCGCCTCCGGGGTAAGATGACCGACCATAAAGCCGTGGCTGCCGCCGGAAAAACGACCATCGGTAATCAATGCCACGTCTTTGCCCAAACCTTTGCCCATAATGGCACCGGTTGGACCTAGCATTTCACGCATACCAGGGCCGCCAACTGGGCCTTCGTAGCGGATCACAACAACATCACCTTTTACTACGGTGTCATCTAGTACTGCTGTTAGCGCCAGTTCTTCGGAGTCAAATACCCGTGCCTTGCCGGTAAAATTCAAACCTTCCTTGCCGGTGATTTTCGCTATCGCACCGGTGCTGGCTACATTGCCGTATAATACCACAATATGACTGTCTTTTTTGATGGGGTTATCCAGTGGGCGAATAATGTCCTGCCCAGCAGGGTAGGGCTGCACTTCTGCCAGATTTTCTGCCATGGTTTTGCCAGTAACAGTCAGGCAGTCACCATGTAATAAACCGGCATCAAGTAGCATTTTCATTATTGGCCGAATACCGCCAATGGCGATCAATTCGGACATTAAATACTTGCCACTGGGTCTTAAATCAGCCAGTAATGGCACTTTTGCACCGATAAGGGTAAAGTCATCCAGTTCAAGTTCCACATTGGCAGAGTGTGCCATTGCCAGTAGATGCAATACTGCGTTGGTTGATCCGCCTAGTGCCATGACCACGGTAATGGCGTTTTCAAATGACTTGCGGGTCATAATATCGCTGGGTTTGATGTCTTGTTTAATCAACTCCATTAGCGCTATGCCAGCGCGAAAACAGTCATCTTTCTTGTCGGGTGACACTGCTTCTTGAGCCGAACTGTTGGGCAGGCTCATGCCCATAGCCTCAATCGCCGAAGCCATGGTATTGGCAGTGTACATGCCGCCGCAGGATCCAGGACCCGGAATGGCGGTGTCTTCAACTTCTTTAAGCTGTTTTGCTGACACCGTTCCCGCTGCCAGCCCACCGACTGCTTCAAATACCGAGACAATGTCACGATGTTCAGCGCCGGGTTTGATGGTGCCGCCATAGACAAAGATGGCAGGTCGGTTCAGGCGTGCCATCGCAATCAGGCAACCCGGCATATTTTTATCGCAGCCACCAATAGCGACCAGACCATCAAAGCCCTGTGCATTGGCAACGGTTTCAATGGAATCGGCAATGACTTCACGTGATACCAATGAGTAACGCATGCCGGGTGTGCCCATGGAAATACCATCGGAGACTGTAATGGTATTGAAGATGACGCTTTTGCCACCAGCTTCATCGACACCTCTGCCGGCATCTTCTGCCAGTTTATTTATATGCATATTGCAGGGCGTTATCATGCTCCAAGTTGAAGCAATGCCAACATGCGGTATTTTAAAATCGGCATCAGTAAAGCCAACTGCACGTAACATCGCACGGCTGGGCGCTTGCGCCACGCCATCAACAACAACGGAAGAGTATTTACGTGTTTTATCATTTGCCATTTTATTCGCCTTCTGGTGTTAAGCTTCTATAATATTCTTTGACCCTTGCATCAGGATCCTCTGAACACGTCATGAGCGTGACCATTCAAAATGAGTAATCAAGGGGTCGAGTAATCAAGGGGTCAGCCAGTTTGATTTTTCCCCTTTAATTTAAGCGGGATTATTGTTTTTCTGGTGTTGAACTTGACTCAGAAGTTGTATCATTCACCGATACTATATCTTCTTCTACAGGCGTAGGAATATTGAGCAGTTCTCGTAACCGAGCTAAATCAACATCATATTGTGCGGCTGTAAGTGTGTGTTCAACTTGTAATTGTTCAATATGTAGCTGAGCATTGGTAATTGCTTTACGGGCTACCGTAATATTTTCTTTGAGTACAGAACTAACGGTTTGACCTGCTAACTCTTCTTCGGCAGCATTTTGTTGCAAATTGTGCAATTTATTACGGTTCATTTGTTGATGTTCTGTCACATCGGTTATTTGCTTTTGAATAAAGGCTAAATCAGTATCCCGCGCTTTAATTATGACGCGATCATCAGGGTATCTATCTAGCAAGCTACGATCATTAATTAAACGTTTTAGCTTGCGTTGCTCCTCATCCTCTTTAATTTGAGCAAGGCGTGCTTCTTCGGCATTAATTTTTGATGATTCTTCTAAGGTCAACACCCGTTCAATTAAACGAAATGATTTATCATCAAGAATGTCATAGCCTTGCTGCGCAGCATAAGGTGGCAATACTTTACTTAATGTTGATACGCCGCTTTCATCTAAAAAACGGTATATTTTTCCTGCATAAGATGGCAGGCTCATTATTGAAAGTAAAAATGCCAGTACAATTGTGTAATATTTAATAGTCATAACCATTATTTTATAAGGAGTTGCAGTAAAGGTGAATCTATTTGATCAATTAGTCCTCTTTTTAACGGCATTAGTTTCAAATACTTTATCTGCGTTTAGTGGTGGAGGGGCAGGATTAATTCAATTTCCGATCCTTATTTTTCTGGGATTATCATTCTCTGTCGCATTGGCAACCCATAAAGTAGCAAGTGTTGCCTTGGGTGTTGGCGCGGCAGTACGTTATTTGTCCAGTAGCAAATTAGAACGGCAATTTGTGATTTTAATGCTGGCATTTGGTGTGCCGGGTGTGGTGATTGGTGGCAATATAATATTGCATATCCCTGATCATATTGCGCAAATAGCGTTAGGGGTGTTAACCGGTGGTTTGGGGATTTATTCAATATTCCAGCCGACACTGGGTCAAAGTTATAGCCCAAAACATCGAATAAAAAAGGAGATGTTACTAGGAGGTGTGGCACTTTTCTTTCTTGGCATATTAAATGGTTCACTTACATCGGGGACAGGCTTATTTGTGACCTTATGGCTGGTGTTGTGGTTTGGTATGGATTACCAGCGAGCAGTAGCCTATACCTTGGTGATGGTAGGTTTGTTTTGGAATGGTGCCGGTGCTATAACGCTGGGCATCTTAGGTGAAATTTATTGGCAATGGTTGCCTGCACTATTGCTAGGCTCTTTGCTGGGTGGATATTTGGGGTCACATTTAGTAATCAAACACGGAAATAGGTGGGTTAAACGTGCTTTTGAAATTATTACCATTTCGATCTCGATTAAGTTACTTTGGCCTACCTAACTAACACCATACTCTTGGCGATAAGCTTCGACAGCAGGTAAATATTGCGCTAATGAATCGTCGCTTTGAATGAATTCAAGCAAGTCATCAAGGCAAATAATACTGGTGACGGGAATACCGTGTTCAGCTTCGACTTCTTGTATTGCACTGCGACCATCTAAGCCACGCTCTTGGCGATCTAAGGCGATAATAACACCGGCAGGTACCGCACCCTCATTTTTGATGATCTCAACTGATTCACCAACAGAGGTACCCGCAGAAATAACGTCATCGATGATTAATACTTTGCCAGATAGCTCAGCACCGACAAGTTGACCGCCTTCACCATGATCTTTTATTTCTTTGCGGTTAAAAATATAAGGCACATCTTGCTGATGATGTTCTGCTAGTGCGACCACGGTGGTTGATGCTAGAGGGATCCCCTTGTAAGCTGGGCCAAATAAAACATCATAATCTAGAGCAGCTTCGATAATAGCTTGAGCATAAAACCGACCTAAACGCGCCAAACTTGCACCGGTATTGAATAAGCCGCTATTAAAAAAATAGGGGCTAACCCGACCTGATTTTAAGGTAAATGAACCAAAGCGTAGCACGCCTGTTTTAATGGCAAACTCGATAAATTGTTGTTGGTAAGGTCTCATTATGGTTTTTTCTTGATTTGATAAAGGGCTATTTCACCAAATAAATTGGGTAATAGCTTGGTGCCAAGGGTATCTTTATGGGCATGATTAACAATACTTCGATTAAGCACCGAGATTGCTTTGTCATCACAGAGTTTTTCAAAATCGTGCACCGTACATAAATGAATATTTGGCGTGTTAAACCACTCATTTGATAAGGTGCGTGATACTGGCATATGACCACCTAACGCTAATTGCAGGCGACATTGCCAATGACCGAAATTGGGGAAGCCGATAATGCCTTGTTTACCCACTCGGGCAATTTCAGCCAATAAAAAATCAGGGCGCTTAATAGCTTGCAAGGTTTGCGATAAAATAACAAAATCAAAACTCTGATCAGCAAATTGGGGGAGACCTTGATTCAAATCAGCTTGAATGACATTTACTCCAGCGTTTATACAGTCGGCAAATTTGCTATTGTCGATTTCTAAACCGTAGCCGCTGATATTGCGTTGCTGTAAATGATGAAGCAAGGTGCCATCGTCACAGCCTAAATCAAGTACGCGCGCACCATCGGGGATCCAATCGCTAATAACTTGTAAGTCGAGGCGTAAACTCATAAGACACCACAATCAGCGGCAACACGCTGCATATAGGTTTTAAACACCTCTTGATAGCGAGGGATAGGCATTAAAAAAGCATCATGCCCTTGATATGATTCAATTTCAGCGTAGCTTACCTCTTTATTTTCACTGAGCAGTGCATTCACTATTTCTTGTGAACGTGCCGGTGCAAATCGCCAATCACTGGTAAAAGAGATCACTAGAGATTTGGCTTGGATTGGTGCTACTGTTTTAGCTAAGTCATCATCAAACTCTTGGGCAGGATCAAAATAATCGAGGGCTTTGGTCATTAATAAATAGGTATTAGCATCAAAACGTTCGACAAAAGATTCACTTTGATAACGCAGATAACTTTCTATTTGAAAATCTACGCCATAGTCATAATTAATCGTGTCATTTCGTAGTTCACGACCAAACTTTTCATGCATAGCTTCATCAGATAGGTAGGTAATATGCCCTAGCATGCGCGCTAAACCAAGACCTTGCCGAGGAAGTGTATTATGATTAGTATAGTGGCCATCATGAAACTCAGGATCAGATTTTATGGCGGTTCGAGCCACTTCATTAAAGGCAATATTTTGAGCAGAAAGTTTGGGTGCGGCGGCAATAATTAATACATGGCGTAGCCGATCAGGAAAACTCATTGCCCATTGCATGGCTTGCATACCACCCAAGCTACCACCGACTACCGCTGCCCATTGCTGAATACCTAAATGGTCGGCTAAAAATGTTTGGCTTTTTACCCAGTCAGATACGGTAATAATGGGAAAGTCAGGGCCGTAAGCGTTATGGGTTTCAGGATCAATGCTGAGCGGACCGGTTGAACCGCTACAACCCCCTAAATTATTAACGCTAACCACATAAAACTGGTTGGTATCAATGGCTTTGCCAGGACCAATTGCGCTATCCCACCATCCTGGTTTTTTGTCATCCATACTATGATAACCAGCCGCATGATGGTCACCTGATAATGCATGACAGATTAAGATAGCATTAGATGCATGCTTATTAAGTGTTCCATAGGTCTCATAAACAAGATCGTAACTAGGCAAACTACGACCGCAGTCTAGTGTTATCGGGGCATCAATATGCAGTAGTTCAGGGTGAACCAGACCGACGGAATCGGCTGGTATGGTGTCCGGCATGGTATTCGCATTTCCTTTAATGAAGTAGCAATAGTCTAAATAGTTAGCTCAGATAGTACAATAACTAGCTAAAAACCAATTAATAATGGGCGCACCAGCATAAGTAGAATTTGTAAAGTAATAATGGCAATAAAGGGTGAAAAGTCCAACCCCGCCATAGGTGGTAGCCAACGGCGAAGCGGTGTTAAAAGTGGACTATTCATACGTTGAACAAGTGGCATTATAGGATTGTAACCATTGCGAGCTGTGAGCCAACCTAAAACAACTTCAATCAGAATGCTGGCGGTAAATAAGGTAATAAATAATGAGAATATATCGAATACTAACCAAGGTATAAAAATAGTGAATGCATAAGGAATGGATTTTAAAACGCTGAGGAAAAATAACTTTAGCGCTGTTGCTAGCAGTAATAAGACAATAGTTGCGCTATCCCATCGACCTAATGGCGGGATAAATTTACGCAATAATTTCACCGGTGACTGGGTTGCACGAACAATAAATTGTACAAGTGGATTATTATATTCCCACTGTGCCCATTGCATAATAAGTCGCAAGGCAATAATGCCAATGTAAAGGCCAAATAGGACTTCTACTAAGAATATAATGGGATTGCTAAAATAACTACTAGGCATCGTCTTCCCCTAATTGATTAGCTAATTCACGTGAACGCAGTGCGGCGGCGACAAGAGCATTTTCAAATAAACCGCGAACACCGCCATCTTCTAATTCGTGAATAGCGCGCTCTGTTGTACCACCTGGAGAGGTTACTTTTTGACGGAGTATAACGGTTGAATCATCACTTTCCAATGCCATTTTGGCGGCGCCAAACGCGGTTTGCAAGCACAATAAACGTGCTGTTTCAGGTGCTAAACCCATTTCGACCGCGGCAAATTCCATCACTTCCATAATGAGGAAAAAATAAGCTGGGCCACTACCTGAAAGGGCAGTAACAGCGTCTATTTGCGCTTCATCATCAACCCAAACTGTTATTCCAACTGCACGTAAAATTGATTCTGCAAGTTCATGTTGTTGTGTATTAACCGCATTGCTGGCACATAATGCCGTTGCACCTGCTTGAACCATTGCTGGTGTATTAGGCATTGCACGTACTATGGCGGCTTGCTCTTGCTCTAACCAACGAGCAATATCATCAATGCGAATACCGGCGGCAATGGAGATTAACAAGGTATTATCATTCCAATCAGCTGCCAATTGCTTAATAACAGCCTGTAATTGCTGGGGTTTAACGGCCAAAATTAAAACATCGCAATCTTTAGCTGCTTCAATATTACTGTTATAGGTGTTAACAGGATATTTGTCAGTAAGGGCTTGTAGGCAAAGTGGCTCAGGATCAGAAATGTGGAGATGTTCAGGGTTGAAACCATCAGCGATTAAGCCGCCTATAAGGCTACGTGCCATATTGCCGCCGCCGATGAAAGTAATTTTGCAGTCATTCATTGTTTAACTCACTCAATTTAGTATTGTTATTTATCGGCTTGGCTCTTTGACCGAATAATGCTGTGCCAATACGTACCATTGTACTTCCTTCTTCGATAGCTAAGATCATATCAGCAGACATACCCATTGATAAAGTATCAACAGTTGGATATTGATTGGCTAATTGTTCGAATAGTGAATAAGCCTTTTTAAATGCAATACGCTGTTGCTCCTCATGCCCTGTTTTTGTTGGAATAATCATCAGGCCGCGCAAGACAAGTCCGTTAATTTGGCTGATTTGGTGGGCAAAAGAGAATAGTTCACTAGGTGTTATTCCTGATTTGCTGGATTCATCATCAATATTAACTTGAATGCATATATTTAAGTCAGGCTTGTTTTCTGGTCGTTGTTTAGCGAGACGTTGCGCAATTTTTGCGCGGTCGAGACTTTGCACCCAATCAAAATGTGCGGCAATTTCTTTCGTTTTATTAGATTGAATTGGTCCAATGAAATGCCATTCAATATCTAAATCTTGTAATAAAGTAATTTTTTTTAATGCTTCTTGTAAATAATTCTCGCCGAAATGCCTTTGTCCTGCTTGGTTTGCTTGGTGAATATTCTCGGCAGACCATGTTTTGCTAACGGCCAATAGCGTCACTGAGTCACCCTGTTTTGCAGATGAACTCTGCGCAAGGTAAATAGTGTTTTTAATAGAGATAAGTCTCTTTTTTATATTAGTCATGTTGCAAGCCTGCTGTTAGCGCGCTACCTTTACGTAAGAATAAACGAAAAAATAAGAGTAGAGGATAGGATGGATATTACTGAATTACTAACGTTTAGTGCAAAGAATAAAGCATCTGACTTACATATTTCGGCAGGTGAGCCACCGATGATTCGAGTCGATGGTGATATTAGGCGGATTAATATTCCACCCTTAGAGCATAAAGATATACACAGCATGGTGTATGACATTATGAATGATAAACAGCGCAAGGATTATGAAGAATTCTTGGAAACAGATTTTTCATTTGAAATTCCTGGTTTAGCGCGTTTTAGGGTCAATGCTTTTAATCAGAATCGGGGTGCCGGCGCAGTCTTTAGAACCATTCCTTCCGAAGTGCTTAGTTTAGAAGATTTAGGCGCGCCAGATATTTTTAAGTCAATTGCTGATAATCCTCGCGGTATTGTATTGGTAACCGGGCCTACGGGTTCAGGCAAGTCAACCACCTTGGCAGCTATGATTGATTATAAAAATGAGAAGGATAGTGAGCATATTCTTACTATTGAAGATCCGATTGAATTTGTTCATAGAAGCAAGAAATGTTTAGTGAACCAGCGTGAAGTCCATCGTGATACGCTGGGCTTTAGTGAGGCATTAAGATCTGCATTACGCCAAGATCCTGACATTATACTGGTAGGTGAGTTGCGTGATTTAGAAACCATTGAGTTAGCATTAACAGCGGCGGAAACAGGCCATTTGGTATTTGGTACCTTGCATACCTCATCTGCGGCGAAAACAATTGATAGGATCATTGATGTATTTCCAGCAGCTGAAAAATCAATGGTACGTTCAATGCTTTCTGAATCATTGCGTGCAGTTATTGCGCAAACATTAATGAAACGTGTTGGGGGAGGGCGCATCGCTGCACATGAAATAATGATTGGTACGCCTGCAATTCGTAACTTGATCCGCGAAGATAAAGTACCGCAAATGTACAGTGCAATTCAGACCGGCGGGGCAATAGGCATGCAAACATTGGATCAATGTTTACAAGACCTAGTGCGACGAAAACAAGTCAGTAAAACTGATGCACTGCCGTTAGCTGTTAATAAAGATTTATTCCGATAGGAGCACACAATGGATATCGTAACGATTCTTAAAGCCGCGGTGAAGCATGATGCTTCAGATATTTATATCACTGCAGGAAGGCCGGTAACTTTAAAAGTAAATGGGCGGTTAGCCACCATATCGCAAGAGGTCTTATCGGAGGATGAAGCTCGTGATTTAGTCATCGGTACGATGACAGATGATCAAAAAAGAGGCTTTGATCGTGATAAAGAATGCAACTATGCCATTAGTGCAGCAGGTGCAGGTCGTTTTCGTGTTAGTGCCTTGTATCAGCGCAATAAGATTGCCATGGTGATGCGACGAATAAAAGATAAAATTCCAAAATTTAATGAGCTTAACCTTCCAGAAATAATTGAAGAGCTGGCGATGACTCAGCGAGGATTGATTATTTTTGTGGGTGCAACGGGCTCAGGTAAATCTACATCACTGGCAGCGATGATTGGTTACCGTAATCAGAACAGTACGGGGCATATTTTAACAATAGAAGATCCAATTGAGTTTGATCATGAACACGGGGGTTGCGTAGTAACACAACGCGAAGTGGGTATTGATACAGCGTCATATGAAATAGCACTAAAGAACTCATTACGGCAAGCGCCGGACGTTATTATGATTGGTGAAATTCGCTCTCAAGATACGATGGAGTATGGGATTGTTTTTGCTGAGACAGGCCATTTATGTTTATCAACATTGCATGCAAATAATGCCAACCAAGCGATGGATAGGATTATTAACTTTTTCCCTGAAGAGCGACATAAGCAGTTATTCTTAGATTTATCACTTAATCTAAAAGCGGTGGTGGCACAACGGTTAATACCTAAAAAAGATGGTTCCGGACGAGTAGCCGCGGTAGAAATTCTTATTAATACACCACTTATTGGTGATTTGATTGAAAAAGGAAACATCGCAGAAATTAAAGAAGTGATGAAGCGATCAGGTGAGTTAGGAATGCAAACCTTTGATCAGGCTGTTTATGACTTATATATGGCGGGTGAAATTACTTATGATGAGGCGATAAGAAATTCAGATTCAGAAAATGAAGTCCGCTTAATGATCAAGTTAGGATCATCAACTATTGATATTACAAGCGACACTGGTAGCTTAGCTTTAGAGCCCGAAAAAGATGATTCTCATCATATACTAGGATAGGGATGTAGTAGGTTTTTTAAACTGTGTAGCAAATACGATAAACTTAAGGTGGGAATTGTTTAAAAGCAGTGTTACCATGTGTGTGTTCAATAGTTTATGTGTCTTTTTGCATTGATTAAATATTTTAAAGGAATTAGAAATGAAAACATCGATTAAATTAGCAGTGGCAGTATTGTTTGCCAGCTTGTTATCAGGCTGTGCAGGCCAGAAACAACTTATGTCAGGAGATGATTTTTTATGTGCAGCTGCCGGTGCTTTATTCGGTGGTGCAGCAATGGCTGTTGTAGCTGATGATAGTGACTCAGCTGCAGTAGGTGGTGCAATAGTAGGTGCAGTTGCAGGAATGATTCTTTGTGCTGATGAAGACGAAGTTATGGCGGCACCAATGGTAGAAGAAGTGGCTGCTTGTTCAACTACACCTCCTCCAGGTGCGTTGCTTGATGCCAATGGTTGTGCATTCGATACCGATGGTGATGGCGTTGTTGATGGTGTAGATCTTTGCCGAGGCACACCTTCAGGTGTAACGGTTGACCGTGTTGGTTGCCCATTAGATACAGACCGCGATGGCGTTGCTGATTATCAAGATTTATGCCCTAAAACACCATTAGGTACAATTGTTGATACTGACGGTTGTCCTTTAGAGGGTCAGAAGTTACTTTCTCTAACAGGTGTTAACTTTGCTACGAATAGTGCAGCACTTACAACAAGTGCTAAATCTATTTTAGAAGAAGCGGTTGAACTGCTTAAAGCAACACACGATATTATTGAAGTACGCGTTGAAGGTCACACAGATAGCCGTGGTTCAGAAGCGTATAACCAAGCATTATCGCAACGCCGTGCTGAATCAGTAGTTGCCCACTTAGTTTCTCGTGGCGTGAATGGTAGTAGCTTAGTGCCTGTAGGCATCGGTGAAACTACTCCGGTTGCGAGCAATGATACGGAAGAGGGTCGTGCAGCTAACCGCCGTGTTGACTTCTATGTGAATCAATAAGAAAGCAATAAATAGTTAGACTTGAAAAGACCCTGAAAAGGGTCTTTTTTTTGCCTAGAAAATATTAATTGAGTGGGTAGCGATTTTCTACTGCTAGTTAAATACTGTTCTATAATGGATGAAATATTAGGCTGTAGTGCAAATCAATCGAGTCTGACCCTGGGGAATCTCCCCACGAAATTTAAAATAGTTCTTAAACATGAAGTGACTTCCTCATCAATTGCTGTATTTTTAAATACGTGGTTTGCCAATTAGGCTTTTTGAGCTTCAAATAGGGATCTTTGAACGCTGTTAACCCAATAAATTGATACGATAAAATAGTGCCTGTTTCAGTGAATTGGCTTGATAACGAAGATGTTGCTTATTGAGTTTAACCGCCATGCCTAGTAAGAATAGAACATGCTGTGTCAGCATGGCGAGTAGCAGCAATACAGATAAATATGCAAGAGTTCTGGTATTGCCGTCATTAAAATTAAGCCCCATCTTTATATCCCTAATCATTGAAACCTGCACTTTCAATGATTAGGGGTATATACCCATAATCATTCAATCTGTAAATTTCAGACCAAAAGCTAGAAAACCAGCCTTTCGTTGCAATGTTTGATAAGGGCTAGCCATTACCTGCACATTGCGCCTTATTCTGCTTTCCTATTTTTGCCCTGAATCTTCACATATTGAATGATCACGGGTATATAAAGTAGGATCGGCTATGTTAGCTTGTTCAAACCCTTCCTTTCTGAACCGACAAGAATCGCATGTACTACAGGCTTTGCCTTCATTATTTGCCTGATAACATGAAATGGTTTGACTATAATCAACACCGAGTACGGTTCCATGTTGAATGATTTGAGCTTTTGTCATATTAATAAGCGGAGCGTGGACTGTTAATTTTTGTCCTTCTACCCCTGTTTTTGTGGCTAAATTAGCTAATTGTTCAAAGGCGCGGATAAATTCTGGGCGACAATCTGGATAACCAGAATAGTCAACGGCATTCACACCCACAAATATTGCTTGGGCTTGAAGCACTTCTGCCCAGCCCAGTGCGATAGATAAAAAAACGGTATTCCTTGCTGGCACATAAGTAACGGGAATACCTTCTTCATAATGATCGGGCACATCAATGGTATTATCTGTTAAGGCTGAGCCACCAATACTGCGTAAATCGATCTTGATCACTTTGTGCTCTAGCGCACCCATTTGTTTGGATAGTACTGTAGCAGCATTTAGTTCTACATTATGGCGCTGGCCGTAATCAAAGCTTAAGGTGTAGCATTCAAAGCCTTGTTGTTGGGCTATAGCTAAGGTGGTGGCAGAGTCTAAACCGCCTGATAATAAAATAACTGCACGTTTCATTTACCTTGCTCGTCTCCCCACAAATATTTATGTAGTTGAATTTGCATGCGTACTGGCAGGTTATCTTCAATAATCCAATCTGCTAGATCTGCGGGTTTTAATTCACCATGAATGGGTGAAAATAAGATTTCACAACGTGATACCAAGTCATATTCTGTTAATTTCTGGCATGACCATTCATAATCATTGCGATCACAAATTACAAATTTGACTTGATCCTGCGCTTTAAGGTGCTGAATATTTTCATATTTATTTCGTGATTCTTCGCCAGAAGCGGGTGTTTTTAAATCCACCACAGAAACCACTCGAGGATCAACGGCGCTAATATCCATCGCGCCACCTGTTTCTAACGAAACTTCATAATTAAGATCACATAGCTCTGTTAGCAATTGATGGCACGTTTTCTGAGCTAACGGCTCACCGCCCGTTACGGTCACATAGCGTGGGTTATAACTTTGTACTTTCGCTACAATATCAGCAATATCCCATTTTTCACCATGATGAAAGGCATATTCGGTATCGCAATAAGTACAGCGTAATGGACAGCCGGTTAGCCGTACAAATACCGTTGGCAAGCCCACTGTGCGTGTTTCGCCTTGTAGCGAATAGAAAATTTCTGTTATTCGGCATTGCGCCATAAAATGCCTACTTGTTATTTGTGTTCTATAGCCGTGACCATTCATTTTGTGGGTTTTTAGTACCCATAATGAATGGGGTAGCAAGGCATAATGGTGATGTAATAGTTATTCTATTGCTCACTATTATAACGCAGCTAGCGCATTCAGTATGGGTGTTAAAAATTTGCAAATTGAATGGTCGCGGTTATTAAGTCTTAATTAGACTCTTTATTGATACGATCCAGTCTAACTTTTGCTAAGCGTGCCGCAGATGTATTCGGATAATTATTCACCACCGAAGCTAGCGTTGTTTTAGCCACCTCAAACTGGCCATTCTCATATTGGCTAAAACCTAATTTCAAACTTGCATCGGCCACCTTGCTGCTCGCTGGGAAGTCATTTACAACCTTAGTAAAAGCAATAATCGCTTTATCAAAATCACGTAACACATAGTTCGCCTCACCCTGCCAATAATAAGCATTGGGTAAGTAGCTACTTTGTGGATAATCTGCTGGGAATTTTTCTAGTGCCATAACTGCTTGTTCATATTGACCGCTGCGCAATGTTTGTAGTGCGGATTGATACGCTGCTTCACCATTTTCTACTGCCACCGGTAATGTTTCAGGAGCCGGCGTATTATCGACTATTGCTGTGTCAACTGCTGGTTCAACAGCGGGTACATTTTCAGCTGATGCTGCTGGTTCAGAAACATCAGCTATTATGGGTGTAACAGGTGCGGGTACCGGTACAAGAGTAGCAGTAGCAGATAACTTTTCTACACGCTGATCTAAATCAAGATAACGTTCTCGTTGATTTTTTTTCATTGTTTCTATTTGATGACGTAACGATTCATTATCACCATTTAATCGCTGCACTTCCTTTTGCAACTGATCAACACGGCCTAATAACGAAACCAAACCTTGGCCTTGGATGATGCGTTCTAATCGTTCAATGCGTTGTGTCAATGCCGCTTCATCTGCCCACACTGAATTCGACATTACCAGCGATAGCAATACAGCTAATACAATGAGTGTTTTATTTGTTACGTTCATTATTTATTGTCCGATATAAATCAATTCAACGCGACGATTTTGTTGCCATGCACTTTCGTCAAAACCTTCAGCTTCTGGGCGTTCTTCACCAAAGCTTGTCACTTGGAATTGTTGAATGCTAGCACCTTGTAGCATTAATATTTGGCGAATTGACAATGCACGACGCTCACCTAAAGCAAGGTTATATTCTCGTGAACCACGTTCATCGGTATGGCCAATCAAGCGAATAGTCACGTTCGGATTATCACCTAAATAGGCTGTATGTGCTTCTAGCGTTGCTTGATCTTCAAATCTTACCGCACTGCTGTCATATTCAAAATAAACCACACGATTGGCTAATGGACTATTAGGATCATTAATTTCATCGCCAGTGTAGTCGCCTTCGCCCACAATTACTTGCGTTTCTGCGCCATCAATACCTGTTCCTGATGCATTTTCATCACCAATACCTGATGTTTCACCAGTGCGATCTTCCACCATCACCTCACCGTTTTGGCCATCCGCACCCGCCTGATTATTACCTGTTGTTGTACAACCGGCAAACCAGATTAGTGATAAGCATAGTGCTGTTATTTTTAATGATTTCATATTGATTACTCCCTAAGTTTATAGTTCGCTTATTTTCTAAGTGGCGACCAAGCAGGTTCACGCACATCTTTACCCGATTCTCCAAAACGCCGATGAATCTCACCATCAACAGATACTGACGCTAATAAAGCCTTACCTCTTTGCTCAGTAGCATACAGGATCACACGGCCATTTGGCGCGAAGCTAGGCGACTCATCTCTTCCGGTCTCCGTTAATACTTGTAGTGTGCCCGTTTGCAAGTCTTGTACTGCAATATAATATTTACCCTTAAAGCCATGTACCATTGTTAAAGTGCGACCGTCGGGTGATATATCGGCAGATGAATTATAGGTTCCTTCAAAGGTGACACGCTGCGCCCTGCCTCCATCAACGGATACTTTATATATTTGAGGTCGACCGCCACGATCTGAGGTGAAAAGTAGCTCTTTGCCATTGGGCATCCATACCGCTTCGGTATCAATGGCTTGTGAATTATGTGTTACTCGCGACAATTTTCCTGAAGCCAACTCCAGTACATAAATTTCTGGATTGCCTGATTTTGACAAGGTCAATGCTAGTTTTGTCCCATCTGGTGACCACGATGGCGCACTGTTTATACCTTTAAATGCTGCCACTGAATTTCGTCTGCCACTGCGCATTTCTTGCACAAAGACTTCTGCGTTACCATTTTCAAATGATACATAGCTCAAGCGCTCACCATCAGGTGCCCAACTAGGTGAAAGAATCGGTTGTTTTGATTGCAAAACAGTACGCGGGTTCGCACCATCAGCATCTGAAACTTGTAATGCATAACGTTTCTTTCCATCAACACCTTTTACTTCAGTTACAAAGGCCAACCTTGTTGAAAACACACCCACTTCACCCGTTAAGGCTTCGTACACTTGATCAGCAATTTTATGCGCCAAACGTCGCAAACCACCGGCAGGCACTTGATAACGCATACCCGCTAATTGCTGTGATTTATATACATCAAATAGTTGAAATTGCACCTTATGTAATTCACCATCCTCTGTGCTGACTTTGCCAACTAATAAGCCTTCACTGCGTAATAAACGCCAGTCTTTAAAGTTTATTTCTGATTTTTCATGCGGTTCAGAAATTAAATCACGTTTAGGCAAAGGATCAAATCGACCGCTGCTGGCCAGATCGTTGCTTATTATTTCTGAAATATTTATTGGCGCTGTTGGCCCTTCACTGCCAAAAGGTACGATCGCAATAGGTAATGCGGCTTCGGTACCACCGACGATGTCGATAACTAATTCTGCCTGCGCCTGAAATGATAGGCATGCCCCTAAAAATGTAATTGTTGTTAACCATCGTTTGGTCATTATTTCACCTTTTACTCTGGTTTAAAATTAAATGAAAATTGTTTAAATTTCGCTAAAGCTTTTGGATCCGTCGGTACCGGTAGTGGGCTTGCCTTATAAACGGCATTTTCTGCGCTACGATCAAACAATATATTGCCACTGCTCTTAACCACCTTGACCACCTTGACCTCACCACTAGGGAGCAAGCTTACTTGCAATGTACTTTGTAGGCCCCGCTCAGCACTGCTAGGCTTAATCCAATAACGTTTCACGCGCTGCCTAATTATTGATACATGTTTATCAACAACACCATTTATTCGCATGGTTTCTTGTTCTCGCGCTTCTGCATCTAAACTGTCTTGTAGCAATTTAGCCGCTTCATCTCTCTGTGCCTTAAGTTTAGCGGCTACCGCTGCTTCACGATCTGCTTTTACTTTTGCCTCGTGTGCCGCTTTTTCTTCTGCCTTTTTCTTTTCTTCTGCTATTTTTGCAAGCCGTTGCTTTTCTTTCTCTTCCTCTTCCGCTTTACGTACTCTTTCTTCAGCATCACGTTTTTTTTGCTCTGCCGCTTTGCGATCCGCTTCTGCTAAGCGTTTTTTCTCTTCTTCGGCTCTACGCTCTTCAGCAACTATTTGTTTACGCTCTTCTTCTGCTAGTCGTTCTTGTTCGGCTTGCTGTTTTTTCTGTTCTTCTAATTTTCGTTCAACTTCTGCTTGCTGTTTTTTCTCTTCTTCAATCTTGCGTTGCTCTTTTAATACTTCAATTTCTTGTTGTTTTTGCTCTGCTTCTAGCTTGCGTTGTTGCTGCTCAAGCTCCGCTTGTTGTTGCTGTTCAACTATTTCTTGTTTCTTGTCTTCAAGTTCTTGCTCAGCTTGCTCAAATTTTTTATCAATTTTATCTTGTCGCTCTTGCTCTTGCTGGCGCTTATCATCTTCATATTCTTGTTGTCGCGTCATTTCTGCTAACACATCCGCTTCATCCATAGCCGTTGCCTGCACAATATCTACTTTTGGTTGCGCCGTAACATGTGTCGTTGATTGAAAATCTATGCCAACAAAAATCAAAGCGAATAATGCAACATGTAAGATAATAGTAAAGCTGCCTGCCGAGATATTTTCAAACAAGCTATTTTTCATCGATATTTTCTGGTTGTTTGGTGATTAAGCCCACGCTTGGTGCACCGGCTTCTTTTAATAGCGCCATCACGGTAACGACTTGGCCATAACTAGCTGCGCTATCACCTTTAACCATTACTTGTGTTTCAGGATTCCGGCGTAAAATAGCATTCACAATTGTTCTTAACCTTTTTCCTGTAACTGCTTGATCTTGCTTGTCGCCAAATGCGACATAAAACAAACCTTCCGCATCAACTGAAACAACCAATGGCTCGCTATTTTCATTCGTGGTTACTACGGGGTTACCCTCAACTTTCGGCAAATCAACCTGTATACCTTGGGTTAACATTGGCGCTGTAATCATAAATATAATTAACAAGACCAGCATGACATCAATGTAGGGCACTACATTGATTTCAGCTATCGGTTTGCGACGTTGCCTTTTTGTTACATAAATAGCCATTATTTTAGCCTAAGATTAGCTATGTTGGCGTTGTAAAATAGAAGAGAATTCTTCTAAAAAGGTATCGTAACGATTGATTAGCCGTTCAACTTCGTGCGAATATTTATTGTAAGCCACTACCGCAGGAATCGCGGCAAATAAACCCATGGCGGTTGCAATTAATGCTTCGGCAATACCTGGGGCAACCATTGCCAATGTAGCTTGTTGCACACCGCCTAAGGCAATAAATGAGTTCATAATGCCCCACACTGTGCCAAACAAACCAATATAAGGACTAGTTGAACCCGCAGTAGCTAAAAACGGCAATGACATTTCTAAGTGATCAATTTCTCTTGCCAGCGAAATGCGCATCACTCGTTGTGCGCCTTCGAGCACCAGCCCTGAATCTGAAGATGACTTTTTGAGCCGCACAAATTCTTTAAAACCAACTTCAAAAATACCCTCCATGCCTTGACTGGCATGCGGTCGCGATGAAATATCCTCATAAAGTTTATTGAGTTCATTGCCCGACCAGAATTTATCTTCAAATGAATCCGCATCTTTTTTGGCTTGCGATAACTCACTACTTTTTCTGAAAATTAGAAACCATGAATAAACTGAAATAGCGAGCAATAACAGCATAACTAGCTGCACCAATAAGCTGGCTTCAAGAACTAGTCCTATCAAAGAAAGATCAGCGTGCACCTTGTATCTCCGTTAATAATGATGGGGGTATGGCCATTGGCCGAAAACGGGTTGAATTTAAACATGCGATTTTGACCACAGCTTCACATAACAGTTCATCATCACGAAATATTTTTTGTTCAAATTCAAAACTGGCACCTGACAGATCTGTAATACGTGATTGTAGCAATAAAAGATCATTAAATTTAGCGGGTCGTCGAAACTTTAGTTGCATTGAATGTACAGCAAATATACATTGGTGGTTAGTGATAAGTTCATCCTGTTCAAAACCTAGACTACGTAACCATTCAGTGCGGGCACGCTCCATAAAGTTGAGATAATTAGAATGATACACCACACCACCACTATCCGTGTCTTCGTAATAGACGCGAATTGGCCATTCGAAATTAGACATTGTCATTACTCATGGCTGGGGTTAATCCTAAGTGTAGATAGGCTCGCTTGGTGGCAACACGACCACGTGGTGTGCGCATGATAAAACCTTCTTGAATTAAAAAAGGCTCTAACACATCTTCAATAGTGCCTCGTTCTTCACCAATCGCTGCGGCTAGATTATCCACACCCACGGGACCGCCTTCAAATTTTTCAATAATCGCTAATAATAATTTGCGATCCATCATATCAAAGCCATTATCATCCACATTGAGCAAATTTAACGCTTGCCGTGCAATTTCTGCGGTGATATTGCCATCAAATTTCACCTCCGCATAATCTCGAACACGGCGTAATAATCTATTGGCTATGCGTGGCGTACCACGTGAACGGCGGGCAATTTCATTCGCGCCACTTACATCTAATGACACATTAAAAATGCGGGCGCTACGCTGTACAATGGTGCTGAGATCGTCAGCATTATAAAATTCTAATCGTTGCACAATACCAAAACGGTCGCGCAGTGGTGAGGTTAATGAACCCGCCCGCGTAGTTGCCCCCACCAGCGTAAACGGTTCTAAATCTAGTTTAATTGACCGTGCCGCAGGCCCTTCACCAATCATAATATCAAGCTGAAAATCTTCCATCGCCGGATAAAGCACCTCTTCAACAATCGGGCTTAAGCGATGAATTTCATCAACAAACAATACATCGTTCGGCTCAAGATTGGTCAATAATGCGGCCAAATCACCCGGTCGCTCCAATACAGGCCCAGAGGTCTGTCTCAAATTAACCCCCATTTCATTAGCAATAATATGTGCTAGCGTCGTTTTACCTAAACCGGGTGGGCCAAATATTAAGGTGTGATCTAGTGCTTCTTTTCGATTGCGGGCAGCGGCAACAAATAATTCCATCTGCTCACACACCACTGGCTGACCAATATAATCACTCAAGGTAGCAGGGCGAATGGTCTGCTCTTGGCGTTGCTCATCGATTTGAGCCGTAGCAGAAATAAAGCGTTCTTGTTCCATTTAGGAGCCCTTAGTGTAGCGCTAGTACGAAAATTTAAAATAATATCTGCTATTTTCTCTAAAAATGAACATAATAGCTAGCATTTGCTAAGTTCAGAAACATCACCTCCCAATATGTGGCTAAAATAGTAATCAATAAACAAACACCATCTAATAAAAGACAAGGAAGGAAAATCTAGTTTAGAGGGTGCCTGCCCAATGACGTTTACTATTTGTTACTTACTGTAAAAGTTAACAAATTCTTGTGTGTCAATACTGCCGTCTTGGTTTGCATCAATTGCATCCCAATTACTGGCAACAGCTGGATCTGCCGCAGCTTCTTCTTGGCTAATAGCGCCATCAGTATTCATATCCAGTGCATCCCATTTTGCACTCAAATCTGTTTCAGCTGCGTAGGCTGTAGCTGAAAGCATTGCGATAGATAAAATCAATAGTAATTTCTTCATAATTTAAGTCCTTAAAATAATTAAAAATGCTGTTTTGTAACCAGCATTAGAGACTTTGCAATCAGTATGCCAATCAGCACTTTTAAAGTTAAAAGCATTTAATATCAATATCTTAACAATGTATTCATGTTGTTTTCGAAGATGGCGGATTGCTCTACCTGTCTCCTTTGCCCGACAGTTAATCCTAAGCAGTAAAGATAAGAGATTATTAATCGTAGTTGAGATAAAAAACAGAGCTGTTAATTTAGGCATAGCTTACTGAAATAAGCTCGAAAGGGATTAATCTATTTTGTCGCAATATAACGACAAAATTTATTTCTCAGATACTCTATTTTTAGCATTCATAGTGAGAAAAGTAAGCGGGTAACGGAATAAAGAACTGTCGCTAACTAGCGACATTCCCTCAAAAGCACTATTTATTGGGCTTGAATTGTGCTGCTTTTAGCGAATGGCGGTCTAACAACCGGTAAAACTCTGTCCGGTTACGTTTAGCCAAACGTGCTGCTTCAGTGACGTTACCCTTAGCTAATTGCAATAATTTAATCAGATAGTCACGCTCAAAGTCTTTCTTCGCATCATTCAAGCTGAGTAGCGATGCTGGTTTTTCTTGCAATGCCTTTTCCACCAAACTAACAGGAATTAAAGGCGTTGTTGAGAAAGTACAAATATGTTCAATGATATTTTTAAGCTGCCTGACATTGCCTGGCCACTGATAAGCTACCAAACATTCTAAGGCTTCATTAGAGAACCCTTTTGCAATAGACCGATGCACTGATTGATTATCTGCAATGAAGTAATGCGCTAAAATGGGTATATCTTCTATTCTTTCTGCTAACCTCGGTAGGGATAACGTTACCACATTAAGTCGATAATATAGATCCAGCCGAAATAGATCTTCTGAGACTAATTGCTGTAGATCTCGGTGGCTAGCGGAAATAATGCGCACATCCACAGAAATGGTTTTATTTGCACCTACGGGTCGGATCTCGCCTTCTTGTAAGGCGCGTAGCAATTTAACTTGGAACGCGGGTGACATATCACCAATTTCATCTAAAAATAAGCTACCACCATCTGCAACTTCAAATAAACCTTGCCGAGATTCAGTCGCACCAGAGAACGCACCTTTACGGTGTCCGAATAATTCAGATTCAAGTAACTCTTCTGGAATAGCGCTACAATTCACCGCTACAAATTCTTTATTACTACGGCTACCGGCCATATGTAAGGCACGGGCAATAAGCTCTTTTCCTGTGCCACTTTCACCCTGAATATAGACGCTCACATCACTTTTAGCAACGCGTTTCACCTCAGCAAGTAAATTTTCCATCAGCACACTTTGCGTAATGATCTCTCGTCGCCAAAGATCGTGATGTTCCATTTCTTGACTCGGTAATGCTAAGCTATTAAGTGCTAGTGCCTTGCTAACTAAAGTGAGTAATTCTTGGCTATCAAAAGGTTTGGTCAAAAAACCAAAAGCACCTTGTTCCGTAGCAAATACGGCTTCTTTAATTGTGCCATGAGCAGTCAGAATAATAACTGGAAGCGTTGGATACTGCTGCTGAAGACGACTAAATAATGTAAGCCCATCCATTTCATCCATGCGCAGATCAGTAATAACAAGCTGTGGTCGATAGCTAGGAACGAGTGCAATAGCTTGCTGTCCATCCGATACTGTTTGAATGTCAAGACCTGTCGCGCGCAAGCGAACAGCTAACAATTTTAGCAAACTAGGATCATCATCTACTAGTAAAACACGTCGGCCTTGAAAATTATTTTCTATCTGCTCATTCATCAAGTTTTTTATTCATGTCTGTTTCAATGGCTTTGAGTTCTTCTATTTTGTTATTTTCTTGCTCTAATTGCATTTCTACATTATCGAGTTTCTTATTAATCTCTGATTCAATAGCTTTAAGCTCCTCTATCTTAGAATTTTCTTGTTTTAATTCTGTTTGTGCTTTTTTTAATTGATTCGATACCTTAACTTTTTCTATTTGCAATTTTTGAAGGCGGTGTAATACATTAATTTGATTACTATTCATCCATTGTAGTGATGTGCTTGTATCAGGATTGGCTGCCATTGTATGTAGTAATTCAATAGCCCTACTTATATTTATACAGTTAAAATTATGATTAACGGCATAGACCAGTAACCAGGCCGCTTGCCAATCTGCTTGTATTCGATAATCTTCTTTGAGTTGCTGGCAGGCTATTTTGCGTTGCGGCTCCTCAAGTTCAGCATAGCGTCCGCCCAGAACCAATAGCTGGTAAAGTTGTACCTGTTCAATAGTTGTTGAATAATCAATAGTCTGGATGATAGGGGTGGTAACAGCTAATGGCGTTTCCACAGCCATGGGGGCGACATCTTTTTCAAGAAAATGTGTTTGGCAGCCTTGAAGGCTGATAAATAGCAAACACAATAATAAAGTAAGGTATTTTTTCATAAATTCAAGTCTTTGCTCTGTGGAAATTGTAGAAAAAATCGAGCACCAGAATAGGCATCATTACTAGGTAATAATTCAATCGTACCACTATGTGCCGCTAAATAGTACGTTACCAGTGAAAGGCCTAATCCTGAACCTTTTATGCCCCCATATTTGGGCGCTTCTCCTTGATAAAAATCATTGAAAATAAAGGGTTGAATTTCTGCTGAAACGCCAACACCCTGATCTTCTATAATAAATTTTACACTATTGTTTTCTAGCCATAAACTAAGACCAATGGTACCGCTAACAGGAGAAAATTTTAGGGCATTAGAGAATAAATTACTAATAATTATTTTAAGTTTATCGTAATCGGCATGAATATAAGTGCTGCTGAAATTATTTTTTATTGAGATATCTCTACTGCGGAGGAGTAGTTGATAGTCATCAATAACACGTTCAAACAGCTTATCTAATTCAAATGTGGAAAAATCTAAGTCAATTTGTGTTGCAATTGTTTTTTGGTGCTCTAGTAAATTGTCAACTAAATTATGGATATTGATATTGCCTATTTTCATCAATTGAATAATTTCTTGCTGTTCTGCGTTTAATTCTCCTACAACATTATCTGACAATAAATCGGTTCCTTCTTTTAGTGTTGCCAACGGTGTTTTAAGCTCATGAGAAATATTACGGATAAAAAGTTCTTTTTCTTGCTCCAAATGATTAAGCGTTTGGCGAAGAGATTCAAGACGAACACCCAACTCAGTAAGATCTTTAGGACCAGCAATGGCAATAGCTTCTTCAAACCCAATTTCACCTAAATTACGGATAGCTTGACCCACCTTTCTTATAGGTCGGGTTAGAAAATAGACAAAAATTAGCGCTAGTAATAATGTCAATGAAACACCAATAAAAGCAGCATAAATCAATCGTTGCTGCATATGTCTGGATCGCGCGGCTAGGGTGTCAGCCTCTATCCCAATACGCTTTTCACTATCGTCTAATAGCGCTCGGGCTTGAGTGGCGAGCTGATCAAAAGCACTTAAGTCAGATTTAGCTAACTGAAGCATATCTTTTTCCGACTTTGTTAAAATATCTTGGTGTAACTGTGCTTCTGTAGACTTAATGATCTCTAATCTTTCAAATATATCCATATTATGGGTGTAAGCCTGTAGCGACCAAATGACATCCAAAAAAGTAGCTCTATTTTCCAAATAAGATATAAATAACTCTGGTTCATCCAATACTTGAAACTGCCGAATATTGCGTTCCATAGATATTAAACGCTCTAATAACACCCGACTACTTTCAGTATGTTTCACCGCTTGAAATAATGTTTGCTGGCTTTGCTGGGTGTATTTTCCTACATCCCATACCGTATAGACAATAACGATGATTAACGGAACAGCAACAACAATAAAGCTAGCTAAAACCCATTGATAGAGAGAACCTATACTAAACATTTTGTTTTTTAAAGCATTATGTTGTATCACAGATTAATCAACCTAAATTCGGGGTAAATTATAGTCATTCTATTGCTTACTATTATAACCCAGCTAACACATTCAGTATGTGTGCTAGAAAATTGCATTTTGAATGTTTATGGGTATATTGGATGATAAACTATAAAATAAACCAGCAACTTTAATAAGGTTTAATGGTCTTTTAAGGGAGACCTGATCAAGTCTTCCTTAAGAAGGAAAAATAAATGAAAAATAGGGCGCAACCATACCATGGATAAGCATAACCAGCCTCATACGGCTGCTGTGAGAAACACCAGCTTAAATGCAAAGTCTCGAGATAAACAGCTTAGAAAGCGTGTTAAGTTGCTAGGGAAAATATTGGGTAAAGTCATCGAGTCACAAGCCGGAACACCGACTTATGAGGCGGTCGAGAAGCTTCGCAAGGGTTACCTGCAACTTCAAAAGCAACAAAACCCGCCGCTACAAGCGGAGTTAACAGCGTTTATCGGATCCCTGTCTGCAACAGAACTGGCACCGATTATTCGCGCCTTCAATTTATATTTTAGTTTAGTTAACTTAGCGGAAGAGGAACATCAATATCACGAAAGACAGAGCCAGCTTCAGTCAGACGGCCCTCTTTGGATCGGCTCTGTTCTCAATACTATAGGTGAATTTAAACAACAAGGTTTGGATGCAAATCAGGTACAAACATTGTTAAATAATTTGAATTATATTCCTGTTTTTACCGCGCACCCAACGGAATCGAAGCGGCGCGCAGTGATGGATAATTTAAGAAGGCTTTTCTTAGATATCGGTGCCTTAAACGAGGCGGATACCTACAATAATGACTATGTAAAAGAGTCTATTTACCAACAGCTTGAATCACAGATCCAAATACTGTGGCAGACTGACGAAGTGCGCCGTCAAAAGCCAACGGTTGAAGATGAAGTTCGTAATGGCATTTACTATTTTCGTCAATCCTTATTTGATGCTGTGCCAAAGGTTTATCGCTATATGGAACGTGCGCTTGCCAAACACTATCCTAATGATAAAATTGAAACGCCTAACTTTCTGACCTTTGGTTCATGGATTGGTGGCGACAGAGATGGCAACCCATTCGTAACGCATGATACGACAGTCCAAGCATTACTTTTACAGTCTAGGGCCGTTATTTACGAATATCAACAACGTGTTTTGGATCTGGGCGCTAAACTCACTCATTCTAGCTTTATTAGTCACATCTCGCCACAATTGATTGATCGCTTAACGATGGATAAAGGTGATTTAATTGCGGTCGTTTTCCAAAAACGCCCTGACCGTTTTAAAAATGAGCCTTATCGCCGTTTACTATTTTTAATGCACGGCAAGCTTCAGCACAATATTGAGTATCTTGAAGCATATATTAATGGTGATCTGATTGATAAAAACACCTCTGCTTATCATGGTGAGGAAGCGTTCTTAGATGATCTGAAATTAATTCATAGCTCTTTATGCGGTCATGGCGATGAGACCTTAGCAAACGCAGAGTTACAGGATTTAATTCGGCTAGTTAAGACGTTCGGTTTTTACCTTATGCGACTAGATCTGCGCCAAGAATCTAATGTACATACTGATGCCGTCGCTGATCTGCTTTTGCATGTAGGTGTTGATTACACCAGTCTGAGTGAAAAAGACAAATTAGAAATCCTTGCACAGCATGTCGCTTCAGCGACCATCATTGACATTCAACATCTTGCGCTCGACGACATGACTAAAGAAGTGCTAGCAGTCTTTAACGTTATAGCTGAAATGCGTAAAAAAATTAGCGAAAACGCCTTTAACAATTATGTTATTTCGATGACGCATGAAGCTAGTCATGTTATGGAAGTACTGTTTTTGGCACATCAATCAGGGCTGGCCGGTTATACCGCGGGTAAACCTTACTGTGATATTAAGATTGCACCACTATTTGAAACCATCGAAGATTTAGAACAAATTGTGCCGGTAATACAGGCATTGTTTGAAAATATCACATACAAAGCCCTTTTAAACGCATCTGGCAACCAGCAAGAAATCATGCTCGGCTACTCCGATTCAGCAAAAGATGGTGGCAACTTATCCTCGGCATGGGCCTTATATCAAGCGCAGCAGAAAATCATGGCATTAGCCGATGCATATGACGTGGATTGTCGTCTATTCCATGGTCGAGGAGGCACAGTTGGTCGAGGTGGTGGCCCCACTCACTTTGCGATCTTGTCACAACCTACAGGTACAGTGCGGGGCTCAATCAAATTCACCGAACAGGGGGAAGTTTTATCATACAAATACAGTAACTCTGAAACGGCAATGTATGAACTTTCACTGGGTGTGACGGGGCTGATGAAAGCCAGTATTGGGCTAGTTAAAAGTCAGGCTGGGGACAATCCAGAGTACCTTGAAATCATGGATAAACTAGCAAAAGACGGTGAAGCTTGTTTTAGAAAGCTGACAGATGATACGGAAGGCTTCTTTAACTTTTTCTACGAAGCAACGCCGGTGACTGAAATTGGATTATTGAACATTGGCTCTCGTCCATCACACCGCAAAAAGGGCAATCTATCAAAAGCATCTATCCGTGCTATTCCATGGATCTTTGGTTGGGCTCAAGCACGTTTAACTTTCCCAGCCTGGCAAGGTACAGGTTATGCTCTAGATAATTGGACGAAGCAGCACGGTAACTCCCAACTCAAAGAGATGTATCAAAACTGGCCGTTTTTTAGATCATTGATTAGCAATATCCAAATGGCATTATTCAAAACAGATTTAAGTATCGGTGCGCAGTACAGCCTGCTTGGGGAAAACCAAGAAATTGCACAAACGGTTTATACTATGATTGCAGATGAATACCAACGCTCTGAGCAAAGCGTTCTTGAAGTAAGTGGCAATGAAACCTTAATGGCAGATACACCTAGCATTGCATTATCACTCAGCCGTCGAAACCCTTATCTTGTGCCTTTGAATAATATTCAGATCGCTTTATTAAGGCGTTACAAATCAAAGGAAAGCATGCAAGAGGAAAAAGAAATCTGGCTACCAGAACTTCTAAACAGCATCAATGCCATCGCTGCCGGTATGCGTAACACGGGGTAATGGGTAAAAATGAAGCATTAACCAGATCTGATTAAGATTTTATAACGACTAAGAGTGTGATTTTCCTCTTTGCTGTGGGCAACTTATCACGAATACGAGTACCGTGTGTTACTAATTTTTGCCCACACATCGCGTCTTGTCCTGACATTCGTGATAAACTCTGAAATCTAAAATTCTTATGAAATTATCTAAAAAACTGACTGAATGTCAACTCGCCAAACTTATCGACCGTTCTACTGCCGATAAAATCACTGAGTTTGAAAAGAAAAGCTCAACCCCCATAGCACTTTGGGCTTTTGGTGGCTTGGGAGCCTTTGCTATTATTTTGGGGCTGGTTTCAGTCATTGCTTCAAACTGGATGCAAACCCCTGACTGGGTAAAATTAGCCGCCGCGCTTGTATTATGTCTCACCATTGCGCTTACGCTATACCGCGTCATATCCAGAGAAAACCCGTCAGCACGCGCTCAATGGTTAAGGGTTGCTCTTATTGTTTAACCGATGTCGGCAAGCAAGCACCGAAAGTGCAAATAGTCGACACGCCTAGTGCAAAACTATGTGATGGCTTTATGCAATATGACGATCTGCAAGCACCGCTCAACCGTTTTTATATTGCTGAAACACAAGCTAAAAAAGCAGAAGGCATACTACGTCAAGCAAGGCTGGATAATACCGCCTACCTAAGACTATCAATCAACAAAAAGGGCGCGCCTCGGATTGTTGATTTATTGATTGATGGGCGGCCTTTGAAACAGTTATTGAAAGAGGTTTCCGATGAATAATGGGGTGTTTCATTGATACCTACTGCCAGGGGTTGATTACATTAAGATTAAATGGCTCAAAGTCTTTGATATTTCGTGTTGCTATATTGGCTTCATGCAACTGGCAAATTGCTGCAATTTGGGCATCTGCCATACTCACTTGTCGACCTGACGATTCACAATTGCTAACAAGATCTGCGTATAGCACTGCCGCCTGACTATCAAAAGCCAATATCCGACCGCCAAAGTCTTGATCAAACATATCACTTGCCGCAGTGAACAGTGCAGATTTTCGTTTTCCTTCGGCTAATCTAGCTATGCCATAGAGAATTTCTGCAACTGTGATAGCGGTAATATACAGTTTTGATGCTGCTTGATTGTCTAACCATGATATTACTGATTTTGAAGGCTGAAGTCTCATCAGTTCAGATAAGACATTGGTATCTAACACGATCATATATCAAGCTCAGCGGCTCTTGGTAAATCGCTCCGTTTAGACAGCTCCGGCATTTCAACATTGGCTAACATAAAACGTTGGTGTATTTTCTGGCCTAATCCTTTGTCACTTATGGTTTCAGCATTAAGCGTATTTCGTAAAATTGTACGCGCCTCTTCTTCCATAGAATGACCGTGATTAGCTGCAACGATCCGCAACTTAGCTTTAACTGATTCATCTAAATTTCTAATGGTAATGCTAGCCATAAATACTCCATAAAAATCATTGATAGCAATGAAATCATTATAGCCGGATTAGTTTATTTATGGAAGTTTATTGGCATATGGATAGAATAATATAGCTATATTAAAAATCAATTGCAGCTTGACTTTTAACTCATCCACCCACATATTAAAGCCATGCCTTATTCATGTTTCAGGAAGACACCATGTGAATTTTATTATTTTTAGCGACCAATGCTGCCATTTTAGTGGTGTTAAGCATCACCATGCGGTTGTTCGGTGTCGAAGGCGCGCTCGATGCAATCGGGCGTTGATTTAAATATCAATGGTTTATTAGTCATCTCTGCTGTTGTCGGTTTCACTGGCTCGTTTATTTCTTTGGCTATTTCAAAATGGATGGCAAAACGTTCAACCGGCGCACAAGTCATCGAAACACCTAGCAACGACACCGAGCGCTGGCTAGTTGAAGTTGTCACGCGCCAAGCAGAACAAGCCGATATTGGCATGCCAGAAGTCGCCATTTATCAATCAGACACACCCAACGCCTTTGCCACCGGCATGAGCAAAAATAATGCGCTCGTTGCAGTGAGCACAGGCTTAATGCAATCGATGACAAAAGATGAAGTAGAAGCCGTATTAGCACACGAAGTCAGTCATGTTGCCAATGGCGATATGATCACTATGACCTTAATCCAAGGTGTGTTGAATACCTTTGTTTTCTTCCTGTCACGGGTGATTGGACATATTGTTGACAGGGTAATCCTTAAAAACAACCGCGGACACGGAATCGGCTATTTTGTTACCTCGATGATTGCACAAGTCGTGCTCAGCATTCTTGCCAGCACTATCGTGATGTGGTTCAGCCGCAAACGCGAATTCCGAGCTGATGCAGGCGCTGCAAAATTAGTCGGCCCCAGCAAAATGATTGCCGCATTACAACGACTAGATAGCGGCAACACCGAAGCACTACCCGAACAAATGCAAGCAGTGGGCATTGCTGGCGGCAAAAAAAGCGGCTTTCGCCAACTGTTTGCCACCCATCCTAGCCTAGAGGATAGGATTACTGCATTGCGTGGTTTGGGGTGAATTAAAGGGTAGCGTCCCCTTTAATTCTTTTTAAGCCCCTAGCGTCTAGATAATGGGTGCTAGGGTTTTTGTCACTTTCATTGCAAACCGTTTTTTATTCTTTGAATAGCTGTGCACCCGAAGGTTTATTTAAGTGTGATTCACTTAACTTCTTGGATTGTTCACATAAGAAAACAGCTAAGGGCTTAACATTACCAGATATTTGAGCATGTTCTAATGTCGCATAGTACATCGCTTTATTAGAGCCATTAATTTCAGGTGGTATTAAACCAGCTTGTAAATATTGTGCAGTCATGATCAAACGACCAACACGACCATTGCCATCACCAAAAGGATGTATAGATTCAAAGTGAGCATGTGCTTTAGCAATATCCATTACTGATTCTATGCCGCGATATTTACTTACCCAATATTCTATTTCAGCTTCAATATCTTCAGGTTCGGTGGTAGCCACTTCTGCATCAGGAATGATCCGTATGTTTGTGGAATATTGACCCGCATCACGACGAATACCTTGCATCAAATTATAATGCCAATCACGGATCTGTCTTGAATCAATAACAAAACTATTTTCACTAATAGCATCCATCATTCGACGCGTTGCATTTGCCACACCAACCACTTCAAGCACAGCCTGTGTATTCATATCATTAGGGATAATATTATCAATAACTTGCTTAAACTTGTCTTCATCAACAGATACTTCAACTTCTAACGATCCAAAACTTAATCGCCTTGCTAATACATCTTTCAAGTTAGGTTCAAAGAAGAAATTCTGTGCTAATGCTGTTGGTTCAATATCAATATTATTAAGTGAATCTAAACCAATGACTTTACAATACCAAAAATCAATAGCGTCACGGTTTTCTGTATTGATCTTACTATCATCCTCGCGCCAATTTATAATAGAATTTCGCGAGACATTAAGTATATGACTTAATTTTGCTGACGTTTTAATCGTCTTGTGGGCTAATAAAATTTCAAGCTTATCTTTGTATGAAATATCTTGGTACGCCATGTGAAATGCCAATTATATTCTAGAGTTGTCGGTAATTATTACATATTACGAGAAAACATGCATATTAAATATCTAATTATACAGTTCATTGTGCATTGTTTTATTTTTCGCCCTGTGGTTCACTTACCCGAACAGATGCAAGCAATGGGCATTTCCGGTAGCAAAAAAAGCGGCTTTAGAGAGCTATTCGCTACCCACCCCAGTCTAGATGACAGAATTACTGCATTGCGTGGTTTGGGCTGAATCAGCAGTTTAAACTGATTACACTATCGCGCGTATATCTTCAATATGTTCAGGCTGGCACTTGCTTAAATCATAGCTGCTTTGCAAGTTAATCCAGTAAGCGGCAGTCATACCAAAATACTTGGCTAGCCGTATCGCAGTATCAGGCGTTATCGAACGTCTTTGCTTTAAAATATCGCCCACTCTGGTTGCTGGCATAAAGGTATCTTTTGCCAAGCGATAGGCCGTAATATTCATATCCTCTAACAATTCTTGCAAGAAGATGCCGGGGTGGAATGGATTATTAATCATGATCGGTTCACTCCTAGTGATAATCTATTATTTCTACATTAAAAGCATTGCCATCTTTAAGCTCAAAACATAGTCGCCACTTCTGGTTTATCTGTATGCTGTATTGTTGCCGCCTATCACCTGCTAATTTTTCAAGGTGGTTAGGTGGAGGTAATGCTAGTGGCATTATCTAACTGAACTAACCACATTAAAGCACGATCTCTTATCGTGCTAGGTAATTTTTTTGAGAATTTACCTGCTACCACTTGTTCCGCAAGCTTATTGTCATAGCTTTTAATCATATCAGATGTAATACCGCCTTTCGTTATTAATGCAAGACGTTATTATTTTTTGTTAGACAAATCAAGCGAGTGTACGGCATTAATCATATGATGATTGAAAAGGGGTAACGTCACCTTTAATTTCACCTTTAATTGTTTGCAGTCCAGTCCACCCTAGATTACAGGATTGCGTAGTTTGTGGGGTGAGTGAGAAAAGAACAGCCTCTTTAATTTAGACTTCTCACGCGGCCCAGCCTAAAAGACTTGTTCGTATTTTATCCGACCAAACACTTTCATCATGACAGATAAGATTTGACTGCCACTGCTCTTCAAGCCAATTTTGTAATTTAGCAGGCTCCTCAAATTCATCTTTTACACCAGCCGATACAAACTGAATAAACTGTTCAATTGTTAATGGAATTATTTTTGTTTTCCCCCCGTACAATCTAGTATTCATTTTATTAAGATTAAAATAATGAGCCAATGTTCCTTCACTTATTTTTGGTGCAATAAAAATGCAGTACATTTCTTTGCCTAGAGCTTCTTTTGCTCTGCCAAAGTGTCTTGGTACAGGCTCACTTTCCATTTTATATTGCGTGTTTCCAGATGACATTGTTACTTCAACAATCAAACCAAACTCATCATATTCCACCTCAATATCGGGCTTCATTCCTGGTGCATAGTTTAGAGGCATTCCATCAATATCCATTATAAAATTACCGTCAACACTCTTAGCATAATTCAACATGACCATCGCCCTCCATACATTCCATTCCAGGAATAATGGAGGATCAGGGATATCTTTCTTTTTGATTTTTTCAAAAACTTCTATTATTTTCGGTAATTCATTGCGATCTTTCAACTCTCTTTTTCTCTCTGCAATATTTTTTGTTTTTATTTTCTCTTGGAGTAACTGAAGAATATCTTTCAAGTTTTCAATATCAAGTGTTTTATCTACTTCTGTTTGACCTAAGTTTTTAATCTTAGTAATTATAAGTTTTTTATCATCTGAAAACAGCTTCAAACTTTTTGGTGAAAAAAGAAATTTTTTAAATGCTTTCTCGGAATCAAACTTGGTAGGAACCCGATCAATATTACTTAAAATATAATTTACTTCATCTATTTTTTGAGGCGAAATCACAAGTCTAAACGTCCTGTTTTGAAATGTGATTAGTTCAGTAGCCCTAATATAACGGCTAAATGCATCTGAATAATCCTTCATATTACTGCTTTTGGTTTTTATGAATTTTTTCAGGGTATCATCGCCACTTTCCCGTGTTCTTAATTTACCCTCTTCTACCTCCTCAGAGTAGATATTTAGAATCTCCTCTTCAAAACAACGGCCCACATACACTTTTCTACTGCCCGTAAATCTCTTTGCGTTATAACGAAAAGCTGTAATTTTAGCAATGATTGATGGATATTTATCTATATTCGTAAGTTGAGAGAAAAACAAGGCCATTTCTGTTTTTGAAATACTTCCCAAGTCATTTATTAAACGGAGTAACTCTAGGTATGGCTTTACTTTAAATTCAATTTTTGTAGATTGTGTATGGTATGGTGATGGTAGTTGAAATTTTAACAGTTGACGAGTAAACACCTCATCAATACGGTTTCTTCCCAATAACATTTTACCGATCGCTGTCAGCTGAATGGTAGGCTTTAAATCAACAAACCCTAAAGCTTTGGGGGCTCTTGTTATTCTGTCTCTTGCCGCTAACGCAGGATCTGCCGGATAACTACTACCCTTATAAAAATCAGAGTTAAATAAACTTTTAAAAAAATCTGATTGTAAAGGCTGATTTCCAGACCAATTATGATCTCTAAACAAATCCGTTAACAACCTAATTTCCGGGATTATTTTTTCAAGCGTTCTGGGTGATGTTATCCCAAAAAGAACTTTTGATTTCGTTAAACTTGCCATATCACTCCCAGAATACCTTGCCAGATTCAATAGCAGATGATTTCTTCTGTAAAATATCTACTCCACTACTCAAATATTCCCCTATCCTTTCTTTTGAAATCTCCATAGCTTTATCCGAAATATCACAACCTATAAAGTTACAGTTATTTTTTATTGCTGCGATTGCCGATGAGGCACTACCCAAAAAAGGGTCGCATACTGTAAATTTGTCTTCTGTACTTGCATAAATCATTGCCTGAAAGACCTCAACAGGTTTTTGAGTCGGGTATTTTGAATTATGAATTCGTTTAAACTGCCATACATCAGGAAACGAACGGTTTTTTATTTTTCTGGTATTACCATTAGTACTAAAAATAACATATTCATGCCTTCTCCTATAATAATGCCCCATCCCAATATTAACTTTATCCCATGTAATGATATTTTTCACATCAAAGAAATCTCTAACAACATTTCCTAAACTTAATAATGAAAACGAATCAAACATAAGGTAAATATGACCCGTAGATTCTTTTAAAACTCTCTTACATTCAGATAAAAAGAGGGTGTAATTTTCTTCTGAGTCTTCAAATTCACTAAACCATTTCCCTTCACTAGTCCCTTTATCTGAATACTTGCCTACAATTCGTCCTTTTCCTAGTTTAAGCTTATTATTCATGCCTGAATATGCAGGATCTGTAACGATAACATCAACACTATTTGGTGGCAGTTTCTTCAAAAAAGAAATCGCATCATCCTGATAAATTGAAATTTTTTTATCTTCGTATTGAAACTCTGTATGGCTTTCATTAAGTGTTTTGAAGACCCTATCGGGCACATCCTCAATAAAAGGTAAAAGTTGTTGAAGGGATTTTCTCTTATTCCCTAAATTAATATTATGTGAGTTAGCGTAATAATCAAGGTCATCCTCTGCAACACAATATTCATCTGCTATTTTACTTAATGTGTACATATTCCCCATMATCCTCTTTCAATCATTTTAAATATCTCATACCTGCGCTTGTGAGCACAAAGCTTCCAATAGCCCCCACCAAACAAATTTTCGTTAAAGGATGTCATCCTTTTTAATCCCTCGGTCATCTTAGTCATTACTATGCAACGCAGTATTCAACCCACCCCACAAAGATCCATCCGTCACAATTGCTTCAACCGCACCGGTTTGGCTGTGTCTTCTAAACAATAAGCCTGATTGTCCTGATAATTTTCGGGCAGAGACAATCTCGCCATCTGGCATTTTTACTTTGGTGCCGGCGGTTAAATATAAGCCTGATTCGACTATGCAGTTATCGCCTAATGAGATGCCTAAGCCTGCGTTGGCACCTAATAAATTCTTTTTACCCATTGAGATAACTGTTGTGCCGCCACCTGATAATGTGCCCATAATGGATGCACCGCCACCAATATCAGAACCATCACCGATCACTACGCCTGCACTAATGCGGCCTTCAACCATTGAGTGACCCAAGGTGCCCGCATTGAAATTACAGAAACCTTCGTGCATTACGGTGGTGCCTGAGGCTAAATGTGCGCCTAGTCTGACCCGATCGGCATTACCGATGCGTACGCCTTCTGGGATCACATAATCGGTCATTCGCGGGAATTTATCGATTGAGGTAACATTGAGTTGGTGATCTTCTTCGGCAATCAATTCACGCAGGTTTTCTACTTCATTGGGTAGAACTGGGCCTGCTGATGTCCATGCTACATTGGCTAACAAGCCGAATACGCCATCAAGGTTGATTTCATTGGGTTTGACTGCACATTCTGATAATAAATGCAGTCTCAAATAGGCTTCTTCAGCTGATTTAGGTGCATCATCGACTGATTGAATTTCTACTTCGACAAAGTCGCTTTTTATTAAGCCTATTTTTTGCGCCAAACAGCTCCGTGCAATTTCTTTATTTGAGCGAGGAAACCATACGTCAATGGTTGTGCCTGATTTGCTGTCACTATAACGGTGTCCGATTCGTTTAATTGTCATGTTTTGTCTCTATTTGTTTCAATAAGAATTAAGGGGGTTAGCTTCGCAGCCATTTAATTTCGCTGTAATGCCAATTTAATAATTTGCTCAGTATTCAATCCATCTGTATCTAAACTCCGAATCATCTTTTCAGCTTCTGCTGGTTTATAACCTAATGATACCAGCGCATCATTGGCTTCATCTTTGGCTCCGGCTAATTTAGCAGCGGCTGATACCACGGGTTTCAGCCCCATTGCACCACTGATATCTTTTAGACGATCTCGCATTTCGATAATTAATCGCTCGGCTGTTTTCTTGCCTACACCCGGCAATCGGGTCAAGCTTGCCGCGTCCCCTTCTTGCACGCTGCGAGCAAAATCATCGACATCACTGCCCGATAATATTGTCAGTGCCAATTTGGCACCTACGCCATTAACCTTTAACAGGCTGCGAAATAGCAAGCGTTCACGTACTGTTGAAAAGCCGTAGAGTAATTGTGCATCTTCTCGTACGATTAAATGAGTGAATAAAGATACTTCTTCATCAATGGCAGGCAAATGAATGAATGTCGACATGGGTGCTGCGACTTCATAGCCCACCCCTTGCACGCCTATCACTAAGTTTGGTGCTTGTTTTTCTAGGATGATGCCTCGTAGTCGACCAATCATCTTCCGTAGCGTCCTTTTCGATTAGATGTTCGCATACCTTCTGGTAACTTACTTTTTTTGGCTCCACCATCAATGGCGGCATGATTAACATGTGTCATGGCACAAGCCAATGCATCAGCGGCATCTTCGCCTGGCATTTCAGGTAACGATAAAATCACTGACATCATGTATTGAACCTGTTCTTTTTTTGCATGGCCATTTCCCACCACTGCTTTTTTTATTTGAGTGGCACTGTATTCATGCACCGTTAAATTTTGACTCACGCCGGCACAAATTGCTGCACCTCTTGCCTGACCTAGCTTTAAGGCTGAATCTGCATTTTTATGTAAAAACACTTTTTCTATTGCCATCATATCAGGTTGATAGCGTTCAATAATATCTGTTAAACCTTCAAATATTTGTTTCAGTCTACCCGGGAAATCGCCATCACCCACTAGCAATCGGCCGTTAATCACATGCTTTATTTTTTTTCCATCAAACTCAATAATACCAAAGCCTGTTTTACGAGAACCGGGATCGATACCTAAAATTCGAGGCATGATTACGAACCCGCTAGGCTTGTTCTGCTAAAGCGGCCATCACTTCATCAGAGAAGTCTGCGTTTGAATAGACCGCTTGCACATCATCTAAATCTTCAAAGGCATTGATCATTGCCATCGCTTTTTCGGCCTCTTTCACCTCTAATGCAATCGTTGTTTCTGGGTGCATGGTGATTTCTGCTGACACTGATTCAAACCCTGCTTCATTAAGGGCATCTTTCACAGCGGCGTAGTCTTGTTGCAAAGTGAATACATCAATTGTGCCATCGTCATTGCTGATAATATCTTCAGCACCTGATTCTAATGCCACTTCCATCACCGCATCTTCATCTGTACCTGCCGCGTAGCTAATAATGCCACGCTTATTAAACAGGTAAGCCACTGAACCATCGGTGCCCATATTACCGCCACGTTTAGTGAATACATTGCGCACTTCTGCCACTGTGCGGTTTTTATTATCTGTTAGGCAATCTAGTAAAATAGCAATGCCACTTGGCCCATAACCTTCATAGACGATTTCAACATAACTGACACCTTCAAGCTCACCGGCACCACGCTTGGTTGCACGTTCAATTACATCACGAGTCATATTGCCACTTAGTGCTTTATCAATGGCAGCACGTAGGCGCGGGTTATTGGCTACATCACTGCCGCCTTCTTTGGCTGCAACACTGATTTCACGAATAAATTTAGTGAAAAGTTTGCCGCGCTTGGCATCTTGTGCGCCTTTGCGATGTTGGATATTTGCCCATTTACTGTGACCTGCCATCTGTTCTTCCTCTATAACACTATCTTATTAATTGTAACTTAGGTAGATAACGAAAGTCTTTAATATTATATGTCCATAATGTAACGCCACCTTCAATACACGATGCAGCAATCAATGCATCGGGAATATCTAAATGGTGACTTTTTGCATAACTATTAATAAATTTAGTTGCTAATAATGATGCATTTTCATTGATTGTTAAAATTTTAAATTGGTTGATAAAGCTATTAAGCTTAGCTGCTTCTTGCTTATTTCTTGCACCACATATCAATTCCATCACGCTGATTGAAGATATACATAAAGGCAATTTAATAGCATTGAGCTGTTTGATGGTTTCTTTATTATTCTTTGTTATTTCTATCAATACATTGGTATCTAAGCAAATCACCGCCATGCTTCCGATCGAATACTTTGTTGCGTAATATCAGAATCTTGCCACATACCTGCCACAGCAGAAACATCTATTTTAGATATTGCTTTATGCGCATCAAGGTTTTCACGCAACACCCTACGAATATAAGCGGAAAGAGATACTCCCTCTTGTGCTGCTACCTGTTTGATATCAGCAAATAGCTCTTGTTCAAAATAGATCTGTGTTCTATGCATATGTAAGCCTCTTCTCTAGCTGGTGTTACAACATTATACATCACCATTATACATCAATCAATTTCTGGATTTTTGGCTCTAATCACATCTTTGTTTAAATGTGTGAATTCCAGTTTTTATATACATCACTACGCCCATAAACTTGATCAAAATACATGKSTYRYMATKSYWSHGWAAKMSKKCMRMKWSMWCCSSYRAAATTGTACCTATAGTCGATGCTTTGG
>NVVW01000015.1 GCA_002733505.1 Methylophaga sp. | reverse complement strand
AGTGCTGGCATTCGTGCTAAGCTCCCGTAGGGCAAGAGGATAAGCCATTATCTTCGTCGTTATAAATCCTTAAATGAGAATGACTGATTCTGCGGATTTATGCCTAGAATATAATGGCTTCTTCTCTTGCTGAAACCTGCATCTTCAAGTATTTTGGGTATATACGTTTCTTATAGGTTGTCGCCATGTCATTATCTAAACAGTTATTAATTCTAATTACGCTGATCTTTTTATTTGTTTTCTCGGTAAACTTCTTGTTAAGTGTAGGCAATATTAAAAGTTATCTGGAAGTGGAATCTAAAATTCACGTTCAAGATACTGCAACGTCACTTGGTTTGTCATTAAGCCCTCATATGGTCGATGTACATGATCCTATTATTCGCACCATGATGAATGCCATCTTTGATCAGGGTTATTACAAACAAATTCGTTTGATCGATATTGATGGCGAAGAATTAATATCACTAATAAATACCGAAAAACTTGATGGTGTTCCACAGTGGTTAATAAATTTAATGCCAATACAACCCGCCACTGCGACAACAGAAATTAATTCAGGATGGTCAATCTCAGGAGTATTGTCTGTCACAAATAACCCTGGATATGCTTATTTAAAGCTCTATCAACAAGCTAAAACGTCACTAAAAACGGCTATCATCATCTTTATAGCTGCAATTTTATTATTATTTACAACATTAAGATTGACTCTTAAGCCATTGAAAAAAATTGAAAAACAAGCTGATGACATATCCTTAGGGAATTTTACAACCATCAATGAACTACCATGGACAACTGAAGTGAAAAGTGTTGGTCAAGCAATGAACAGCATGTCTCTAAAGATCGGTAATATGATCGCCAGGCTGAATACTAAGGTGACAAGCTTAACTGAAAATCTAAAACGTGATCCGCTAACTAAGCTGCTTAATCAAGCTGCATTTGATGTTAAATTGAAGCAGCTTTTAGCATCCGGCCAGTCAGGCTATGCTACTTTTATTAAAATTGGTGATCTTGCTCATATCTCAAAAGAAAAAGGTCACCAAATAGTAGATGAACTACTAATTAATTTTGCAAAAATACTGGTCGAGCCAGAACAAGATAATATCACCGCTTATCGGCTTTACGGATCAGAATTTTCGTTAATCTGCTCCAATTTCACTAATGAATCTATCATTGAGTTTGCAGAATCACTAAAACAACGTATCGCAAAACTAGGTCTTGATTATGAACTTAAGGATTTAGTCCATATCGGAATAATTAAGTTTGAACGCAGCAGTGATTTTGCTCAGCTAGCTCCCGCTATGATAGAGGCCTATGAACAAGCTAGAAAAATTGGTAATAATGCCTATTGCATAAAAGAAGATAGCATTCGCTCAATGACAGGAAATGATTGGCGAACGGCTATTCAGAATGTGATAGATAATAATATGCCTGAAATCACACTTACTTCTGAAGCCTATAATTATGCTGGCACAGAGCCTGTTCAGGTAATGGAAGAAGCCTTTGTTAATGTTCATAATAATGCGGGTATCGATTTATCGATAGCAACCTTTTTCTCAATGGCGCAAGAGTTTGATCTGGAAATAGAGTTAGATAAATGCATTGTTGGCAATATAGTAGCTACCGTTGATCAATCTTCTAGAGCGGTTCCTATTACGGTTAATCTATCAATGGCATCTATTGCATCTACTACCTTTAGAACATGGCTGGGGAACAAACTCACTGATGCCCATGATCCCGCATTATTTGTGTTTAGTTTGTCTGCTTATGCTGCAGAAAAAGAGCTGGCTATTTTTGCAGACTTCAATTTATTTGTGAAATCATTAGGTGCACAAGTGCTCTTAAAACGCTACACATCTGATCTTATTCCCGTCGACCTACTCAAACAATTAAATATTGATTTTATTCGCTTAGCCCGTGATTTGACTACCGATATTGAGGCTAATCCTGATAAAGAAAACTTACTCAATATTATTCATGAAGTGACTAGCTTGCTAGATATACGGGTCATTGCTGAAGGTGTGAGCAATAATAATGACTTTGAACTAGTCAAACAAATTGGAATTTATGGTATAGGCAGATAACGGATAATTCCGATGTTTACTCCACACGGGTACAAATTTAGGTTTAGCCTAACCGCTTTGTTGTGCTTGATTATTTCGGTACCGATTATTGCCGAATTAAATATAACAGAAGCTTTATTAAATAAAATAGAGGTTAACTATAGTGTTAATGCTAGACAGCGTGTTGAGTCATGGCAAGACTTAATTGATTCCTCTCAAAATTTAAGCGATATAGAAAAGCTTGAACGAGTCAATCAATTTTTTAATTCTAAAGTGATGTTTGTGAATGATATTGTAGTATGGGGTAAAGAAGATTATTGGGCAACACCATTAGAATTTTTATCAAAAGGTGCTGGCGATTGTGAAGATTATTCAATAGCCAAATACTTTACCCTAAAAGAATTAGGCATGGATGAACAAAAATTACGCATCACTTATGTAAAAGCAGTTAAGCTCAATCAAGCGCATATGGTATTAACTTATTTTGAAAATAAACGAGCCATTCCACTGGTTTTAGATAATCTTGATATTGAAATTAAGCCTGCAAACCTACGTAAAGATCTTATTCCGGTTTATAGCTTTAATGGTGATGGCTTGTGGCTTGCTAAAGCGAGAGGGGATGGCAAACGTGTTGGCAACGCCTCACGATTATCTTTATGGGAAGAACTTGCTGCCAGAATGGCATCACAGAACTAATAATCAGAGCGTTATTAAGCCCCTCAGCGTCTTATTTTAAATAACACCAGACCTAATAGGTCATGCTTCGCTACCCAACCTATTTGTTGGCTATTAACACTAGCATCATTTTCGCCGGCGAGTCGTAACGCACCTGAACTAGCAACATCAGCTATTCGCTTAATCAACCGTCCATAGTTTTTATGCTTAAAAACAACCAAATCACCAATCGCTAATTTTCGGTAAAACCGGCAGGTGACCACGAAGTCACCCGCCGATAAGCTAGGGTACATGCTATCACCCTGAACCTTAAAAATACCAAACATAGAATTTAGCCTAGTTTAGGATATACCACAGTCTGCTTAGGTAAATATGGGCAAGTGGCAGAAAAGGTCTCAACCCCTTTTGTTTTCCAAAAACCTTCTGCGAATTGGTTCACTAAGTTCAGTAATTCAAGACCATTTTCACGCTCAATTGTCTGGCGACATTTTGAGCCTTGTAACATGATGCTATGTACAAGTTCATGAACGCCAGGCACTTGATCAAATTGCGGCTGTTTAAAATAATCACCCCAAATAATTCTAATTTCTTCTTTAACTTGATTGGCATGTTGTTCTTTTTGATCAATAAAGCGTGCTAGTTTAGCTTGATCGGCCACTGTCAAATTATCATTTTCTGCCAGTTCACTGATCAAATCTAGCATTCTAATAACGGTTAATGCAGCGATTTGTGCTGTACTCGGGTCATAAATACCGCAAGGCACATCACAATGTGCTGATGCTGTTTCAAATTTTAATGCTTTATCTAGCTCTTTAACTATTTTATGTAACATGTTTTTATCCTTCTTTTGACTGGTTTTTTTGTGCTTTTAACGCAGTACGTTTTTTAAACATCACGACAGCAAGAGCGACAATAGCTAATGATGCGCCAATCCATAATGTGTGAATTACCCCGCTAGTCCAATGAGCATGATCATGACCACTATGGGCAGCCACATAAGGTGTAGCTAGTAACAAAGCCAAGCTAGCAGTTTTTAATATTTTTTTCTTCATCATTTTTCTCCTATTTAATAAGCTTAGTAGTATAACTCAAGCAATTTACGCGTGCAGATTCAGACTAATATACTCAGGTATTATACCTGTGACCACTGGAGTTGCAAGCTTAAGTCTAAGCCCATCAAAATCGCATCTTCACGCCCTACTTTGGCAGGATAATAATCTTTTCGCACTGACATCTCATTAAAACCAGCCTGTAAGTACAGTTTTTGAGCACACTGATTAGAGCTGCGAACTTCTAATACAATTAAAATAGCTGCAATGCTGTTGGAAAAGTCTATTACGTGATTCAAAACTTCACGACCAAAACCTTGTCCTTGAACAGATGGCTTCACACAGATATTTAATAGATGTGCTTCATCAACCACTTTCTGCACYAGTGCATAAGCAATTATTTCATCAGCAATATCTGAAAAAACCCAGGCGCGATGACCAGATTTAAGGCTGTCTTCAAAGTTTTTTATCGTCCAAGGGAATGCGGTTGCAGATTGCTCAATCGCTACAACTTTAGCAATATCTTGTTGCTGCATTGTTCTAACTTGCATCAAGTATTTTTTTTACTGATTGTAAGTCTTGCCAAGCTAATGCTTTATTTTTAGGAGACGTTAATAGCGCCTCTAAACTAAAGCTTACAACCGTTGAAATTGACGTATCAAGTGTTTGGTGGCTCTGCCCACGTATCAGCGATTTACCCCATAGCGATTGAGCAAAACTTTCGCCTAACACCAATAATACTTTCTGCCGCATTGCGGGCAAACTTTGTAGTTGAGGCAATTGATCTGAAGTTATGATGGCATACTGCTCAGTATTTAAGCCTATTGCAAATAACATGGCTTGTAATAAACGTTGCTGTTGCTGAACAATGCTAGCTGATTCAAGTAATATAAAACAATCACTGCATTGTAACTGTTCATTGTTATCGCCAGTTTGTGGTTCTGTATTTTCAGTGCGTAACACCCAGACAGGGATCGCCATTTCATTTAATGAGGATAACTGGCTAGGCGTTAACTCCATTTCGATTAAACTTGGGGGTGAGCGCGATCAACAGGCACTAAGATCTTGTTAAGTGCATTGATATACGCCTTTGCGGAGGCAATAACTATATCGGTATCAGCACCTTGCCCACTGACAATACGGCCACCTTTTTCAAGACGCACGTTTACTTCACCTTGCGAATCTGTGCCACGGGTAATATTATTCACTGAATAAAGTTGTAATTCAGTCTTACTCTGAACCAACTCTTCAATAGCACGTAACGTCGCATCAACAGGGCCACTGCCAGCCGTTTCAACTTGTTTTTCTTCATCATCAATAGACAATGTAACCGAAGCAACAGGTGTTTCACCGGTTTCACTGCATACTTTTAATGAAATTAAACGCACACGTTCATTTGCCACTAGAGCAACAGTATCGCTAACCAAAGCTTGCAAATCTTCATCAAAAATTTCATGCTTTTTATCTGCTAATTCTTTAAAGCGACGAAAGGCTACATTTAAATCTGTTTCAGATTCAAATTTGATGCCTATTTCTTCCAAACGAGTGCGGAATGCATTGCGACCAGAATGCTTACCTAACACCATGCGATTGGTGTTCCAGCCGACATCTTCGGCACGCATTATTTCGTAAGTCTCACGGTTTTTTAATACACCATCTTGGTGTATGCCCGATTCATGAGCAAAGGCATTTGCGCCGACAATGGCTTTATTAGGTTGCACTACAAAACCAGTAATACCTGATACTAAGCGCGAGGCAGCCAAGATCTGCGTGGTATCAATATTGGTATCACAACTAAATATATCTTGACGAGTGTGCACCGCCATCACAATTTCTTCTAGTGCCGCATTGCCCGCACGCTCCCCCAAGCCATTAATAGTGCACTCAACTTGGCGTGCGCCATTTAATACCGCTGATAATGAGTTAGCAACAGCCAAACCTAAATCATTATGACAATGCACAGAAAAGATAGCCTTATCTGAATTAGGGATCCGCTCTCGTAAATTATAAATTAGCTGACCAAACTGATGTGGTAAGTTATAACCCACCGTATCGGGAATATTTAATGTAGTCGCACCGGCATCAATTACTGCCTCTAATATTCGGCATAAGAAATCAGTCTCACTACGCCCCGCGTCTTCTGGTGAAAACTCAACATCATCAGTATAACGACGCGCCCGTTTCACTGCCTTCACTGCATTTTCAACAACCTGATCAGGGCTCATACGAAGTTTCATTTCCATATGAATCGGCGAGGTGGCGATAAAAGTATGAATGCGCGAGGCATTAGCGCCTTTTAACGCTTCACCGGCGCGATCAATATCATTATCAAGTGCACGCGCTAGCGCGCATACACGACTTTCTGTTATCACATTGGCAACGGCTTGCACCGCTTCAAAATCACCAACACTGGCAATCGGAAAGCCCGCCTCGATAATATCAACACGCATCCGCTCTAATGATTTTGCAATGCGCACTTTTTCATCCTTGGTCATCGATGCGCCGGGGCTCTGCTCGCCGTCTCTCAAGGTGGTATCAAAAATTATTAATTTATCACTCATTGTTCCTGCTCCATATTGCAGACTTTTTTAAACTATACCTAGGGGGTATCGGCATTAAAGCCGATATATGATGCTTGTCTGTATGCCCTAAGGCAGTCGTAGCAGGAATAATGAACAAAGATCAGACGCAACATTATTGTGCTGAGCGATGCCAGCCATCTGAAATAAAGTTGTTTGTTTTGTGTCCATGTGCGTAATTTTAATATGAATTAACAAAATTGCCAAGTACTTCTTCATTTTTGATAACTTAAGAAGAGCACCGCACACCAAAAAACTATATATACCCGTAATCATTCAATCTGTAAATTTTAGACCAAAAGCTAGAAAACCAGTGCTGCTTTACAATGCTTGATAAGGGCTAGCCATTTATGTCCATGGATGAACGGTATGCAAAAAACGCATCGTTACATGGATGTAACTTGTTAGCGCCTTTACTCGTCATAAACTTCAATAACAGCATTTTCAATACGATAACCAGCCTCGCCAATATCCGTTTTTTTATTATCAATACGAATTTGTCCAGAAATCCAAAAAGCACCAAAAGAATCGTCTATTTTTATTCCATTATTCTTTGCCACCTTAATCAATACGGTTTGATTAATGGGTGGCGGCGGTACATGAATACAAGCACCAAAATAAGGCACTAACAAAAACTCAGTAATTACACCATTATCTTGAGTCAATGGGGCAATAAAGCCCGGCAGTTTAATTTGTTGGTTATGGATAGTTTCATTGACTGGGGCATTGTTTAACTCGGCATTAATTTTGTTATAAAAAGCTTCAGCTTCAGGGCTGTAGTCTTCGGCATCATACTTATCAATTTGTTTTTGGTATTTGGCAATTATTTTTTCTGGCTGATAGTCTTCTGCTACTAGATCATCCCATTTTATTTCTGTAGGTGCTTCAAATTCTACTTCTTCTTTAGTGAGACTGTTTTCATTTAAATTATCTTTGTTGTCATCAGTGTCGCTACAGCCAGATACTAAAACCATCATTAATAAAAGAAACAGGCGGGAGATTTTTAGTATAAACATAGATTATATTTTCACCATTAGTCCGTCTTGCAAAGAGCGTTTATAAGCAATAAGCCCTGGGATCAGGCTTAATATGATCGCAAGCAATAAGGCGACCAGTAGGATGATTATTTGCTCACCATCGAGCATCTTTAAACTCAAGAATATGCCATAGCTGTCTGCAAGGATAGGTTGCATAATTGCTTGCATTGCATACAACATAGCTATACCGAATAAAAATCCACCCATTACTACCAAAATAGCCTCTAACACAAACAACACAATTATATGATAAGCGTGTGCGCCCACTGCCCGAAGTACTGCCATTTCTCGACGACGTTCATTCAGCGTGGTGAGCAAGGCGGTGAGTAATCCCATTAAGCCGGTAAATAACACCAAGACTGAAACTGCCATTAACACCTTCTCAAATTGTCCCATTGTTTGCCATAAAGAGGCCAAGGTCGAGCCTGGCATAATCGCTTGCAAGGGTTCATTGGGGTGATTGTTTATTTTTCGTTGCAGGCTAAAAAGAGTAATCTTGCTTTCTACACCCAGCATAAAGGCAGTAATGCTTTTAGGCTCTAATCCCATTTGACGTGCTTTTTTAGCGGATATTTTCAGTGCTGAGCGTTTGCCCGATTGCCAGTCAACGTGAATAGCTTCTATGCCTTGCAAAGAAACCAGCACCGTGCGATCAACAGGTGTGTTGGTTTTTTTCAAAATACCGACAATACGAAAAGGTTTATCATCGTGTTCGCTATATTTAGTCGCGACAATGCCATGGTTTAAAACTATTTGAGTATTGAGTTGATAATTAAGCGACTGCGCCACATCGAAACCGACGACGGCATCATACACATCGCTAAACTCTACCCCTTGCTGAAAGTGTAAACTTTGCGTATTGCTATGGCGATAATAACGAAAATAATCGCTATTGGTTCCCATCACACGAAAACCACGATGTGAATCACCTAATGAAATCGGCACCGACCATTTGACTTGTTTTAAGGCTGCAATCTGTTTGTAGCTTGCATAAGAAACATTATTGGTGGCGTTGCCTATATGAAAAATGCTGTATAGCAATAGGTTTATCGGACTGGTACGCGCACCTACAATTAAATCAGTTTGTGAAATGGTATTAATAAAATTATTTTTTGCCTGTTTGCGAATCGTATCTACGCCTAATAACAAAACAATACTGATGGCAATAGAAAACATGGTCAAAGATAAACTGACTTTACGATTACAGGCACTTTTTAGCGCTATTTTTAATAATTTCATGCGTTGTATTCAGTGTCGATTGCACTATTAATTTCTGACAAATCTATAGTGCGTGAAAAATAGGGTGCAATCTGGCTATCATGGCTGACAAATACCAGCGTGCTATTTTGCTTGTCTGTCTGTGAAAACAATAGATCCAAAAAACGCTTACGGTTATCGCTGTCCAGTGCTGAGGTGGGTTCATCGGCAATAATAATCTCTGGCTTGCCAATCAAGGCACGTGCCACCGCTACCCGTTGTTGTTGTCCCATACTCAAGGCATTAACGGGTTTATCAAACATTGATTTGGGGATGTGTAATTGTTGCAATAGCTCAGCTGCCGCTTGTTTGCTATTACCCGCTTGGGCGCGACGTTTAGCAGAAAACCAGCAGGGTAATTGCACATTTTCCAATAAGGATAAATAGGGTAGTAAATTAAATTGCTGAAAAATAATGCCTAAATTATCGACCCTAAACCGGTCGGATTCTATCGCGGACAGATTTTGTAGCGCCTTGCCCAATACCTGTATCTTGCCAGCATAGGGTTGGTTGATTCCCGTCATTATATTAAGCAAGGTGGTTTTACCACTACCGCTCGCGCCTTGAATAAACAGATGCTCGCCTTGATGCACCTGCAAATCAGTAATATCTAAAACATCTTGACCTTGTTCGCTATAACGAAAGCGAACATTGCTAAACTGGATAACGGCTGCTGTCATGGATTGAAGCTGACAGTAGTGGCTTGTTTGGTCAGAGTTGTTGCAGATTGTTGACTGTCATTCGCCCATTGTACTTTTAAAGTGACAAAATTAGGAAAGTGCTTAAACAAACCGTTTGTTGCTAAATCGGTTAGGCGCTCTGGTTGTTGGCAATGGTAGCTATATTGGATTTCAAAATCTGTGTGTGTTTCATGCTCCTTATTGTCATGTGAATCATGTTTATATTCATCACTGCTATCAAGCGAGTCATGTTTTTTGTGCTCGGTTTCATGGGTCTTTTCAGGCGCAAATGGATTATCAATTTTTGTTTGTTTTAAATTACATTGTGCTTGCTTTGGTATCTCAAATAAGGAATCAGGCTGTTTTAGTAAAGAGAGGGAATCACTTAACTTCTGTTTTTGCCGGTCTGTCTTGGGCATAAATTCAAACCCTAAAATATTATCCGCAGGGGTATGCAATTCAATCACTAGATTCTGTTTTGAGATGGCGATATTTAAGTTCGCCACACCGTGCTGATGAGCGCTTTCCGCCTGGATGGTAGCAACTGCACTCACGCCAAGCAGAGCTATTAATAGTTTTTTTTCCGTCATTTCATTTCCTCTATATTTAAATTAAATTCTCGTTCCCACGCTCCAGCGTGGGAACGAAGGGGGGAGGAATTAAATGTTTTTACAGATCTGGCAGATACCATGCAGTTCTAATGCCTTATTCTGTAATTGAAAACCGGTGGATACAATGTTTTTTTCCAACGCAGCTGGCAGTTCATTAGCAGCGTCCACCTCTTCTACTTGATTGCAATTATTGCAAATCAAAAACAATGGCATCTGGTGACTATGACTACAGGTGATATGCGAACAGACTATATATTGACTATTACTGGATATCTTATGTACCAACTTTTCTACAATTAAAAAACCCAGCATTCGATAGACCGAAACGGGCGATATTTTTTGATGGTATTGAGCAAGATAACTATCAACGATATCATAGGTAGATAAGCCTTTTTTTTCTGTCAGCATCAGTTGCAATATATTGCTACGTTTTGTTGTCAATTTTAACCCACGTTGCTGACATAATTGTTTTACCAATTGCAAAGCTTGTTGTCTATTTTTATTGCTCATCCGTTGTTCCTCAGATAGGTTTTTCTTAAACGCCAGTTCCAGATATGGGCAAAGATTAATACGCTTGAACTAATGAGTGTCATAATAGTGTGCGAGTCAAGACTATAGCCATAACTATGATAAGGTTGAATAAAATTATAGCCGCTGATTGCTTGAAAATCACCATGACTTAAATAAGTAACCGCAATGATCAAGCCGACCACAGCAAAGACTGCTAGCAAGCCTGGCAGAAAATGGCGATGTTTTTTGTAGGCAATCGAAAAGCTAAACAGACTGATAATAATAACGGGCATTATCATAAGCTGATGCATATTTTGAGATGTCATGAATAGTCCAAAACCTCCCATTGCAGCACCCGTTAGAAAAAAAGGTGCTGCCAAACAAGGCAGCAAACATAAGCCTGAGAACAAAACACCCCAACTATCTTTGTTTTTCAGAGCAGGCCTAAACATTGTTGTCTCCTTGTGAAATAAAGTGGCTGCTCGATGTATTGAGTGGGATTGCTGCAAGCTTATTTACCGTTAAAATAAATCCACACAAAACGCCGAAGAACAAATAAATTTAAAACAATAGCATACAAAAGCATAAAATGCAATGTTATAACATTTCATTTTATGCTTACTACTATTTCTATCTGTTGGCAGTCCGCGTGTATGCTTGTATGGATAATAACCCCTGTTTTCGGGTAAAGTGAGCCCCATGTTTTGGCTGCAACCAAAACCTTCTTTTTCCGTAGTTCGATGGATGCAAGGCTCCTCAATTGAGAGACCGATAACAAGTGCGAACACGAGAAAAGACTCCAGCATTAAAATTCGAATAGTCAACAGAGCCCGAGCTCGTATTTGCAAGGTAGAATTAGCTTATGACCACTATAAACAAAGCCTCGATTGAAATTAATATCGGTGTCGATACCGGCAAACATCAACATGATATTTATACCCAAAATACTTAAAGATACAGGTTTCAGCAAGAGTGACGGAAGAATGAATCATGTAGCTCTTTTAATTAGGAATATTCTATGTTCATGCTAGCTATGAATTACTAAGTTGCTAAGTACTTCTTCATTTTTGATGATATTGGCACGCTAATCTATTGTTTTTTTTGCTATACTCTGGTTTTTCTTAGCAAAAAATAAACATAATGAAAAAACTAATCGGTGTCCTTGTTGTTATTGCTGTTTTAAGCTTAGTCTCGGCAGCAGCCTATATTTATTTTTCAAGCAAAAGTGCTGTTGATTCATTGATTGAATCGGCTCAACCTTTTGCCAATGTGAACTATCAGCGCTTTAGTAACCCAATGGATGGCAGCATATCTATTCATGGTGTAACTATTGGTGATGACTATGGTTCAAGTGTTGATGTTGGTTCAATTGAGCTCAAAATGGATAGTGTGCTCGACTATATTAATTTTGAAAAGAAAATAACATCGGGGGAAATATTACCTAAGTTGCAACTTCAGATTAATCATCTTTATGCTGATCTAGATTTCATTAAAAAAATCCAAGGTTCCTCAGACAGGAGCGCCTTTGAGACGATTAATGCGTATATAGATGCATTAGGCTGTGGTGATGTGAAAACTATAGGCACTGAGCAATTGTCTGATTTAGGTTATTCGGGGCTTGATAGTAGTGTTAACTTAAACTTTGAATATAATAAGTCTCTCGCTACCGTCACCATGGAGTTTGATTATATTATGCATGGAATGAGCTCATTTTTAGTCAAGACTTCAATACCTTATATATATACTGCACAAGACTTTGCCGACCTTAATAATAAGGTCGGCAATTTAGTATTTGAGTTGCAAGATTTAGGGTACAACGAAAGTATTATTGAACATTGTTCTCTAGAAAGTGAGCTTGAACGTGATGTTTATATTGAGCAGCACCTTCAACAATTAAAAAACTATTTAACAAAGGCTAATATTCAGCTCAGCGATGACCTTTATGCTGCTTATCGTGCCTATTTTGTAGATAAAGCAACTCTTACATTTACCAGTCAACCAGACAGTGCTGTTAATTTACAGTATATTAATCTATATAAAACTGAAGATTGGCCTGCGGTTTTAGGTTTGTCCATTGCGGTTAATGACGATCCTGTTAACGATGTTACTTTTTCTTGGAATAAAGATACCGTTATTAAAAACCTAATGAATGCGCGAGAAGGCGTTGAATTGGCTAAGATTGATGATGATGAAGCACGCGATCCACAAACACGTAGCAAACAAGTGTTGCGAAACAAAACCCATTTTGAAATTCCAGTATCTGATTTAGATAAATACATAAAATCAAATGTTAAGTTAGAAACCAAATTGGGCAAAACATATACCGGTTATATTAAAGGGGTAACCCGTAGCCAAGTTATTGTAGTAATACGATTAAAAGGCGGTAAAGCGGAAATCCCTGTCGGCACCAATAAGATAGCAAAAGCATTTATCTATCAATAACACGGTTAATCTGTGCTAATAATACCCTTTGATAAGAAATTAGAGTGGCGAAACCCACCGATTATTACGCTAATTTTAATAGCCGTTAATATCTTAATCTATTTCTCATTTCAATTACATGATGATGAGAAAATGGCTGAGGCTAGTCACTATTATTATCGGTCGGGTCTTGCTGAAATAGAGCTTCCTCATTTTAAACAAGCTTTAATTGAGCAGGGTGAAACCAAGTTTGTAAATGAATGGCAAGACGGTATCAAACAACAGCAAAGCCCTTGGTTTTTTAAGATGGAAACCAACAAAACATTTATGCAGGCTTTGCAAAATGAACACATTATTACGCCTACTGATCCACAATACACAAAATGGAAATCAAAACGTACTCACATAAATGAGATCTTCAAGAGCAGTGTTACTTGGATGTATTCCCTTAAAGCTGGCGATCCTAAGCTGCTAACATTTATTAGCCACATGTTTTTACATGCTAATTTTTCTCATCTTTTCGGCAATATGATATTTCTATTAGCGGTTGGCTTTATTGTTGAACTATCGATGAACCGTTCAATTTATTTATTTGCCTATTTATTCACCGGCATCTGTTCCGCCCTATTCTACATCCCCTCGGCGAGTAACAGCCTTATTCCTTCCCTAGGTGCATCAGGAGCAATCGCCGGTTTAATGGGCATGTATGCGGTATTATTTAACACTAGAAAAGTACGGTTTTTCTACTTTATTTATGTTTATTTTGATTATGTGAAACTACCTGCAATCTATCTATTGGTTTTATGGCTTGGCTTTGAGGTCTATCAACAATTGGCCTATTCTAGATATAGTAATGTGAATTATTTAGCACATATAGGCGGTTTAGTTTCGGGTGCTTTTATTGCATTTATTATTGTGAAATTCCAATCAAAGCAAGTAAACCATGATTATCTGAATGAAAGCGATGACCATGAGCAATTTAATCAACTTTTAAACCAAGCTAAGTCTTTTGTTCATGATTTACAGTTTGAAGATGCCGCTGCTCTTTTTGCTCAATTAGTCGAAAAGCAACCACATAATCGTGAGGTATTGTTCGGTTATTATAAAACCAGTAAATTAAATGCTAACTCTAAGGCACATCATCACGCTGCGACAGCTATTTTATCTTTAGCTGAAAATGATGCCGCCACTAATCAACTTATTATAGATACGTTTAACGATTATTTTTCTACTGCCAAGGTAAGATTAGCGGTTTCACTAATAAACAGTCTAATTAAACGCTTTATTAGCATTAATGCCTTTGACGAAGCAGCTAAACTGATTGCATTTATGCAAAAGCACGCTGATAAGTTTGACCAACTTCCCCAGTATTTATGGGCGCTTACTAACAAATTAGTTCGATCTGGACAACGGCAACAAGCAGTGAAATACAGTCAGTATTTGCTTTCAGCATACCCTACTTACAAAGAAACACAATTAGCAAAAGAGCTTCTAGCCTAAAACTATACTCTTGTTAAAAAAGTATTATAGCGTTGAACTTCCGCTGCTATCTCATGGCCACTGTATTTCTGCTGAAGTAATGAAAGTATGGGTTTGGCTTTTTCATCCAAGGACAAATCTTCAATAAATATTTTTGCGACTAACAGATATAAATAAGGGATCTGTTCACTTTTTGGATAACGCTGATGGAAGCCATTGCTCAACTTAATCGCTTGCTTGTAAAGCCTCATTCTTCTCATTTCTTCAGCTAAAGGTAAATAATGAATATCGATTTCTGGTTTAAACTCTGGCTCCACTTTAACGCAGTCTAGATAAACATTAACGGCATCAACCCATTTTCTTTTTTCTAATAATCGTTTTATTAAGCCTGTTCCATGTGTCGCTAGCTGTTTGTTATCCCCTGCCATTTTAACTATTTTATGAAACTTCATTCTTAAATCTAAATTATCAGGATCTTGTAATACAATATCTCTTAATTCATTTTGTGCCGCCGTGTAATTGCCCGTTTCAACTAAATGATGAAAGCGAGCTAAAATAGTCAAATCCTCATCCTGTTCGATAGCCTCTTCCGATACTTCATAGCCAATCTCTTCATGGTATTGATATAGTACATAGCCCATCATCGCATACATCACCCAAGCAAAATAAATCTGGAAAAATAATGCCAGAAAAATAGACGCGTCAGGGCTGTCGCCCACTAAGAAATAATAAGCGGCTGAGGCACCACCATTGAGGAATAATAAGAATACATAAAGAATGCCATACGACCAACCTATTCGACCAATCAAACGGGTTAAGGTAAACGGATTAATTGCCGAAAAAAAGCTATGGGTATAGGCCAGCGTCATAACACTAGCGGGCAATACCAGCATATAAAACAAAATAATATTGCTTACAATAATAAAAGAAGTAAAACTATTAATTTGTGTTAATAATAGGATAGGTAGTAAAAACAAAAATAATTGCTTAAAAGGCAAGCCATAGTTTTCATTTAAAACTTTATAACTTAGTTCAGGTGCTTGCAGCCTTCCCTCAGCGGTATTTTGTAATATTTCCATCCCATATTTAATTACCACAAAGAAAACAGCTATAAGAATCAATAAATGGGGGAAGAATGTCGCTAATGAGGTAAATAATACTAAGGCAACGACTCCAGCCCCTTTAAACGGGATCAGAAAAAATTGTGGAATAATATCCCAAAATGGTCGGATATTATTATTTAGATAAGCCATCAAAATTCCTTTTATTTATCTTGTTCTTTCCTATCTAAACGATGTTGGCGTACTTTTATTAAAGTAAATATGGGCCCTGATAAGGCATATAGTAGGAACCCACCGAATAATACGATAGGTGGATCGCTGGCAATAAGTGCAAATATTAGAACAAGCACTAGCATTACCACAAAAGGTACTTTGCCATGTAAGTCTAAGTCTTTGAAACTGTGATAACGCACCGTACTCACCATCAAGATCCCACAAATAAATGTAAGTGGAAGCGCAATCGCTGTTATCAACGACGGCTCAAAACCATTACTAGTTCCGACCCATACTAGCCCTGCTAAACAAGCAGCCGCCGCCGGGCTAGGCAAACCTTGAAAATAGCGTTTATCTTCAATACCAATTTGAGTATTGAATCGTGCTAATCGTAGTGCACCGCAAGCAGCATAAACAAATGCCACCATCCAACCAAACTTTCCAGTGCCTAATAATGCCCATTGATAAACAACCAATGCGGGAGCTAGCCCGAAAGAGACCATATCTGCCAAGCTATCATATTCAGCACCAAAATCACTTTGGGTATTAGTCATACGCGCGATACGACCATCTAAACCATCCATCACCATCGCTACAAATATTGCAATGGCTGCAGATTCAAAATCACCTCTTATTGCCGCGACAATGGCATAGAACCCTGAAAACAATCCAGCCGTAGTAAATAAGTTTGGCAATAAATAGATACCTCGGCTCTGCTTCTTCGATGTGTCAGTCATTCACAATATCTCTAGTAATTATTTAAGTTACAGCCATAATACATGAAATTACATTTATTCTATTTTCTTCTGCAGAAAAATAGTTTTGCTTAATACCAAAAAATACGCGGTAGACAAGCCCGCTGAACCAAAAAGCATGCACATCACCACAATCTGATAATGTGCGGCAGTGATCGGTGACACTCCTGACAAGATCTGCCCAGTCATCATACCCGGCAGTGCCACTAAACCCACTGCAAATAGCGCGTTCACAATGGGAATAAAAGCCGCATTAAAGGCAATTGTTCGTGCCTTTTCATACTCGACATCGCGTTGTAGCTCAGCATGTAACCGTTCAGCCGCCAAACTAATGCTATTCATAGAACTAGCAAAGATCATTCCTGCCAAAGGAATCATATACTTAGGCTCAAACCAAGGTTCAAGATTAATGACACCTTGTGTGACCAATGCCAGTGTGACACCCCCACCCACTAAGATGGCCGAAAACGCGTGGCGAAACAAGGCTCGCTGATAATGTTTAACCGTACCTAATGCAATCCAGCTGGCCGCAGTTACCATTATTAGCATCACAATTACAACCAACCATGCACTTTCCGCATGAAAAATAGTGGTTAAAATATAGCCCACTAATAATAACTGCACTAACATTCGAATCACTGAATAAAATGCATTTTTTGCATCCAATGACCATTTATATAAGATAAAGATGACAGCAATTACAGGTATAAAGGCTAAAGCCAAACCAAAAACTGAAATTGTTTGGATTTCTGTGTTCATTTATAGCTTTTTAATACTTCAATCAACCGAACGCCTATATTCGTCCATTTCATTAAAGTTTAAATAGCGATATATTTCATCTGCCATCGGTTCTATACCTGCTACCTTCTCTTGGTATTCTGCAACTGTAGGTAAGCGTCCTATGCTGGCAACAACCGCCGCTAATTCTGCTGATGATAAATAGACATCGGCACCATTGCCTAAACGGTTCGGAAAGTTACGGGTTGATGTTGAAACCACAGTCGCATTATCAGCAACACGTGCTTGGTTACCCATGCATAATGAACAACCCGGCGTTTCTGTTCGTGCCCCTACTCGACCAAAGATACTATAAATGCCTTCTTGTTGTAATTGATGTGCATCCATTTTTGTCGGTGGCGCAATCCACAACTTAGTCGGCAAATTACCCATATTTTCAAGCACTTTGCCTGCCGCACGATAATGACCAATATTAGTCATACATGAACCGATAAACACTTCATCTATTTCAACACCGGCTAATTCTGATAAAGGTTTAATATCATCAGGATCATTGGGGCAGGCTAATAATGGTTCTTTGATCTCATTCAAATCTATTTCAATAATTTCAGCGTATTCAGCATCGGCATCACGCTCTAAAAGTTGGGGATCGGCCAGCCATGCTTTCATGCTATCAATGCGGCGTTGTAAGGTGCGTTTATCTTCATAACCTTCATCAATCATCCAGCCTAATAAAGAGATATTAGAATTTAAAAACTCAATAATGGGCTCTTTATTCAAATGTACGGTACAGCCATTGGCAGATCGTTCGGCTGAGGAGTCTGATAATTCAAATGCTTGCTCTACTTTAAGATCAGGCAAGCCTTCAATTTCTAATACACGACCATTAAAGACATTTTTTTTGCCTTTCTTTTCAATAGTAAGCAGACCTTTTTGAATGGCCACATAAGGAATAGCATTAACTAAGTCACGCAAAGTAATACCTGGTTGCATCTCACCTTTAAAACGCACCAACACTGATTTTGGCATATCTAATGGCATCACACCTAAAGCCGCAGCAAAAGCCACCAAGCCTGAACCGGCAGGAAAGCTAATGCCAATTGGAAAACGGGTATGAGAATCGCCACCTGTGCCGACAGTGTCAGGCAACACCATACGATTTAACCATGAATGAATTACACCATCACCGGGACGCAAACTCACGCCTGCACGCGTGCTAATAAAGTCAGGCAATGTATGTTGCAAGGTAATATCTACAGGTTTTGGATAGGCTGCGGTATGACAGAAAGATTGCATCACTAAATCAGCTGAGAAACCTAGACAAGCTAATTCTTTTAACTCATCGCGGGTCATCGCACCAGTAGTATCTTGTGATCCTACTGTGGTTACTTTGGGTTCGCAATACGTGCCGGGGCGTACTCCCTCAACACCACAAGCTTTGCCGACCATTTTCTGCGCTAAGGTGAAGCCTTTACCGGTATCCGCAGGTGCAACAGGGCGTACAAATACATCTGATGCAGGTAAACCGAGTGTTTCTCGCGCTTTATCCGTTAGGCCGCGGCCAATAATGAGTGGAATTCGACCACCGGCACGCACTTCATCTGCTAATGTTGTTGGTCGCATTTTAAATGTTGAAATCGTATTGCCAGCTTCATCGGTGATCTTGCCATCATAAGGATAAAGAATAATGACATCACCGGTGTCTAATACTGATACATCGCACTCAATGGGTAGTGCACCTGAATCTTCTGCCGTATTGTAAAAAATCGGTGCTATATTTGTGCCTAATACCACACCACCTATACGTTTATTGGGCACAAAAGGAATATCTTCCCCCATATGCCATAACACCGAGTTTATTGCTGATTTTCGAGATGACCCTGTACCTACTACATCGCCGACATACGCTAGGGGATGGCCTTTTTTCTTTAATTCGGCAATATCGTCTAACGGCGTGTCCATCGTGTTGATTAACATAGCTTTAGCATGCAGAGGAATATCAGGCCGGCTCCACGCTTCAGTTGCCGGAGACAAATCATCAGTATTGGTTTCACCCGCTACTTTAAATACCGTTAGGGTGATGCTTTCCGGTAATGCAGCTTTAGTGGTAAACCATTCCGCATCAGCCCATGATTGCACCACACATTTTGCATAATCATTAGTGGCCGATTTTTCAACTATATCATGATAGGCATCATAAACAAGTAAGGTATGTGATAGTGCAGCCTCTGCTGTTGGCGCTGTAATATCATTATCTAACAAGTCAATAAGTGGCTGAATATTATAACCACCGCGCATGGTACCTAGTAGCTCCGTTGCCTTAACCGCATCGATTAAAGCGCACGACACTTCACCTTTGGCTACATCCGCTAAAAAGCCTGCTTTAACATAAGCGGCTTGATCAACGCCCGGCGGCACACGATCAACCAATAGTTCAAGCAGTTGCGGCGTAGGCTCTGTTTTCAGTAATCCAACCAATGCAGAAACCTGTTCTGCATCCAAAGCTAAAGGTGGCAAACCTTCTTTGGCTCTTTCTTCAACGTGTTTTTGATAGTCATTCAGCACGTAGTTGCTCTCCAGTTTCAAACTCTAAATAGAGTATTTTAACATGCTCTCCGAAGCCATACCCAAACTACTTGTAAATGCAGGTTTCAGCAAGAGAAGAAGCCATTATATTCTAGGCATAAAACGCAGGGATTGGTTATTCTTATTCTAAGTTTTATAACGACGAAGATAATGGCTTATCCTTCTTGCCCTACGGGAGCTTAGCACGAATGCCAGCGCTGCGTTACAATGTTTGACAAGGACTAGTCATTTATGTCCATGGATGGACGGTATGCACAAAATGCATCGTTACATGGATGTAACTTAGTAGAGCAACGCAGGAGCAGTTGCCGAGGAGCATATTTTTTGTGCCTTCACATTGTGCCTTACTCTGACATTCGTGCTAAGCTCTGAAGCCTGCATTTACAAGTAGTTTGGGTATAGTAGCGGATCTGCTATAATTAGCCTTATTATTTTGCTTAAATTCGGAGTTTTCGTGGAACTTGATCTTACTTCTCTCACCGCTATATCACCTGTTGACGGTCGTTATGCTGATAAAACCAAAGCCTTACGTCCTTATTTCAGTGAATATGGCCTGCTACGTGCACGCGTTGAAGTTGAGGTACGTTGGTTACATTTATTAGGTGCTAATGCTGATATTACTGAAGTCCCAAAATTAAGCAGTGAAGCTGAGGCTTTTCTCGATAAGATGGTGAATAATTTTTCAGTTGAAGATGCGGCTGAAATTAAAGAAATCGAACGTGAAACTAACCATGATGTAAAAGCAGTTGAATACTTCATTAAGCGTAAATTCAAAGCAAACACTGAGCTAGATAAAGTTAGCGAGTTTGTTCATTTTGCCTGCACCTCAGAAGACATAAATAATACCTCGTACGGCATTATGCTTAAAAATGCCCGTGAAGATGTAATTTTGCCTGAAATGGATACATTGATTGGTGCTATTCGTAAAATTGCCATTGAACATGCTACAACGCCAATGATGTCGCGTACTCATGGCCAACCTGCTTCTCCTACTACACTAGGCAAAGAAATGGCTAATGTGGTGCATCGCTTAGAACGTCAACGCACCCATGTAGCTGCGGTATTATTTTATGGAAAAATGAATGGTGCTGTCGGTAACTATAATGCACACTTATCCGCTTATCCTGATGTTGATTGGCCGATGATGGCAGATGCCTTTGTTACCGGCTTAGGTTTACAGTGGAATCAATACACAACACAAATTGAACCCCATGATTATATGGCTGAGTTATTTCAAGCGATGATGCGCTTTAACACCGTGTTAATTGATTTTTGTCGTGATATTTGGAGCTATATTTCAATTGGTCATTTCAAACAAAAAACGATTAAAGGTGAAATTGGCTCATCAACCATGCCCCATAAAGTAAACCCTATTGATTTTGAAAATGCCGAAGGTAATTTAGGCTTAGCTAATGCCATGTTTGATCACTTAGCGATTAAACTGCCTATTTCTCGTTGGCAGCGTGATCTGACGGATTCCACCGTTTTACGTAATATTGGTGTTGGTTTTTCCTACTCTATTTTGGCTTATAGCTCAGCTTTAAAAGGCATTAGCAAACTTGATCCCAGCCCTGAATCAATGGCAAAAGATCTGGATGAAAACTGGGAAGTATTGGCCGAACCCATTCAAACTGTAATGCGTAGATATGGCATTGAAAACCCTTATGAGAAACTAAAAGACCTCACCCGTGGCCAACGTGTTAATGAGAAAATATTACTCGAATTTATTGAGGGTTTAGACTTGCCAGAAGAGGCTAAAGCGACACTGCATAAACTTACACCAGCAAACTATATTGGTAATGCGGCTGAGCAGGCGCGTAACTGCTAAACGTGACTACACACTATGGAAAACTTCCCTAATAATAATCACAAATCAGAGCGTATTCATTTTGATGGCCGGCAGCAAGCTATTTCTTTAGTGATTGAATTAGCACAGCAAGCCAAGCATCGGATCTGCATTTTAGGGCGAAATATTGACCATGTGCTGTTTGATAACACTGAATTTATTGAGTGCGCCAGCCGTTTAGCACGGCGTAGCCCACGTTCAGAAATAAAAATTATTGCTCAAAATACCAAAGCTAATATGCAACAAGGTCATCGTTTAATAGAGCTTGCCCAGCACTTATCCAGTGATATTCATATTCGAAACCCTGAGAAACAAGAGCAAACCATTCAAAATACCTTATTTATAGTTGATGATTTTGCTTACTTAAACTGCCCTCGTACTACTCAATACACTGGTTTTGCAAATCGATATGACCGATTAGAGGTGCGCGAGTTATACCTGCAATTTAATAACTTATGGCAGCATAGCAAAGCCGATAGATCGGTAAGGAGATTAACAATATGAGAAATATAGCATTTTATATTTTTATCACTCTTTTTAGTGCTCAGCTATTTGCAGAAGATAAAATTGAAACTATTCAGTTGAATCATCGTTTGGCTAGCGAAGTGCTCCCTGAAATTCAAGCTTTTTTGCCTAAACAGGCCACCGCACGTGCATTTAATGATTTTATTATTCTGCAAGCTGATAGCAAAACAATTAAACAAATAAAACAACTTATTGACCAGCTAGATACGCCAATACAACGTTTGAAAATTACTGTCGTAAGAACAGATCAACGCTTATCCAATCAAAATGCTAGCCAAATTTCGGGGGAAATCTCTGTTAGCGATGGTGATGTTGCGGCTGGAGCATCAATTAAAAAATGGTCAACAAAAAATGCGCGAAATAAAGATCACTATTTCCAAGCACAAGGTGTTGCTAACAAACCTATTGCAATCATAATGGGGCAAGACATTCCGCAACAAGAACAATATTTAATATTAAGCTCAAATGGTCACTTGGCCGTTCAAAACACCACCCATTACATTAATATAAATAATGGATTCAAAGCTGTTGCTCGTATTTTGCCTAATCATCAAGTTGTTATTGATATTCATCCTATATTCGGTCATTTTTCACAACAAACAGGCATCGTTGAAAGAAGCAATATTGTCAGCACTATTTCTGGTGAAGAAGGTGTGTGGATTTTACTTGGAGAAAGCAGTAATGGGAAAAATATCGATCAATATGGTACAACACGTTATCATAGCCATGAACAACAGCAACAAAACATCTACATTAAAATAGAGCAGTTATTATAAGCCCTATTCCCCACATCCTTTAAGAGTTTTTATGAACGTAAAACAAGCCATTATCGAACGTCGATCTGTTAAACACTTTGATCCTGAACATGTCATTACTGAGGAAGAAGTTACTGAATTGATGGAGCATGTAATCTTATCTCCGACTGCATTTAATATTCAACACTGGCGCTTTGTACGTGTGCAAGATAAAGACCAGCGACAACAAATCCAAGATGCCAGTTGGGGACAAGCACAAGTAACCGAAGCGTCACTTTTATTAGTATTATGCGCCGATCTTAACGCCTGGGAAAAACAACCCGAACGCTATTGGCAAAATTCCCCGCAAGGCATACAAGACTTTTTATTACCTGCCATTGAAGATTACTATACTAACCATCATCAAGCGCAACGAGATGAATGTTTGCGTTCATCAAGCATTGCGGCAATGAGTATTATGTTGATGGCTAAAGAGCTAGGCTATGATAGTTGCCCGATGGATGGCTTTGATTTTGATAAAGTCGCTAAAATCATTAACTTACCCCACGACCATATTATCACCATGATGATCACCATCGGCAAAAAAACAGAAGATGCTAACCGTCGCGGCGGGCAACTATCGCTTAACGAGGTTTTGCTAAACGATCGTTTCTAGATTGTTGGTGGAAGTGCTTCCATAACTGCATTTCTTCCCTTGCGCTTCGCCATATAAAGAGCACGGTCAGCACGTTGTAAGAAACTATCTACACCCTCTGAAGGAAAATATCGTGCAACACCAAATGACATGGTGATAGTGCCTAAAGATTCTCGGGTATCTTTACGTTGTATTCGTTTTGCAGCAATTTCTGCACGTATATTTTCAGCTAAACGCTTCACATTATCTAAACTAGTATTTAATAATATAATAGCAAACTCTTCACCACCGTATCGCGCAACAAGGTCTCGACCTTTCACCGCCCCTTTTAAGGTGTTAGCAACAACTCTCAGCACTTGATCCCCTACTAAATGACCATGCTTATCATTTATTTTCTTGAATAAATCTAAATCAGAAAAAATGATGCATAGCTCCACATTATTACTATCGGCATCTCGTGTTGCTTTATCCAGAAGCTCATCTAATGCTTTTCGATTTGCAAGTTTTGTTAATGTGTCTATTTTTGCATCACGCCGTGCAGCATCAAGATCCTTCTTCAAATCATGCATTTCGGCCACTGTAGTATTTAGATGTTCTGATAATAGTTCACTTGTAGATACGGCTAAACGTGTTTCTGATAATACTTCGTCAATCACCCCGCGTACTTCTTCTTGTTTCATATTGGGGTGGAATTTATCAATAATATCAGTCAGATTAGCGCTGGTTTCTTTGGATGATGTCACACCTGTAGAAACAAAAGTAAGCACTTCTGTCAATACGCGTCTTAAATCTTGGCGCATTTCGAATAATGCTGCTTGATCCTTTTCGCGATCAAAAAATTTCTGATATAGCTCACCGCTTTGCTTTTCAGTGAGGCGCTCGTTATCATCCACACTGGCATCAACAGCATGTTTTAGTGCTTCATTACTACCCGCAACATACTCATACCATACCGCATAATTTGCCGGTGTCATTGCAATACCGTGCTTTTTCATTAGCGGTAATGCTAAACGCATATATTCCGCTGCTTGGTCTTGATATTCGTTATATTCCACTTACTTTTTCCAATCTATAATTTTAGTTATTCTTTCTACCTGCAATTTTGAGTCGCAATGCATTCAGTTTAATAAAGCCTTCCGCATCTTTTTGATTATACGCGCCGCCATCATCTTCAAATGTGGCAATTGATTCATCAAACAAACTATCTGTTGCAGATGCGCGACCAACAACAATTACATTGCCTTTATAAAGCTTGATTCTAACCTTTCCGTTAACGGTTTGTTGTGATTTATCAATCATCACTTGTAACATTTCCCGTTCAGGAGACCACCAATAGCCATTGTAGATCAAACTAGCATAGCGTGGCATGAATTCATCTTTAAGATGCGCCGCTTCACGATCAACGGTAATCGACTCAATTGCACGATGTGCTGGTAGCATAATCGTACCCGCCGGTGTTTCATAACAACCCCGCGCTTTCATGCCTACATAACGGTTTTCAACCATATCTAAACGGCCGATACCATTAGCGCCTCCCACCTTATTCAAATACTCCATTACGGTAGCTGGGGTCATTGCCTTACCCTCTATAGCGACAATATCTCCTTTTTCATAAGTTAATTCTAAATAAGTAGGCTCATCAGGAGCATTTTCAGGGGAAATAGTCCAGCGCCACATCGATTGTTCTGGCTCTGTCCAAGGATCTTCAAGAATATCGCCTTCATAAGAAATATGAAGCAAGTTAGCATCCATTGAATACGGTGATTTTTTGCCACGTTTCATTTCAACTGGGATGCCGTGCTGTTGAGCATAATCAAGTAAACTTTGACGAGAAGTTAAGTCCCATTCACGCCACGGTGCAATGACTTGGATCTCAGGGCTTAATGCATATGCACCTAATTCAAAGCGCACTTGATCATTACCCTTACCCGTCGCTCCGTGAGATATAGCCTCGGCACCCACTTCCGCTGCAATTTCAACTAAACGTTTGGCAATCAAGGGTCTGGCTATCGAAGTACCTAGTAAGTATTCGCCTTCATAGACGGTGTTGGCGCGGAACATGGGAAACACATAATCACGGGCGAATTCTTCCCGCAAATCTTCAATATAAATGTCTTTGATGCCCATCGCTTGCGCCTTGATACGCGCAGGTTCAACTTCCTCACCTTGACCAATATCAGCGGTAAATGTAACCACTTCACAATCATAGGTATCTTGTAACCATTTTAAAATAATTGAGGTATCAAGGCCGCCGGAATAAGCGAGAACGACTTTATTGATTTTAGACATATTTGTGAAATTTCCTATAGCTCTATAATTTATTGATAAATTTAGTGAGTCATTATATCAAAAACCATGTATTGCAATAACCTCTTTAACCGCATTTCTGCCATTTGCTTTGCAACTTATCCGTCTAGGTGCATCTAGGTATTGCAATTTAAAACCAAGATCTTTATATAATTTAATAATTCGTTCGGTTGCTTGATTTGATATTACGACAGGTCCTTTATGTTCGAGCAACCATTCGGCAAGTCTAACTTGATCCTCCCAATCAAAGCCTTGCTGGGCATATTGGTGAAAAGGTACATCATAAGGCGGATCAGCATAAATAAAATCATTTTCATTCACTTCTAGTTCAGCAAAATCTTTATTGCTAAATTGCCAGGAAGATAATAATGCTTGGTATTTAACAAAGTCAGTTTGATAGTTGATATTTTTATAACGGCCAAAGGGCACGTTATAGCCGCCTGATTTATTAAAACGACAAAGGCCATTATAGCCAGTGCGGTTTAGATAATAGAACAATTGAGCCACTTTATGCTCTGATCCGCCTTGTTGGTTTAGCTGATTGAATTCACTCCGGTGGCGATAATAAGCGGCTTCATCATTTTCGAGCTCAATATCTAAGATCAGACCTTGCTGAATTTGCTGATAGAAATTGATTACTGCAAAATTAACATCATTTAGCAAGGCCTTTTCTGGATTCAGTCCTAAAGCAACCGACAAACCGCCACAAAAAGGCTCAACCAAACGACAGTCAGCATGTTTTTTCCAGATCTTTGCTAACTTGGGAATCAGCCAACGCTTACCCCCAGCCCATTTGAGAGGCGGACGTAATGGCGTTACCACACGATCCATTTATTTAGAATGCAGTGTTTTACGTGGCGGCATTAAATCTGTAATACTGCCCTCTGCCATTTCAGCTGCAAAACCTAGTGTTTCAGATAAGGTCGGGTGAGGATGGATGGTCAAACCAATATCCTCGGCATCGGCACCCATCTCAAGCGCTAAAACAGCTTCAGCAATAAGTTCTCCAGCGTTAGTGCCAACAATACCCGCGCCAATAATACGACCTGTTACTTTATCAAACAACGCTTTTGTTAAACCTTCATTACGACCAATACTCAAACTACGGCCACTGGCCGCCCAAGGGAATGCGCCTTTAACAAAATCTAGCTTTTGTTCTTTAGCTTCTGCTTCGGTGATACCCATCCATGCAATTTCAGGATCGGTATAAGCAACACAAGGAATGGTCATCGGATCAAAGGCTGATTTGATACCCGATATAACTTCTGCCGCTACTTTAGCTTCATGCACCGCTTTATGGGCTAACATAGGTTGGCCAACAACATCACCAATTGCGTAAATATGAGGTACATTAGTGGTCATTTGGGCATCAACATTAATAAAGCCATGCTCATCTACCGCAACACCTGCTGCTTCCGCATTAATCAATTTGCCATTGGGTGAACGACCCACAGCGACTAAAATCTTGTCATATACAACGGTATCGGGTGCATCTTTTCCTTCAAATGACACTTTTAAGCCTTTTTTCTGGGCTTCAATGCTTGTTACTCGCGTATTGAGGTAAATTGCTTGGTATTCTTTTTGTACTTTCTTCAATAATGGCTTAACAATATCTTTATCTGCACCCGGGATTAAACCACTTTGCATTTCTACAACGGTAATTTTAGACCCTAAGGCGTGATAAACGGTTGCCATTTCTAAGCCGATAATGCCGCCGCCAATCACTAATAATGACTTAGGCACATCCGCTAAATCTAAGGCATCGGTAGAATCCATCATCCGCGGATCATCATTGGGGAATACCGGTACTTTAGTTACACGTGAACCCGCAGCAATAATACATTTATCAAATGAGATTGTTTGCGTGCCATCAGCCGTTTCAACCGTCATGGTATTAGTACCAGCAAAGCGTGCTTCACCTTGAACTATCGTTACTTTACGTTGTTTAGCCAGTGCTTTTAAGCCAGCTGTTAAGCCATCGACAATACCATTTTTCCAGCTTTCAATTTTACGAATATCTACTTCTGGTTTAGCAAATGTTACGCCGTGATCTTCCATGCTTGCTGCTTCATTAATCACTTGAGCGGTATGCAATAAGGCTTTTGACGGAATACAGCCCACGTTCAAACAGACGCCACCAATTTTGGCATGACGTTCGATCATTACCACTTGTCGGCCAAGGTCTGCTGCACGAAATGCTGCGGTATAACCACCAGGGCCAGAACCTAAAACTAATAGCTCTGCGTGTAAATCAGCATCGCCTGCTGCCGTATCAACTTGTGGAGCTTGTTTTGCTTGTTCTGAAGGTACAGGCTCTGAATCACTCACCTTAACATCTTCTGCTGTTTCAAGCGTTAAGATCACACTGCCTTCTTTCACTTTGTCACCCACAGCCACATTCAGTGCTGTAATTGTTCCAGAAGCCGTTGTTGGAATTTCCATTGCCGCTTTATCAGACTCAAGTGTAATCACATCTTGGTTGGCTTCAATCACATCGCCAACGCTCACTAAAACCTCAATAATCTCTACTTCGTCAAAATCACCAATATCAGGTACTTTTATTTCAATACTGCTCATAACAATACCTTTCTGATGTCAGACAACATTTGGTTTAAATGGGTTGTAAATCGTGCACCCATTGCACCATCAACCACACGATGGTCATATGAAACAGACAATGGCAACATCAATCGCGGTTCAAATTCACTGCCATTCCAAACAGGTTGCATTTTATGACGACCTACGCCTAAGATTGCTACTTCAGGTGCATTTACAATTGGAGTAAAAAAACTACCGCCTATGCCACCTAAACTAGAGATTGAGAATGTGCCACCCTGCAAGTCTTTTGCTGTTAACGCACCATCACGGGCACGTAAACTAATTTCACCTAATTCGCCTGCAAGTTCCAAAAAGCCTTTTTTATCGACATCTTTAACAACGGGAACCATCAAACCATTAGGTGTATCAACAGCAATACCAATGTTGTAGTATTTTTTGATGATCAAATTTTCTTTATCTTCACTTAATGACGAATTTAATTCAGGGAATTTTCTTAGGCTAGCAACTACGGCTTTCATAATGAAGACTAATGGCGTTAAATTCACACCTTGTTTGGCGGCATTATCTTTATTGTCTTTTCTGAATTTTTCTAGCTCGGTAATATCAGCTTCATCAAATTGAGTAACATGTGGAATGTTCAACCAGCATGCATGTAAATGTTTGCCTGATATTTTTTTGATCCGCGATAATTCGGTGCTTTCTATCTCACCAAACTTCTCATAATTACCTACCGGCACTGACGGGATAGCAGAACCTCCAGAAACGGCCACTGCCGGAGCATTTACTTTTTGCTTAACAAAGCTTTGTACGTCGACTTTAGTGATCCGACCTTTCTCACCCGAACCTCGTACCAAGCTTAGTGTAACCCCTAGTTCACGTGCATACTGACGCACTGACGGTGATGCATGGGCATGTTTCTCCCCTGCTTTGTTATCGGGAGCATAAGGTATATTTTCAACTAATTCTGTAGCAGCGGGAGTCGCAGCAACTGCTGGCGCGGGTGTTGATTGCTGTTTAGGTGCAGGTGCAGACTCAGCTTTCGCAACAGGGGAAGCTACATTTTCACTGGCATCACTAGCTTCAATCACCGCAATAATTGAACCTTCTTTCACTTTATCACCGACAGCTATTTTAAGTTCTTTAATCACGCCGGCTTGAGATGCAGGGATCTCCATCGCTGCCTTATCAGATTCCAAAGTGATAATATCTTGGTTTTCTTCAACAATATCACCTACCGCAACCAAGACCTCAATAACTTCTACCTCATCAAAGTCACCAATATCAGGAACTACTAATTCTATTACATCTGCCATTTCTTATACCTAGCTTTTATTTATACTTTAAGGGGGTTTAACGCTTCCGTGTCAATATTGTATTTCTTCAGTGCTTTTGTCACAATATCATAGCCAATTTGGCCTTCATCAGCTAGCGTATTTAATGTGGCAACGACCACATGGTAACGATCAACTTCAAAGAAGCTACGCAAACGTTCACGCGTATCAGATCGACCAAAACCATCGGTGCCTAATACGGTGTAGGCTGATTTAATCCATGGACGAATTTGCTCCGCATAGTGACGCATATAATCGGTTGAAGCAATAACAACGCCCGCTTCCTTATTTAAACACTCCGCAACATAACTCTGTTTCTTATCGGCTTCAGGATGCAAGCGGTTATACCTATCCGTGTCTTGGCCATCTCGTGCTAATTCATTAATGCTGGTTGCACTCCATACAGTAGCTGACACTTTCCAGTCTTTTTCTAATAATAGCGCTGCGGCTTCAACTTCACGCAAGATAGTACCACTCCCTAAAAGCTGGGCTTTCAGCTTATGTTTACCGCCTGCTTTCAGTTTATATAAACCTTTAAGTATGCCTGCTTCGATACCTTTTGGCATTTCTGGATGGGTATAATTTTCGTTCATCGCGGTGATGTAATAGAACACACTTTGTTGATCTTCATACATGCGGCGGAAACCTTCGTGAATAATCACTGCCATTTCATAGGCATAGGTCGGATCATAACTGACACAATTTGGGATCGTGTTTGCCAAAATAAGGCTATGACCATCTTCATGCTGCAAGCCTTCACCATTGAGTGATGTACGCCCTGCTGTAGCACCAATTAAGAAACCTTTTGCCTGAATATCACCAGCAAGCCATGCTAAATCACCAACACGTTGGAAACCAAACATAGAGTAATAAATATAGAATGGCACCATATTGACGTTGTAGTTTGAATACGCTGTAGCCGCTGAAATCCATTCAGACATCGCACCGGCTTCATTAATACCTTCTTGCAAGATCTGGCCTTTGGTGTCTTCGCGATACCACATTACCTTGTCAGAATCTTCTGGTTCATATAGCTGACCTGATGAAGAATAGATGCCAAATGAGCGGAATAATCCTTCCATACCAAAGGTACGCGCTTCATCGGGTACAATCGGCACAATATTTTGCCCTACTTCTTTATCACGAATCAATGCTGTCAAAATCCGTACAAATGCCATGGTAGTAGAAATCTCGCGATCGCCTGATGATTTCAACATCGCACTAAAGATACTTAAATCAGGTGTTGTTAATGCTGGTGCATTGTGGTTACGCTTAGGCAAGAAGCCACCCAATTCTTCACGACGTGCTAATAAATATTTTTTCTCAGCACTATCATCTTCTAAGGTAATGTAAGGAATGTCTTCTACTTGCTCATCAGATAATGGAATATTAAAACGGTCGCGGAACACTTTCATTTGTTCAACGCCTAAGCTCTTTTGTGAATGTGTAGTATTTTGAGCTTCACCGGCCTCGCCCATGCCGTAGCCTTTCACTGTCTTAGCTAAAATTACTGTTGGCTGCCCTTGATGATCCATAGCTTTTTTATAGGCGGCATAGACTTTACGTGGATCATGCCCGCCGCGACTTAACTGCCAGATATCTTGATCAGTCATATCTGAGACCATGTCTAATAACTCTGGATATTTACCAAAGAAATGCTCACGTACAAACGCACCGTCTTTCGATTTGTAGTTTTGGTATTCACCATCAACCACTTCTTCCATCCGTTTAAGCAATAAGCCATTTTTATCTTTAGCTAATAACTGATCCCACTCACTGCCCCAGATAACTTTAATAACATTCCAACCTGCACCACGGAAAATAGCTTCTAACTCTTGAATTATTTTACCGTTACCACGAACGGGACCATCCAGACGCTGTAAATTACAGTTGATAACAAAGGTTAAATTATCTAATTTTTCACGACCTGCTAAGGTGATCGCACCTAAAGATTCAGGCTCATCCATTTCACCGTCACCCAAATAAGCCCAGACATTTCTGCCAGAGGTTTCTTTGATCTCACGATGTTCCATATACTTCATAAAACGGGCTTGATAGATCGCAAGAATAGGCCCTAAACCCATAGAAACAGTCGGGAACTGCCAGTAATCAGGCATCAACCAAGGGTGAGGATAAGATGATAAACCTTTACCATCCGCTTCGAATCTGAAATTATCTAATTGATCTTCTGTTAAACGCCCTTCAAGAAATGATCGTGCATAGATACCAGGCGAAATATGACCTTGGAAAAACACCAAATCAGCGCCATTGCCATGGTTATCGCCTTTAAAGAAGTGATTAAACCCCACATCATACATAGTCGCAGATGAGGCAAAGCTGGCAATATGCCCCCCTACTGCTCCGGGTTTTAGATTGGCCTTAACCACCATTGCCATGGCATTCCAACGGATATATGAACGGATCTTGCCCTCCATACCTTGATCACCAGGAATGCGCTGTTGCTGATCAACTGGGATGGTATTTACATAAGCAGTATTGGAACTATAAGGAAGGTTTACGCCGCTACGACGCGCCAGATCAATGAGTTTCTCTAACACATAATGTGCTTTTTCATCACCTTCAACTTCAATAATAGATTCAAGAGCATCCAACCATTCTTGGGTTTCTTGTGGATCGTTATCAACAAAATCAGTCATTCAACACCTTCACCTTGTGAACATCAAAACAGTGAGGCATTGTAACAGTTTTGCTTTATTTCAGACAGAATTTCCTTATGGAGAAGCTGAATTAAGCCTAATAATTTTAAGCGGGGTGTTTCTCTCTTACCATTTTGTCGATAAGCCCCATTAAACTATAACTTGCCTGTTCAGCTTGGTTAAATGATTCAAGAATTAATGCTTGAGTTTCACTGCTTTCTTCCCATGATCCATTAAGCATGGAGATTGCGTGGTGTATATGACTATGGACATCTGCATGAACCGGCTGAATTTTACTAAATGAAGGATATTGATTGAAAGTATTGGCACCTTCACTTTCAAAATACCATTTACCAAAGCGGCAATTACGATCATCTATCTGCGCTTCATTAGCCTCACTAGAATTCACTCCCTTTAACAAGGCTGCATACGCATTTTGTTTAAGGCGTAAATGGTCAATTTTAATGAGCGCAGCAAAACTTATATCATCAGCATATTGCATATGCTGTTCGGTATCTCGTGCAGAATCGGCAAAACTTTCAAATTTAGTGGCAAATTCTGCCACCACTTTACGTGAACCATCGGCCATTTCAGCCATAACTGATGAGTCAGTCAACATAGATGTTGATTTTTGCTGAAATGTTTCTAAAACAGCTGCAATACTAGCCGTCGCTTTAATGGTATTATCTGCTAGGGTTCGCACCTCATCGGCCACAACTGCAAAGCCCCGACCCTGCTCACCGGCACGCGCAGCCTCAATAGCGGCATTTAATGCTAATAAGCTGGTTTGATCGGCAATACTTTTTATTAACGTAATCACCGTTGACGCTTCTTCGTTCAAGTTGTTCAAATCTATAATCTCAGCATTATTAAGCTCAATTTTACTAATAACCTCATTAAGATTTTGAATAACACTCTTTATTAATTGTTGACTACCATTTGCATCTTCAACCATTTTCTGTGAAATATCAGTCACTATGCCCATAATGTCTTTAATTTCCTCAATGCTTTGTTGATTTAACCTAAGATCGATCAATAAATTAGTAGAGCTTAATTGAGCAACATTTGATACTAATTTATTTTTCAATAGAAATTGTTGTGTTTCTTGCATAGCTCCAATTGACGTATTCAGATTGTTCAAAGATAATACAAAGCTACCATGCAGACCTTGCGGGTAAGCTTTTCGGAAAAACTTACCTTCACTGGCATAACTGAATGATGTGTCTGTCTCCCTAAAATAGGCTTCTAGCTGATCTAGCATATCATTGATTTTCCAAGATAAATCCCCAATCTCATCTTCACGTTCAATCTGGGTAATGCGCATATCAAAATGACCTGCACTAACTTCATCTGCTACGCGGCTTATTTTTTGTAATGGCGCTAAAGACTCGGTAATATCTCGAATTACAAATATAGTGAAAATTATACTCACAACAGCAATAGCAACAACAAGCCAATCTAAGCCTATTCTTCCTAAAAACATTGCTACTATAAATAGTAATAAAATATTACTCACATAGGCTAAAGCCTTAAATTTAGATACTAAGGATAAATTCTTCATACGAAACTCCTTTTTCTGCAAGCAGATTAGTTACTAATTCTAAAGAGGCTTCTATCGCATGCTTAGATCCCGCTTTTTCCTCTGCATCCAACATCGAACGATAAAGCTCACTAATAATTTCAATACTTTCTGGCTTTGGTTTTCGCCTTACTGAATAGTAGCCAATAACTTTTGCTTGTTGATCATAGGAAGGCGTTACATTAGCAAGAACCCAATAAAAACTGCCATCTTTAGCCATGTTTTTCACATAGGCAAAGATTTCTTGATCTTGTTTTAACGTATCCCATAGTAGTTTAAAGACTCCTCTAGGCATATCTGGATGACGGATAACATTATGTTGTTTACCCATCAGTTCCTTTTCCGAGTATTTTGAAAACTCAATAAAAATTCGGTTTGCATAGGTAAGTATGCCTTTGGTCGTTGTTTTTGAGACAATAAAGTCATTGTCTCGCATCACTTGCTCTTGCAAGGTGGGCTGTATCTGATATTTCATTTATTACTATCCATATTTAGTGTGTAAGGCCTATTTAGTTAGCCTGTTTAATTACCACATTAAATATGCAGGATCTATACCACCTCTCTAATGAGGCTAGTAATAATTCTTTAACTGAGCACTGTCACTGCTATTGTCGATTTCTTATGATGCCGATACAGACGAATACCTAATAAAATAACTAGCAAGGCTATATAGGAAAGAGGCTCTGCTTTATCTTGTTTTACCAACATATAAAAGTGGATAGAACTAGCTATGGCAATAAAATAGCTTAGTTTGTGTAGTTTTTTCCAGCGCCTGCCGCCTAATCGCTTAACCATTGCATTGTTTGATGTGATTGCCAGAGGAATTAAGGCTGCGAAGGTAAAAAAGCCGATGGTGATAAACGGCCGTTTTATAATGTCTTTGATGATGTCATTAATATCAAAAAATTGATCTAACCAGAGATATAACAGCATATGAAGCGTTGCATAAAAGAATACATATAAACCTAGCATCCGTCGTAAAGTGACTAGCTTGTTCCAACCTGTAATCCAACGCAATGGCGTAATTAATAGTGTTAACCATAGAAACCGTAACGCCCATAAACCTGTTTCACGGGTTATTGCTTCAATCGGATTGGCGCCTAATTGATGGGTAAGTAATGCATACGTTAGCCATACTGCTGGGATTAAACTGGCAATGAAAATGCTAATTTTTAGCTTAGACATGAATTTAAAAATTCTTAGTTAAATCCATACCCGTATATAAATGAGCAACGTGTTCTTCATAACCATTAAACATTGCTGTTTTACGTTTTAAAAACTCACCTAAACGTCGCTCTTTGCTCTGGCTCCAACGCGGGTGATCCACATCAGGGTTTACATTAGAATAGAAGCCATATTCTTTAGGTCCTGCTTTCATCCACGCCGATTGTGGCATTGACTCAACAAACCGTATTTTCACAATTGATTTGATACTTTTAAAGCCATATTTCCAAGGAGTGACTAAACGGATCGGCGCACCATTTTGACCTAGTAATTCACTACCATATAGCCCCACTGCTAACAATGTAAGCGGGTTCATTGCCTCATCCATTCGCAAACCCTCGGTATAAGGCCAATCCAATACATTCCGTCTAATCATTATTTCAGGATCATAAAATGTGGTGAATTCTACAAATTTAGCTCTAGAATTAGGCTGGGCACGCTTAATCAAATCTGCCAGCGGGAAGCCAACCCAAGGGATCACCATCGACCAGCCTTCAACACAGCGAAAACGATAAATTCGTTCCTCTAAGGTAAACGGGCGAATTAAGTCATCATAATCATATTCGCCCGGCTTATCGCACTCCCCTTCAATACTGACCCGCCAAGGCTTAGATTTATCAGGGAAATTGATAGATTCAAGCCTAATTGCAGGATCAGATTTACCCGTTCCGAATTCATAATAATTATTATAGGTAGTTACCGATTCATAAGTGGTCAGCCCTTCATCTGTCGAATAAGGACTTTGCTTTAAATTCAAATAGCTCGCTTCAGGCACCGCTGATTTGGCATTGAGCATTGAAAAAGGCAATAAGCTTGCCGTAGCAATTGCTGCAGTGCCGTTTAAAAACTTTCTTCGATCCAGATAAATCGGATGATCAGTAATTTCACTAGCAGCAATATCTTCACCTAATCTTTTTTTACCAATGAACATAGTTATTCCTTATTTTGAAGCGCATCAACAGTTCGAAAATTTTCTAGCGATCCAGTAATCAGCACTGATATATTTACCCGCACCAATAAAGAATAAGGCTAATAGCATGATGAAATAGGTAGTCGCAAATTCAATACCATTATTCAAAATAACAAAGTTGCCATTTTCAGTTAACCAGTTGTAATTACCGTGTTCTTGCAATAAAGATCGGCCAGCTTCAAGTTGTACACTTGGCTCTGCAATAGCCAACCAACCGTTACCCCAATGTACTGTAACGGCAGCCACAACCATAGTGAGCATTAATGGTATAGAGAACCAGCGAACAGCCAAACCTAAAGCCAGTGCAATCGCACCAAAATATTCCGCCCCCCACGCTAGATGAGCCATAATCTCAGGGAAAGGTAAACCTAAGCCCCAATCAGGGTTGCCAAACCAGTCAATGGTTCCTTGCAAAGAACTATCACTATCAAAAGGATCCCATTTAGTATTGGCTGCCATCCAAAATACGGGCACCAAATAAAGCCGCAACGCTAAGGGTGCTAAAAAATCTACAACGCGCGTTTTATTTAATAAGCCTTGAAATGTGTTTGCTAATTTACAGATAAACATTGTACTTCTCCTAGTTAGGATAATTGTAGTAATCGCACATGAGTGAGGATGAAATTAATACCATTTACCATCTATAAAAAAGGGCTCCGTAGAGCCCTTCTATACCCGTGATTATTCAATCTGTGAAGATTTAGGGCAAAAATAGGAAGTCAGGGCAAGGCGCAATGCGCAGGTAATGACTAGTCCTTATCAAGCATTGTAATGCAACACTGGCTTTCTAGCTTTTGGTCTAAATCTTCACAGATTGAATAATCACGGGTATATTATGAATGTAGCTCAAACTGCTAGCTTATTTTTTATCAGCACCACATTTAGCTTCACCACATTTACCTTCAGCTTTTTTGTCTGCGCCGCATTTAGCTTCACCGCACTTGCCTTCAGCTTTCTTGTCAGCACCACATTTAGCTTCACCGCATTTACCTTCAGCCTTCTTATCTGCACCGCATTTGCTTTCAGATTTTTTATCGGCACCACATTTAGCTTCGCCGCATTTGCCTTCAGCTTTCTTGTCAGCACCACATTTAGCTTCACCACACTTGCCTTCAGCTTTCTTATCACCGCCACATGCTCCTTCGGCAAGTTGCATATAACCACTAGATAATTCAGAGGATGCAAATGGGTTAGCTACATCAGCAGTAGCCGTCATCGGAGATAATGCAAGACCTACCGTAAGCGCCGCGCTTGTAGCAAGAGCAATTGTTTTTTTATTAGTTGTAATAGACATCATAAATTTCCTATAGTATTGTAAAAAATAAAAATAACCGGTCATTTATGACTCAGCTTGCTAACATAGACACACATAAAATGGATTTGTTACACAACTAATGAATTTTTTTTCAAAATTAACATCAAAAAATGAACAGAAGCTAATCCAGCGTTTAATCAACGGTGATCAGCAGGCTTTTGAGCAGGTGGTTTCAGAATATCAGAATATTATGATCTCTGTGGCAAGAGCCATCGTTGGTGAAGCTTTTGCTGATGAGGTGGTACAAGATGCTTGGATCTCAGCCATTAAAGCACTACCTAAGTTTGAAGGTCGATCTTCGTTAAAAACATGGCTACTTCATATCGTCAGTAATGGTGCCAAAAGCCGTGTCCGTCGCGAAAACAGGCACAGTTCATTAGATGAGGGCTGGCAGGCCATTTCATCTGATAAATTTGATAATACCGGTCATCGCTATGATGATGTATTGCCATGGGAAGAGGCAACGCCTGAAGCGCTGTTAGCAAACGACCAATTACAGATGGTTATAGAAGAAAGCTTCCAACAACTCCCCGCTCAACAACGTGCCGCCTTAAGCCTATACGATATGGAAGGCATTGAGATGAAAGAAATTTGTAACATTTTGGATGTTTCCGCGTCCAATGTACGGGTATTGCTGCATCGCGCGCGCACCACATTGCATCAATCCATCGAAAAATATCAGGACAATAAATAAATGTACCAATGCAAAGACATTGTAGACGAAGTGAACAATTATATTGATGGCGAACTACCGCTAGGCAAACGTGTAGGTCTGTTTTTCCATCTATTAATATGTAGCTGCTGCCGCAATTACTTACAACAAATTCGTTCTACCCTGTCTATTATCACCGTGTCTAAACCGAAAGAGGATGATAATACTGACACTAAGTTATTGGCTGAAAAACTTCATGGAATATACAAAAGTCACCAGCATTAGTAGTCGTTAACGCTTGGGGCCTAGTTGATGTTTATCTTTCCAGTCATTATAAGGCATGCCATAGACATGCTCACGTGCTTGGTCGTAATCAATAGCTAAACCTTTATCTTCGGCAGCAGCTAAATACCATTTTGATAAACAGTTACGGCAAAAACCGGCAAGCTCCATCAAATCAATATTTTGTACATCCGTACGTTCTTGTAAGTGAGCCGTTAGACGACGAAACGCAGCTGCCTCTAATTCAATTTGTGTTTGTTGGTCTATTTGTGTCATTTTTATTCCTCGATAATCGTTGGGGGCAGTACAGCAGAAATGAGTTGCTGTGTATAGGCGTGTTGTGGATTGTGCAGAATTTGTTTGGCATCACCTTGCTCTACAATCTCACCTTGATACATCACTATAACGTGATCAGCAAGTTGTTCTACAATCGCTAGATTGTGGGTGATAAATAAATAGCTTAGCCCCAGTTTATTTTGCAACTCACTTAGTAGTTCCAAAATTTGTGCTTGAAATAAACTATCTAATGCACTGGTAGGTTCATCACAAATAATCAGTTTTGGTTCAACAGCCAGTGCCCGTGCAATACAGATCCTTTGCCGTTGCCCACCCGAAAACTGATGGGGATAGCGATGCCGAGATGCGGGTTCTAGACCCACTTGAATAAGTAATTCTTCAATGCGTAGCAAGCGCTGTGCTGCTGATTTATTGCTTTGCAGGATCATGCCTTCTTCAATAATAGCACCAATTTGCATCCGCGGATTCATTGACGAGTATGGATCTTGAAAAATAATTTGAATGTCAGCTCTTTTTTGTCTCAACTGAGCAGCCGTTAATTTCATTAAATCAACACCATCAAATAATACTTCGCCACCACTCACCGAAACTAACTGCAAAATTCCTTTGCCTAAACTGCTTTTACCACTGCCAGACTCGCCGACTACTACCGTAGTTTTGCCTTGTTCTAGTGTTAATGAGACATTTTTTACAGCCTTAACATGCCCCGTTATTGTTTTTAATATGCCAGTACGGATAGGGAAAAACACATCCAGATTAGTTACCTTTAGTAGTGCTTGTTCTGGCTTTTTTTCTAATTTAACTGCGGTTAATTTAACTTGGGAGCCTTGGGCTAAGGTGTTAAATAATGCCTGACTATAACGATGACTTGGCTTAGTAAAAAATACATCTCTACTTGCATTTTCAACAATGTTACCTTTGTGCATCACGCTAACATGATCCGCCATTTTTGCTGCTACACCCAAATCGTGGGTAATAAACAAAATGGCCATATTCCGTTTTTGCTGTACCTTTAATAACAACTCTAGCACTTGCTTTTGAATGGTGACATCTAAGGCAGTGGAAGGCTCATCAGCAATAAGCAGCACCGGATCACATGCTAAGGCCATTGCGATCATAACGCGCTGTTTCATGCCACCAGAAAATTGGTGAGGATAATCATCATAACGCTGCTTTGCTGATGTGATGCCAATCTCATCTAATAATGCAATAACTTGTTTTCGAGCCGCTGTTCCCGTGAGATTTTTATGTATTCGCAGTGATTCTGCAATCTGATCACCAATTGTCATTACCGGGTTGAGTGAGGTCTGCGGTTCTTGAAAAATGATGCTTATCTGCCCGCCCCGAACTGCACACATTTCCTCTTCAGATTTTTTTAGTAGATCTTGCCCCGCTAATACTATTTGACCGGATGTAATAGTGGCTGCTACCGGTAATATTTGTAAAATAGTCATTGCAGTAATTGATTTACCACTGCCAGACTCGCCTAATAATACTAAGGTTTGTCCTCTATTTAGTGTTAAGTCAATGCCGTCGACAGCCGTTTCATCACCAAAACTCACCGTCAAATTATTGATTTCTAATAATGGCTGCACTTATCAAACACTCGCATCAATTATGTGTTTTTGTTGTGCCTTAACGGCTCGGGGATCAAAGGCATCACGCACCACATCAGCAAATAAATTTGCCGCTAATACTAATACAAACATCGAAACAAATGCTGCCGCTAATGACCACCAGACAACAGGTTCTCGCGCCATTTCTAATCGCGCGCTATTGATCATATTACCCCAACTAATCATCGAGGGATCAACGCCCACTCCCACATAAGACAATACCGCTTCTGCTAGCACTAACGCACTAAAATCTAGCACTATCGCTATCATCACGATATGCATTAAGTTGGGTAAAATATGATGGCGAAGAATACGGAAATTTCCCGATCCTAATGATTTTGCTGCTAAAACATAGTCCATTTCACGTAGTTTCAAAGTCTCACCACGTAAAATACGGCACAAACCTGTCCAACTGGTTAAGCCCAGAATAAGACATAAAAACAGTAACCTCATATCTGCCCGCTCAGCCACGGTTACAAAGCTTTCTGGATTATTACTCATATAGACCTGTAACATTAGTACCGCTGCAGCGATCAACAATACACTGGGAATTGAGTTTAAAGTGGTATAGATATATTGGATAACATCATCAATCCAGCCTTTAAAATAGCCCGCGGCAATGCCCATAAGCAATGCAAACGGCAACATAACCAAGGTGGTCAGTGTACCAATAACAAGCCCTGTTCTAATACTTTTTAATGCTTGATAAAGCACGTCTTGCCCTACTTTATCTGTACCCATCACATGATAATTGACACTTAATGCCGCTATATTAGATACAAACAAAATTAACAGTAATAAGGTAAAAAAGGCGGTTCTAACAGGATATGGATACTCGCCATGACTAATGCTTACAAGCACGTTTCTCAAACTTATACCTTGTCGTCTTGCAGCCCAAAAAGACAATAAAACACACGCTGTTAGCCAAATAATTATGCCCTTAAACGTGCTAATCATTACTGTACGTTTGATATCAGCCCCTTTATCATCTGGACTAGCTAAATGTGAACCTGCATACTTTAATAATGGATAACTATAATCCGCTTTACCCTCTGCACTTGTTTGCATTTCCCGCGTAAATAAATGAGTCGCAAAGGGGGCTGAATATGTTTTTTCTACATACTGACGCAATGGCGTTAAAGCCAAATCTAATAAGGTAATAACTTCTGTTGAATAATGTTGGGTTTCATTGGCGGAGCTTGTAGGTAAAGCTTGTCTAAAATGTACTGAATCAAGTAAACCCACCAACACATAACACAGCAAAATTATTATTGAAATAACACCGCGTTTTCGTTGAACGACTAATTTCCATGGTACTAGCAAGTGAGGCTGTTTGCGAATAGTGAAAACACTAATAATAACGACCGTTATTAACAGATAAATTAAAAGATCAGTCCAGAGCAAAACCGGTAGAAAAGAACTGTTCACCGTAAGAGCTTATTGAGAAAGCCTAGAAATATCTATTCTTAACTCTTTTGGTAGCGAAAATTCTACTGTTTCACGTTGGCCCTGATCTTCATCAGCTTGAGTCACACCTAGTTCTTTTAACCGTTCAACAACTTGTTGCACTAATATTTCAGGTGCTGATGCCCCTGCTGTCACACCAATTATCTGCTTACCATTCAACCATTGCGAATCAATATCTTCCGCATCATCAATCAGAAATGAAATCGTACCTAACTTATCAGATAACTCTCGTAAGCGATTAGAATTAGAACTATTTTTGGAGCCTACAACAAGCAAGATATCGCATTCCTTTGCTAATATCTTCACTGCATCCTGCCGGTTTTGTGTTGCATAACAAATATCGTCCTTACGGGGGCCATAAATTTTTGGAAAGTGTTTTCGCAATGCATCAATCACAATAGAAGCATCATCCATCGATAACGTTGTTTGGGTAACAAATGCTAATTCCTCGGGTCTTTTGACCTTTAAATTAGCTACGTCTTCGGGGGTTTCCACTAGATACATGCCACCTTCTTCCGATGTATATTGCCCCATTGTACCCTCTACTTCAGGATGACCAGCATGGCCAATTAGCACACATTCACGCCCTTGCCTTTCATATCTAGCCACTTGCATATGCACTTTTGTCACCAATGGGCAAGTAGCATCAAATACGGTTAAACCGCGCAGTTTACCTTCTGCTTGTATTTTTTTTGAGACACCGTGCGCGCTAAAAATCAATGTACTGTTATCAGGAACATCAGATAATTCTTCAATAAAAATCGCGCCTTTATCACGTAAACCATCAACTACAAAGCGATTATGCACCACTTCATGACGCACATAGATCGGCGCACCAAATAATTCTAATGCCCGTTCAACAATTTCAATTGCACGGTCAACGCCAGCACAAAAACCGCGCGGGTTAGCAAGAATGAGTTTCATTATAAAACAGCCTTTGGATAGGAACCTAATACACGGCACATCGCAGACTCTTGCTCTAAAATGGCTAAGGCATCGGCTACTGATTTATCTTGGCTATGCCCTTCAATATCAATGAAAAACACATATTCCCACACACCTTGTCGCGATGGCCGTGATTCAATACGTGTCATACTAATCCCTTGTTCAGCTAAGGGTTTTAATATAGTTTGCAATGCACCTGGTTTGTTTTTGGTGGAGACTAATAATGCTGTTTTATCAGCACCAGAAGGCGCTACATCTTGCATTCCAATCACAATAAATCGCGTTGTGTTATTAGCCTCATCTTCTATATTGCTCGCTAGAACTGACAAATCATAAATCTCGGCAGCACGATCAGCAGCAATAGCCGCAGAGTGTGCCTCATTAGCTACCGTTTTAGCCGCTTCAGAATTGCTATTAACAGGAACAAGTTTACAATTGGGAAGATTCTCAGCTAACCAATGGCGGCATTGGGCTAAGGCTTGCGGATGCGCGTAAACTTTTGAAATATTTGCTAAATCTGTAGACTTACTCAAAAGACAATGATGAATTCTAAGTGAAACTTCACCGTTAATTTTAAGTGGTGAATCTAGAAAACGATCTAGCGTATGTGACACCATCCCTTCCGTTGAATTTTCAACCGGCACCACACCATAATTAGCATTTCCAGCTTCTACAGCATGGAAAACATCTGCAATAGTGACCATTGATTGTAACTCAATTGCACCGCCGAATTGCTTTAGTGCTGCTGCTTGAGTAAATGAACCTTCGGGACCTAAATAAGCGACTTGAAGTGGTTTTTCAGCTGCCAGGCAAGCTGACATTATTTCACGAAATAAACGCGCTATTTCTTTTTCGTCTAATGGCCCGTTATTGCGTTCGATAACCTGACGCAAGACCGTGGCTTCGCGATCTGGGCGATAAAAATCGGATTGTTCACCATTGGCTATTTTTATTTTAGCCACTTCTTGCGCCATCGCTACACGCTTATTTAACAAAGCTTGAATTTGCAGATCAGTTTCATCAATTTTTTGTCTAATGCCCTGCAAGGCCTGTTGTTCGTGCATATCGGTAGTTGCCATAGTTATTCTTCGGTAGTTGCTTCGCCTTCTTCGCCATCAGAATCAGCCTCTTCTTCTAACACGCGCTCTAAACCAACTAGTTTTTCTTTCTTAGTCAAGTTAATTAGTTTCACACCTTGCGTATTACGGCCAACAATAGAGACATCTTTAACAGGTGTACGAACCAAGGTTCCACCATCGGTAATTAACATAATTTGATGTTCAGCTAACACTTGCACCGCACCAACAGCATTACCATTACGTTCAGACGTTTGAATTGAAATAATACCGCTACCACCTCGACCTTGTACGCGATATTTCTCTAGATCAGTTCGCTTGCCATAGCCAAACTCTGTTGCTGTTAAAATAGCGCCATCTTCTGCATTAGCAATAATTAAAGAGATGATTTCAGTATTTTCTGGCATACGCATACCACGAACACCACGGGAAACTCTGCCCATAGAGCGCACATCTGTTTCAGAGAAACGAATAACTTTGCCTGCTGAGTTAAACAACATAATGTCAGATTGACCATCTGTTAATTCAACGCCAACTAATTGATCACCTTCTTTCAAATCCAGTGCAATAATACCGTTGGCTCGCGGACGAGAATAGGCTTCTAACGGTGTTTTCTTAACTGTACCCGATGCGGTTGCCATAAAGATATAGTTATCTGCATCAAACTCACGCACCGCTAAAATAGCATTAATTTTTTCGCCTTCTTCTAGCGGCAATAAGTTTATAATTGGCTTACCGCGTGCCGCCCGACCGCCTTGTGGTAATTCATAGACTTTCTTCCAATACACCTTACCGGCACTTGAAAAACACAATAATGTGTCATGCGTATTGGCAATAAATAAGTGCTCGATAAAGTCTTCATCTTTCATTGATGTAGCAGATTTACCCTTACCACCACGGCGTTGAGCGCGATAAGTATCTAATTGCTGTGTTTTCGCATAACCCGCATGAGAAAGCGTCACTACCATTTCTTCTTCGGTAATTAAATCTTCTAGCGTTAGATCTAAGTGTGCATCAAGAATTTCAGTGCGGCGTTCATCACCAAATTCTTCTTTAACTTTGACTAATTCTTCACGAATTACTGCCATCAAATTATCAGGATCACTCAAAATGGCTAATAACGCTGCAATTTCTTCCAGCACTTCGCGATATTCATCTAAGATCTTGTCTTGTTCTAGCCCCGTCAAACGATGTAATCGCATTTCTAAAATAGCTTGTGCTTGAGTTGGCGACAAATGATACATACCATCAAGCAAGCCAAGTTCATCAGCTAAGCCTTCTGGACGAGACGCTTGCGCACCAGCAGCGCCCAACATTTCGAGAATCATTTCTGATGCCCAACCACGCGCTAATAAGGCCTGTTTCGCATCTGCTGGGCTGGCTGATGATTTGATTAACTCGATTACTTCATCAATATTCGCTAAGGCAGTCGCTAAACCTTCTAAGATATGAGCGCGATCACGTGCTTTGCGTAATTCATATAATGAACGGCGTGTTACTACTTCTCGGCGGTGACCAATAAAGGCCGCTAAAATAGCTTGTAAGCCTAATAATTTAGGCTGGCCGTCAACAATCGCCACCATATTAACGCCAAACACAGTTTGCATTTGGGTTTGTTTATAAAGGTTATTTAAAATAACTTCGGGCACTTCACCACGTTTAAGCACCACCACCATACGCATACCATCTTTATCAGATTCATCGCGTAATGCAGAAATACCTTCAATCTTTTTATCTTTAACCAGTTCAGCGATTTTCTCGATCAAGCGTGCCTTGTTGACTTGATAAGGTAATTCGATAACAACAATGCTTTGCTGTCCGGTGCTGTCATTGGTTTCAATAATGGCACGAGCACGCATATGAACACGGCCACGGCCGGTTCGATATGCCTCAGCCATGCCTTGAGCACCATTAATCATTGCTGCTGTTGGAAAATCAGGGCCCGGTACATAGGTCATTATTTCTGCAAGATCGATTTGTGGATTATCAATCGTTGCAAGTGTGGCATTTAGAATTTCAGTTAGATTATGTGGCGGAATATTGGTCGCCATGCCTACCGCTATACCCGATGAGCCATTGACTAATAAGGCGGGGATTTTTGTCGGAAGAACAGAAGGCTCATGCTCTGATTCATCATAATTAGCGGTGAAGTCAACGGTGTCTTTATCTAAATCCGCCAACATTTCATGAGTGATTTTCGCCATCCGTACTTCGGTATAACGCATCGCCGCCGGTGAATCACCATCAACCGAACCAAAGTTACCTTGACCGTCAACCAGCATATAGCGCATTGAAAACGGCTGCGCCATGCGCACCATGGTGTCATAAACTGCAGTATCACCATGCGGGTGATATTTACCAATCACATCACCGACAATACGTGCCGATTTTTTATAGGAGCCATTCCAGTTATTATTAAGTTCACGCATTGCAAATAAAACGCGACGATGCACAGGTTTTAGACCATCTCGAACATCAGGTAAAGCCCGCCCCACAATTACGCTCATCGCATAATCAAGGTAAGATTGCTTCATCTCCTCTTCAATCGTAATCTGCTCAAGTTCTAAGGCAATTTCACTCATTTATAATGCTATCCAGATAATCAGTAGGAAAGCGACAATTCTATCATTATGGGCGATTTCCTACACGATTAGATCTGAGTGGTACTAAGGCTTACGTTTGGAGAAATAATCGCTTAAATCATCTTCTATGGTCGCTAATAACTCCGCAAGTCCCTGCCTCCAAGCTTTCACAACATTTGATGGCGTGGTTTCAGTTATATCAACCGCAACGTTTAGACCCGTTTGAAACAATGGCTGCGTTGTATTTTGGTCTATTTCTAGTAAAAAGAACTGCATTTCCAACACCGCTTGCGGAGAATACTGCTCTCTGTTATCACCGTATAGTGCAGTAACCGCAGTTTCTAAAATCATATCTGCAGGTGCATCTTCATTCAGTATAACCTGACTAAATAACCCTGTTTTTTGTAACCAGCGCTTTAATTGCTCATTAAACATCTCTTCTGGGCTAGAAAAGAACTGGTGCGGCATCTGCTGTTGATATTCATCATCACCAATACGGAAGACAATAGCTTGATCTCGAAAATGCGAAGTGAGCTTAACGGGCTTTAAATACAGCACTCTATCAGTAACAAAATGCGAAGCAACCGCACCTCGATCAACATCAATTACATAATAATGAGGCCTGTCATCATAGTCCTCTTTACTACCTAATCCAAAACAGCCTGTTAATAGTGATAATAATGTTATCAATCCTATACATCGGATTAGTGTTCGAATTGTCACTATTAACCTCTTTTACGTTTTATTTGTTACTTTCCATCGGTACAGGGATTGGAAACAGTGTGAATATTTCTACTACTGCATTTTCTATAGTTGACTGTATGTTTTCTTTATCTTTCTTGGTAAGCCGACCGACAGCAATGCCTTCCCAAACCATTTTTGTGGATTTGCGATCAATCATATCAATATTAAGTGTTCCTTCTTCATAATTATCGATCTGTATTTGATACTCCGGCCATGGCTCATAGTAATACCGGTGCATCCGGTAAGCATAATAACCCACATAATCATAGCGAGGTACTTTATATATTTTTTGCTTTTGCTCTACATTGGTATGAAAGTTTATCAATAAATCAGGATTCTGTTCAGCAAAAGTAAGTCCCCGTTTTGTCATTTCGGCAATGGTTATTTTTTTGAGATATTGAGTAATTAATGTTTCATAACCATGCTCAGTATTCACTTGCTCATAAAAGCCAAAGCTTTGATACTGATTAAAGTCAATGCTACGATTATAATCAGAATGAATTTTAGGATTTATCGCGCAAGATGAAATCAGCACAACCATCATGGCTAACATAAATATTTTCATCCGCATTATTTATCCCCCACCTAATAAACCTAGAATATTATGACAAAATAATAGCATGAAAGTTTTCCAACACCTGATAAATAATGCATGTAAATTCAGGACTAACTTAGCATTTTAAATACTCTTTACAAACCCATCTTTTTAAGAACATGCTACAGTCGCTGCACTTTCAGCCGCTATATTAACTATACCCGACCTACTCACTTCCAATATGAATACATTAAAAGCCAAAATTCGCGATATTGCTGATTTTCCTGAACAAGGAATTCTATTTAGAGACATTACGCCTCTGGTAAAAGATCCGGTGAGTTTACGTTTAGCTATTGCTGAACTTATTAAACCATTTGAAAATACCCATATCACTGCCGTGGCGGGCATGGAAGCACGTGGTTTTATTTTTGGGAGCCTTGTCGCTTGGCAATTAGGGCTTGGATTTATCCCCCTTAGAAAACCGGGGAAACTGCCTTATGATATTCAGCGAGTGGATTATCAACTTGAATATGGCACAGCCAGCTTAGAGGCACATATTGATGCTATTGAAAACGGTGATCGTATTTTGATTGTTGATGATGTGCTTGCCACTGGTGGCACTGCAAAAGCCAGTTGTGAATTAATTGAGAAATTAGGTGGCGAGATTGTTGCATGTGCTTTTGTGATTGAACTAGATGACCTTAAAGGTCGGCAGCAGATCGAAAATTATCCTATCCATTCACTTTTACACTATTGATACTAATGAAATATTTAACCACCCTACTGCTTTTATTTTCATCCTTTGCTCATGCAGAGCAATTTCAAGCACCCATAACAGATACACAATGGCTGGTAGAATCTTCTCCACTAGCCTGTAGCATGACACAAGAGATTGCCCGTTTTGGTCGTGCTCAATTTACCCAACTACCAGGCGAAGAATTTACGCTGACCTTTAGCAGCTCACTCTATCCTTCTCAAAAAACCAATATTTATTTCGAGATAGCCCAAGCACCTTGGCAAAACAGTGAAGATCGTTTGCCGCTTATTGCCCTAGCAGCTCAAAAGGGTCAACATAAATTTACGCTATCAGGAAAACTTGCCAAACAAGCATTCACCTATATCAAAGAAGGCATGTTTCCAACCATTCGCTATCTAAGTCAAAATTCAAATGAGGATATTAGTGTACTGCTTTCTACTGTCCATTTTAGAGATTCAAATGTCAACTTTAGCCAATGTGTTGAACAGTTATTTCCATACACCTTTGAGCAAATCCGTAAACTCACTATTCATTTTAATTCAGAACAATCAATCCTCACCGAGGATGCTAAAACAGCCCTTATTAAGATCGCTGATTATGTCAAAATTGATAACAGCATCAGACGGATCACTGTTGCTGGCCATACCGACAATTATGGTCGCAAACGAATTAATATCCCATTAGCACGAGCACGAGCAATCGCAGTCAAGAATTTTCTTGTTAAAGAAAATGAACTTGCTGAGAAATTAATCATCATATCGTGGCACCGAGAATTTATAGCCGCGACTACCAATAAAACTACGCAAGGCCGATCCATTAATCGTCGTACAGAAATTGAACTGATCCGTTAGGATCTGCCTTTATCATTATTCTTAAGGTTATATCTAAATGGAACATCATGCTGTTATTGCACTTTCCGTTATTGGTGTGGTTGCCACACTTTGCCAGTGGTTTGCATGGTGGGTAAAACTGCCTGCTATCGTATTTCTGCTACTCGCAGGTCTGGTACTCGGCCCTTTAACGGGCTGGTTAGATCCCGATGCCTTATTTGGTGATTTGTTATTCCCTATTGTTTCCTTATGCGTAGCAATCATTTTATTTGAAGGCAGTTTAACGCTACGCTTTGATCAGATCCGTGATTTACAAAAGGTTGTACGTAACTTACTGACCTTTGGCGTATTAATCATTTGGGCAATTATTGCCGTTGCTACCCATTATTTGCTTCATTTTACTTGGGAACTATCATTGCTCTTTGGTGCATTAATGGTAGTGACCGGACCCACCGTTATTGTGCCGATGTTACGTACCGTACGTCCTAATGCTAAGATCTCCAATATTCTACGCTGGGAAGGCATCGCCATTGATCCTATTGGTGCCATTCTTGCCGTTTTGGTATTTGAATTTATTCTTTCTGGTCAAAACGAAGCAGCAACATCATTAGGCCACACTTTCTTTATATTTGGCAAAACTTTAGCTGTAGGCACTGCTATCGGCGCCACGGCTGGTTATCTTTTAGGGCTTATTTTACGCAAACATTTATTGCCTGAATATCTACACAATGTCGCTACGCTCACTCTGGTGTTTGCTGTGTTTGCCCTATCCAATTATCTTACTGAAGAATCTGGCTTGTTAACGGTGACAGTGATGGGGATATGGCTAGCTAATATGAAAGATGTTTCGGTCGAAGATATTTTAGATTTTAAAGAAAGTCTCAGCATTTTGTTAATCTCAGGTTTATTTATTTTATTAGCTGCACGCCTAGATTTCGCACAATTTGAAGCTATCGGTATTGCCGGGATTTTGTTATTTTTGATCATTCAGTTTATAGCACGTCCTATTAAAGTATTCCTCTGTACACTGGGTTCCGATCTAACATGGCAAGAAAAAACACTGCTGAGCTGGATAGGGCCTCGAGGGATTGTTGCCGCAGCGGTAAGTGCGTTATTCTCACTGCGCCTACAAGATTTAGGTGTTGCACAAGCTGATTTATTAGTGCCGCTTGCTTTTACCATTATTATTGGCACGGTATTTTTACAAGGCGCAACCGCTAAATTTCTTGCCAATAAATTAGGCGTTGCAGAACCTGATGATAAAGGATTTTTAATTATTGGTGCTAATTTAGTAGCACGCACCATTGCCAGCGCTCTAAATAATAATGGCTACCGCACCCGTTTAACCGATAATAGCTGGACCAATATTACCGCTGCCAGAATGGCAGGTTTTGATACCTATTATGGTAACGCCGTTTCTAGCCACGCTGATCGACATCTTGATTTAATTGGCTTAGGGCAAGTATTAACACTCACGCCACAAAAAGAATTAAACGCGCTGGCAGGGCTACGCTACCGCTCAGAGTTTGGTAGTAATCATGTTTTCTCTTTATCGACCGATAAAGAAGATAAGGAACAAAGTTCGCGAACAAATATTAATCATAAAGCGAAAGTGCTTTTTGGTGATGATGTGACCTATTCCAAACTTGCTAGCTTAATCAGTAAGGGTGCATCAACAAAACAAACTAATATTAGTGAGAACTTTAGTTATCAAGACTATCAACAGCAATACGGAAAACGGGCTATTCCTCTGTTTGCTTTTAATGCAAAAAGTCAACTGCACTTTTTTACTAATGGTGATGAGCTTATTCCTGATGCAGACTGGATCATTATCTCGCTTATTCAGGATGATGATAACGAACAATAGCCACTATAATTAGAGGTGTTTTATGGCTGACGAAGATGTAGAAGTGAATGCTGACGAAGGAAGTATAGATAAAGACGAAGAAGAGCTTGAGGCTAAACAAAGTTTTTTTAAATCAAAGTTATTGTTGATTATTACTGGTGTGTTTCTACTGTTACTTTTAGCGGGTGGCGGCTATTACGTGTTCTTCGCTTCAACTGAAGAGGAGGTTTTAGAAGAGTCAGAAAATATAGAGCCAACAACGGAAGTACTCGATGAAACCTCTCCCGAGGATTCAACGAATGGCATTACTGAAATGCAACAACAAAATCTGCAGATGAAACAGCATATCGAAGCACTAGAAGCAATGCTTAATCAAATAGCACCGATGTTACAAAGCCAGAAAAATATCCCCGCTGATGCTGAAAAGTTACCATTACCATACCCAGATAATTTCGACTACCAACAAGGTTTTAGTGAAAGTTCAGCTATGCGTTCACCTAGTGGCTCTCCTCCTCCCAAGCCGAGCTGGGGTGAATTTGACCGCATGAATATAAAATAGTCATTTAAAACTATCTGGCTCTGCTTTATCATTAGCCTATATTTGTATTGCTTAGTATAGTTATACCCAAACCACTTGAAGATGCAGGTTTCAGAGTTTAGCACGAAGGTCAGAGCAAGGCGCAATGTGAAGGCAATGACTAGTCCTTGTCRAGCATTGYAACGCRGYGCTGGCATTCGTGCTAAGCTCCCGTAGGGCAAGAGGATAAGCCATTATCTTCGTCGTTATAAAACTTAGCATTAGAATGACTAATCCCTGCGTTTTATGCCTAGAATATAATGGCTTCTTCTCTTGCTGAAACCTGCATCTTCAAGTAATTTGGGTATATAATGGGGAGTTCTGATGTAGCATAATTAAGTATTGTGTCTGAAGCTCCCCTTGATTACTCCTTGCTCTTTAAACCCTCAACAGATTAATCAATTCTTCTTTGGTTTTGCGCTAGCTCTATCATTGTTTCTAACCTGACAACACGCCGATCTACCGAGTTGAACTTTTCTTCAAGTCTGTCAACATCCTTACTTAACCCTTTGACTTCATCTGTAAGCTTTAGTATGTCGATTAAAGTTTCTTTCCATCCAGCCATATCTACAGCCCTCGTTCTTCATAAGCATCAAGTGTTTTATTAAGGCGTTTTCTAGTTGAAACAACATCATTAATTGTTTCTTTTAAACGACTAGAAACAAGATCGAGCAGTTCAGATTCATCTTTGTTATGGTTATCAGGATCGAATGATATAATTGCCATCCTGACCACATTGGCAACAGATAAGTGCTTGTCTTTTGCAATACGCTCTAACTTTTTAATGTTTTCAAAAGAGAGCATTATCTGCTTTCTCACTAAGTTTTTACTTTGCGCCGCTTCCATAATTCACGCCTCGTTTATTCGACAATCTAATTATACTCCTACACAACAATATACACAATTAATTGATCAGCTTACTTAAGTCGTCTCCTTTCACACTGCCGCCTTTCGACAATAGATGGAGTTGAAGTTTGGCGATGGCCTCTGGTCCGTTTGCGAAAAAGCCGGAACAAACGAACCAATAGGGTATCGCCAATACAGCTTACCCAACGAATATGCACATCTTTTTACCAGTCTATCGAATAGGTGGCACTGATAGTGCGCCCCTGTCCTGCCGTATAATTGCTGTCAAAGTTAAAGATTTGGTTCATCACAGGAAAATACTGTTCATCCAGTAAATTCTTCACACCAAGCTTCAATGTGCCTTTGTCTAGTTCGACGGTGCTGAGAAGATCCATCAGGATATAACTTTTCACTTCACCTCTGCCGAATCCGCTCTCTCCGTCAAAACGATTACGATCGCCCGAATACAGTAGCTGTAGGCGGTTGTGCCAGTTCGGCAGCGTTTCATGTTCAGCATAGGCGGTTAGCTTGAGTGGCGGGATGCGGTTGCCAATCAGATAGGCATTAAAATCCCCATCATCATTGGTATCTAGCTTACCCTCCATCCAGGTCAAGGTTCCTCCCATGTTCCACTTTTCTAGTGGCTGTGCGTCAAAAGAGGCTTCTACGCCATAAATGCGTTCTGGGGCACGAGATACCACAAATGGTTCTGTGATAGTACCAGGGTTACTCAGCGAGGTACCCAAATCTGAAGTATTATAAAAAAATGCAAGTTCGGCCTGTACTGTCGACCAGTTACCGCGGATCCCCAACTCGTAGTTATCTACAACCTGAGGTTCAGGACGTATATTTTTTACCGATGCCCCATCGGCTGCATTGCGTAGCGTCCGTCCGATTTCAGGCACTGCGAATCCTTGTGAGAAAGAAGCGAAGCCACTGATCTCATCGGTAAAGTAATAGGTTGCTCCCAAATTAAATGCCGAGTCGTCATAGTTGAGAGTACCGCCTTCTACGCTGTTATTCTTGACGGTAGTGAAATCATCCACTTCAAATCGAATGAATTCATATCTCACGCCACCATGTAGACTTAGATTATCAGTTAAATTGAGTTCAACTTGCACGAATGGGTCTATGGTGTCCTGTTTAATTTCAGGAACCTGAATTCGCCCATCCTCAAGGGGTTGTGATGTCTTCTCACTGAACAGATCTACACCCCACAGGATTTGTCCGCCAGAAAGCAGATTATGTGGTGTTTCAATATCCAAACATGCACCAACTCGTTGAGAATATAGAAAGGGCTGTCCACCGCCAGAAAAAATGCTGTCGGGGAAGTAGCCAAAACGTGCCTTAAAATCACGGTAATAGACTTGCGTTTTGAGACGACTCCCTAAAATATTATCGTTACTATAAATGAAATTAATTTGTTTATTTTCCATTCCACCTTTCTTACCTAGCACTTCGCCATCGATGGCTGTGGTCTTCTGTTCTCCGACTACGCCATTTACCAAAAGGGTCTCTACATCTTGTTTGATATTGTAATAATTGGCGGATAGCTCGAATCGTTGCTGTGAATCAAGATCAAAACCGAGTTTACCAAATAGATTATAAGCATCCGTCCCGCCACCTCTGGTACGTGTATCTTGTGGGATCCGATCGCCGTCACCATCAAAGAAGCCACCGGTCTGCTCAACTGAAGCATTGAAGATATAATCGACTTTTCCTTCACTGCCTTCTACTCCTTGAGCTAGGCGCTTACGGAAACTTTCTCCAATATCAGTAGGCGCGAATCCGATAGTGATGTCAGTGGTGAGTTGTGCTGAACCTTCGCCAGGCCTCTTGGTGATGATATTTATAACGCTACCCGTACCACCCAAGCCATAAATAGCAGTAGATCCACGCAACACCTCAATGCGTTCGATTGCGGCTGGGTCAATACTCTTAAGAGCACGTCTGCCATCTCGCAGCGAGATAGTCTGAGGTACGCCATCAATCAGCACGAATACATGTCGCCCTCGCAGAGTCTGTGTTGTGGTCGATAATGCTTCTGTACTGGTCGCCATTCCGGGCACTGTATTAGCGAGGATCTCTCCCAAATCACTTGATAATACTAATTGCTTCTCGATCTGTTCACGACTGACTATGGTAACGGCTTGTGGGGAATCAGCAAGTAATCCTACGCTTCGAGTCCCAGTTACTACCATGGGCTTTAACCGTTCGGCTTCAGTATGCTTCTGTGTCACTGCTAGTCATTGAAGAGTTACCGTGTTGTCTTGGATATTATATAGTCAATACCCGTGTTTTCCAGCAATTGGCTCAATGCCTGTTGCACAGAATATTGTCCCGTTAAGCCTTGGCTATTTTTACCTGCTGTTAACTGCGCATCCGCAGATAATAAAATATCCGCCTGAATAATTAAATGAGTTTTAGATTTACGCATGCTATTTTCTGCTCCCAATGGATGTTTAGTTTTTTAAGGCTTAAAAGCCTCGCTTACTAACTATGCCAATTGAGAATGAAAAAAGGGCAACGAAAGGATGATTTTTTTAATTATTTTGCCTGAATACTGATCCGCAGCGGCGTAGTACGATTGATAGTGATAGGCAAAGAATCTTCTAATGCCATTAGAATACGGTCAACATCATCAATAGGATAGGCACCTACCAGCCGTAAATTTTACGGCTGTATAATCATAAAAAATACGACCTTTGTAATAACGATTTAACTCGTCAATAAAATCAGCTAAGCGCATATTGTCAGCAATAATAACGCCTTTAACCCAAGGTGATGAAGAGGAAGGCTCCTGTTGGCTTATGGATGTCAACACCACCTGAAAACTGACCCCTCTGGGCACAAAAATAAGCTTAGGGTGTGCTTGGAGCGATCCCTATCTTACGTTTATCTTTCAGTCTGTAACTTTCGCCTGTAATTTGAACAATATGAGCATGATGCAATAACCTATCTAACATGGCGGCGGTTAATGTTTGATCATTAGCAAACGCGGTTGCCCATTGCGTGAAGGGTAAATTACTGGTGAGGATAAGGCTTCCCTTTTCATAACGTTTAGCAATGACATTGAAAAATAGGTTCGCTTCTTCACGTCCAAAGGGTAGATAACCAATTTCATCTATGACTAATAATTTTGGTGCCAGCACGGTACGTTGTAAATAGGATTTAAGTTTATCTTGTTTTTTGGCAACGGATAGTTGCAACATTAAGTCTGCCGCACTGATAAAGCGAGTCTTAATGCCTGACATAATCGCTTTATACGTTAAGCCATGCAGTTGGGAAAGTAGAAATGCTTCGCGTACAAGAGGAGCAAGACCCTTTAATGTCTGATCAATTCTGCTTAGGGTTTCAATAATAATCGCATGTTTTTCGGCTGAAGGTGCCGTTTCTATTGGCAAGACTGCGATCGCTTGCATATAATTTCGCTCAATTTCTCTACGCCGCCAATGATTGACAACCAAACTATGAGCAATGGTGGTTAAATAGGCTCTTGGTAAATATAGATCTAAGGGCTGCTGCTTCTTCAATATTTTAACAAATGTATCCTGACTTAAATCTGCCGCCTGCTCAGGACAGTCTAATTTTTTGTATAACCAGCCATATAACCAATGATAATGTTCATCATACAAAATATGGATCTGATTATGGTTCAGACTTTGATTTTGAGGCGATAGCGTATTGAGAGAAGGCATTGTCAGACACATTCTAAATGAGAATAATTCTTAATTACATATGGTTTATTATTATATTTAAAGCATTGATAACTGTAGTATCCAGATCGCAAGGCGTGAGAAGAAGTTAGTCCTTATCAAATGTTGCACAATTTATCGTTTCGTCACTCCCGTAGTTTTAAGCGGGAGTCTAGTGTTACCGCCATAGATCCCCGATAAAAGATCTCGGGGATGACGTGTAAATTATGCAACTTGAATGATTACGGGTAGATTCCGGCTTCAAGCCTGCCGGAATGACGAAGAAGGGAAACTCAACCGAAACTCTGCGCCCGGTTTTTTATTCACTACGTCAATTTGACCACTCATATTAACCACCATTTGATGAACCAAGGCTAGTCCAATACCCGTACCCACTGTTTCACGAGTAAGTTCATTTTCGGTGCGATAGAATAATTTGAAGATTTTTTTGATCTGTTGCTGATCGATGCCGGGGCCGTAATCTCGCACATTAAATTGCACTTTGCTTTGGCTTAGTTTTTGGCATGAAATTTCAATTCGCTTTCTTTCTTCTTTAGCTGAAAACTTAATGGCATTATCGACTAGATTAATCATGATTTGGCTAAACCAGTCTTCATCCACTTCAAGCTGCTGCTGACCTGAATTTTCATCACAGTGAAACTCGATCTCAAACCCGGCTCTTTCAATTTGAGTGGATACTTTTGATCTGACACCATCCATTAATTCAGCAACGGTTATTTTTTTAAGCACAACGTCCTGTTCATTGCGGGTCATTTTGGCCAAATGCAATACATTATTAATTAGCCGTGACAAACGCTCGCTTTCATCAAATATGAAGTCATAATAAGTCTTTTTCTTGTCTTCACTCGCCCAACCTTCACGCAGCATTTCGCCATACATGCGAATCGATGTCAGTGGTGTTTTGAGCTCATGACTGACCGCTGATACAAAATCCTGTTGTTGGTTAGCGAGGTTAATTTGACCTACGCCTAAGCGATACATTAAATAAAAACCCGCTAATAATACAAAGCTCATCAATGCAGCTAGCCACATAATCACTTTTCCACCCGGTCCTGCCGGTAACTCAGTAATGCTAAACAGTAATTCAATATCACTTAAGGGATCAGATAGGCGGGTTTGATATAACAATTCACCGCTTAATTCTCGGCTATTTGATAAATAGCCTCTAGCTGAACGACCACTAAATGCGGCTAATACCTCGCCTTGGTAAACCACTAATAGCTGACTCATCTGAGCAAGGGCTGTTTCAGAAAAAGCATGATGTATCGCATATTCTATAAAGCTCTTTTTTTCAATTAATAGCCCTTGAATATAACGCTGATCATTAAGCCAAACCTTGCGAAACAGCACAAAATTGCCGCTCTCTAATTGGCTGAACTCAAAGGGATCAATTTCACTTTCAAAGGTATTGATGCGTAATGACGTTAAATCTGTTTGGAAACTTGCTGATGATCCCTCCATATCAGCATCATATTTATCAGCTTCTACTGCCATTGGAGCGGGTAACGCATTTTGTTCAAATCGAGCTAATTTCTCACCTTTTGTTGTTGGTTCTAATAGTCTTTCTTTGTTTTCAGTTTGTTGTTGTGCCGCTAATTCTTTTTGTTGATAACGCTGTGTTAACTCTAAATCTTCTACTCGACCTAATGTATCTTGTTGTGACTTACTTTTAGCCACATTATTTTTTAATTGATCAAATGCTGCTTGCCCTTGAATAGGCGAATCTTCATATTCCGCAACTTCTTCTGTAGCAGAGCCAGACGTTGATGTAACACTATCTTCACTGCTAAACACATCATCTAATGTGCTGCTTATCTCTGATATTGTTACTTTGGGGCTGGCACTTTTTCTCGGCTGATCTTTATTAAGCCTATCTCGTCTGGCAAGATCGGTTCTGCCATTATTGTCACTTTTAACCAAATTATTTTGGCTTAAAATCGTTTCAATTTTCTTATGTAATGCTGTTCGTTGTGCCAATTCAGCACCCGAAATACCATAATAACTAGCATCCGTTGTTAATCCTGGCATCATAGGTGTCATCAACTTGCCACTAGAATCAACCTGAAAATAACCAATGACACCAGGTATTGCTGATTCAACAGGATAATTAGAAAGCGGTGATCGTTGAAAAAAACGTGCCTCGATTTCACCCACTATATTTAAAAAAGCATAGTCAGTAAAAGGGCGTTGTTCTTCGGTTTCAATAAGCTGTAGAAACTGATTATCAATTCGGTTTGCTAATTCATCTGCCATGCGCTGATGTTGATGAAAGGTTTCCCATTTGAGGCGGCTATAAGACTGCTGAATTAAAACTGCTGTGGGTACGGCCAAGGCAAGAAAAAATACGATTAGCCAGCGGCGTAACGATTTTTTATCCAAACCTGCTAATTTACTACGTAACATTTAAGCGATACCCCGCACCACGCACGGTGACTAAATGCTGTGGATCTGACGGATCTGACTCAATTTTTCGGCGTAATTTAGCGATATGAATATCTACTGTACGTGTTTCTAAATCGATATTTTCTGCATAACCCCACACCTTATGCAATAGCTCATCACGCGATACGGGACGCTGTGAATGGGCGGATAAATACAACAAAATATCCATTTCGCGGCGGGTGAAAGTAAGTTCTTTCCCCTCCCGCATTGCGGACAGATTTTGACTATCAATGGTAAGTTCGTCACCTAGTTGAATATTACGCTGTTGATCTACCACACTTTGAGTGCGTCGCAACACCGCTTGCACCCGCAATACTAACTGGGCGATAGAAAACGGCTTGGCAACATAATCATCTGCACCTAATGATAAGCCTTCAATAATATCTTCATCGCTGCTTTTGGCGGTCAGCATAATAATGGCTTGCTCACGATCGTGTTCACGGATCTGATTGCAAATCTCAAAACCATTAATGCCCGGCAACATCACATCGAGCAAGATCAAATCATACTGCCCCGTTAATGCCTTTGCTAATCCTTCTGTACCGTGGCTCGACGATTCAACCTCATAGCCATGGTAGACAAACACATCGATCAGCCCTTCGCGGATGGCGACTTCATCTTCAATAATTAACATCTTTATTTTTTCCATGCGGTCAGTGTAAGTCTTTGTTGGTTTTGATATGTAACTTTTTTGTAAAAATTAATGGCGTATTGTTTACTAAAGTGTGTCTATTTAACACTTTATCACCCGCCTAAACTGTGACCTGTAATCAACCAACTTAGGTTAAGAAAGTTCGATCTATCTTTCGTCATTGATCCTGCGGTTACTACGTTTCCGTAGTATTTTAGCGGGAATCTAGTTCTCAAATTATAGATTCCGGCTAAAAGCCTACCGGAATGACGGAGCTTATTGACTCTCCCAACCTAGGTTCAAACAACCTATAGGAGAAATATTATGACTCTAATAACAAGACTATCACGATTATTCCACGCTGATATGAATGCGGTGTTGGATAAAATCGAAGAACCCGAACTATTACTTAATCAAGCTATTCGTGAGATGGAGGAAACACTATCTCATAATGAACGGCAAATAAAACTATTAGATTTCGAGCAACATAAACTGCTTAGCAAAGAAGTAGATGTCAAACACGCATTAGCTGACATAAACAAACAATTAAACGTGTGTTTTGAAGCAGATAAAGATGATCTTGCCCGTAGCCTGATCAAACGAAAGCTTGAAACCACCCAGTATTTAAAATCAATCACCACAAAAATAGTACATTCAATAGAAACAGCTAGCCAGCTTAAAAATCAACTTAAAGAGCAGCAATCGCTGCTCAGTAGCATGAAGCAAAAAGCAGATATTTTCAGCCAGGACAGTACGATTAATAACACTATTCCCGAATGGAATATTCATTGCCACTCTATTCAAGATGAAGATGTGGAAGTGGCTTTTTTAGATGAAAAACAAAAATGGAGTCAATCATGAAAACATCTACTCTATTTGAAGGCATTATCGTTGCGTTAGTCGGTAGTTTTGTCGGTAGCGTTCTTTATTTCGCCTTATCGTCATTATTTTCAGATAGCTTTTTAATTCGTCTATTAATCAGTGGGCTGAGTTTTGGCTATATTGTTTATTTATTAAGCCGAAGTAAAGAACGCATTGGTCGTATCACCGTTATTACTGTTTGGTCGGTCATGGTGATTGCTTTATGGCTTATTTGGCCACCGGTGACACTATTTATTTTGATGCATTTAGTGGCGATTTGGCTGGTACGCTCTCTGTATTTCTATTCCAGTTTGTTTTCATCACTTGCCGATCTTGCTTTAAATGGCTTTAGCGTCGCCATTGCGTTTTGGGCGGCAAGCCACACCGGCAGTTTATTTCTAACTATTTGGTGCTTTTTCCTTACTCAAGCACTCTTTATTTTGATCCCTACCGGTATTAAAAAAACCACATCGACTATTTCAAACGAAGATGATTTCCAACATGCGTATCGTGCTGCAGAAACGGCCGTTCGTAAATTATCAACTAATCAATAGGACTATAAATTATGAAAACTAAATTAATTGCACTTAGCATTTTTGCCGCAACGGCTGCGACAGTTACTTTTTTCCCAACAATTCAACATGCCTTGGCTAATACTAATCAACAGCCGATAATCATTGATCCTGTTGTTATTCCAATAGTAGCCACAATTACTAAACCCAAAATTGAAGTGGTATTTGTACTGGATACCACGGGTAGTATGAGCGAATTAATCGATACCGCTAAAGAGAAAATCTGGTCGATTGCCAGCACCATGGCATCAGCCCAAAATGCACCCGATATTAAAATGGGTCTAGTGGCTTATCGTGATCGTGGTGATGCCTACGTCACTCAAAGCGTGGCATTATCTAGCGATCTCGATTTGATGTATGCCCAGTTAATGGATTTTCAAGCAGAGGGCGGTGGCGACACCCCTGAAAGTGTTAATCAGGCTTTATATGAGGCCATAAATAATATGACATGGAGCCAAGACCAAGACACCTATAAAGTCGTGTTTTTAGTCGGTGATGCACCTGCTCACATGGATTATCAAGATGATGTTAAATACCCTGAAACCATCAAAGTCGCTAAAACCAAAGGCATTATCATCAATACCATTCAAGCAGGCCAAGATAGTGAAACCACAGCTAACTGGCAACAGATGGCGAGCTTAGGCAATGGCGATTATTTTCAAGTCGAACAATCAGGCAACGCGGTTGCTATAGCCACCCCTTTTGATAAAAAAATGGCGGAACTTTCAAAAGAGCTAGATGATACTCGTCTTTATTATGGTGACAGAGAGCAAAAGGAAAAGCAGGCCAGCAAGCTTGTAGCAACGGCAAAATTGCATGCACTAGCTAGCGATGAATCAAGAGCCCGCCGCGCTGAATTTAATTCTACCACCAGCGGCAAGGCTAACTTCTTGGGTGAAAATGAACTTGTCGATGCTATTGTCAGTGGCGATGTAGAGCTTGCTAGCATTAAAAATGAAGATTTACCTGAAAGCATTCAAGCCATGCCTATGGAAGAGCAAGCCCTTTTTATCCGACAAAAAGCAGAAAAGCGCGACAATTTAGCAGAAGAAATGAAAGTATTAGCCGAAAACCGTAATGCGTATTTAAAAAAACAAGTGGCGGCAGAGGGCGGTAGAAAAGATTCTTTTGATGCCAAAATATTTAACTCAATTCGTGGGCAGGCAAAAGAAAAAGGCTTAGTTTATAATGAGGATAGTGCTAGATATTAATTTATTTGCGAGCATTTAAGCTGAAACCTTCATTTCTATCACTGGGAATGAAGGATTTTTTATGCTAATTTAATGGGCATAATTAAAAATTATGCATCTTCCTTAATTCTCTGCGTGAGTCTATTTTTTCTCATTTCCGGCATTGCTATTGCAGAAAATACATTTGTCCAAAGAACACTGTTACTGTCGCACCAATTTTCAGTATTAGAGATGGGGCAGGTTCCATCACCGGCAACGATCAAGATATTAACTACGCGTAGGCCGAGGTAACGATACTTTTAATGCCGGTTCAGGACAACATCTGCAATTATCTATCACCAATATTGCAACAAATATGGTAGTTCAAACGATTGATTTAAATAATATTGCAGTGAATGTTGGGGATAACACGACCGATATGTTAAATAATCTATTAGCTAATGGTGGCATAAACGACGGCTTTTAACCTTGTGCTTACATGCCCAAACCGCTTGGATAGATGTTCAATGATGTACTTTATTAGATTTTATTTTGGAATAGATTTTACTAGAAATAATAAAAATTGTTGTCGGTAACACAATAAAAATCAATTCTGATAACAAGACTCTTAATCCATACTCAGAAAAAAATGCACTTATGCCGATAGGTGAAACCTGCACCAGAGTATAGGAGAAAAAATATCGGGTATTATCAAATGGCCAGAAAAAAGCAATGCCCAAACCACCATTAGTGAATGCATCAAGCACACCGTGTGATATTGCCGCCAAAGACAAGATGGTAAATACCGCTAACAATTTACCTTTAGACTTAAAATAAGCCCTGAAAAACACCGCTGTAACTAACACCGCCAATAAGGATGATCTGTAAATGCACTATTTGCTCCGTAAGCAACAAAAGCATGGGTAAAAATAGATGCCATGAGCTAAAACTAGCTCCCTATATAAATATGTTCTAATTACTTATACTATAACAAACAAAATAAAAACAAGGATGCAAACAAATGAATTTAGAATCAATTAAAGTAGAATTTTTCCAATTAGTTGATACTTTAGCTAAATGGGCAGTAAGTCCTAAGTTTTATGCTCAAATAATTGCCATTGCTTTAGCTATTTTCTTAGCATGGACACTTGCAAAAATTCTGAAACGTAAAGTCTCTTTCTTGCACACTCCCCCTGTTGATTCTAAATCAAAACTTGCCCATCTTTTATTAGGGAGCATGTATACCGCCCGTGATCTGGTATTTCCAATCTTAGCGTTAGTTTTTCTGTCGATTGCTATTCAAGTAACACACACCCAATTTGGGCAATCATGGTTGATTATTATCGCTCAAGGACTCGGCGTTGTTTTTTTACTGCGTACTGCCATCACCCGTTTTATTCACAATGGTTTTATCCGTTCATTATTTCTGTGGGTAGGTATTCCCATTGCCACCCTACATGTGTTTGGTTGGCTAGATGATACTGTGCTATTTTTAGATGGCATGGCATTAGAAATCGGTAATATTCGTTTGTCGGCTTATGCACTGGCTCGCGTCGCTATTTTTGGTTCAATCTTATTCTGGTTAGGACGCCTTTCAAACAAAGCCGGACAAGAAGCCATTCGCAGCCGGAAAACATTAGATATCCGAAGTCGAGAAGTCTTTTCTAAACTTTTCGAAATCGCCCTCTTTATGGTTATATTCTTCGTACTGTTGCAAATCGTCGGTATCAACCTCACTACACTTGCCGTATTTGGTGGTGCATTAGGTGTCGGGCTAGGTTTTGGCTTACAGCAAATTGCGGCTAACTTTATTTCAGGCATCATCATCTTGCTTGATGGATCAATGACCGTCGGTGAATATATCGAATTAGAAGATGGACGAAGTGGCCACTTAATTGCAATCAATATGCGTTCTTCAACCATCGAAACCTATGAAGGTAAAGAAATTGTTGTGCCCAACGAACAATTTATTACCACCGCCTTTACTAACTGGACACGAAAAGATCCCTATCAACGTTACACGGTTGAATTTTCAGTGTCTTATGATAGTGATATTCCTGCCATTCCCGCCCTGATTTTAGAAGCAGTTAGAAAGCACCCCCAAATTCTAGAAACGCCAGAGCCACCCGATTGCGAAATCACCGGCTTTGGCGATTCGGGCGTAAACTTCCATGTTGAATACTGGATAGAAGGCATTGATGATGGCAGAAATAGAGTAGATTCTGACTTAATGATCATCATCTGGAACACCTTAAAAGAGAATAATATTTCAATGCCATTCCCTCAACGTGAAGTGCGCATTATTGGTGGAGAGCTGCCTAAATAAGTCTAGGAAGACTAAACCTATCTTCTTTCCCGGTTCGATCTTGATTATTGACTTACTAGGAAAAACTGTCCGTATATACCCGTGATCATTCAATCTGTGAAGATCCAGGGCAAAAATAGCAAGCCAGAACAAGGCGCAATGTGCAGGTAATGGCTAGCCCTTATCAAACATTGTAACGAAGTGCTGGTTTGCTAGCTTTTGGTCT
>NVVW01000039.1 GCA_002733505.1 Methylophaga sp. | reverse complement strand
AAATCCTTAAATGAGAATGACTTATTCTGCGGATTTATGCCTAGAATATAATGGCTTCTTCTCTTGCTGAAACCTGCATCTTCAAGTATTTTGGGTATAGATAACTGATAAATACCATCTCCACACTTTAATGGGAATGGGCTTTCTCTATTTAATTACTGGAACGTAAAAACAAGACTAGAGGGCAGTCACGGTTATTGATTAATTATTTTGCATGGAGTTTAAGTAAATAGAATTGCTGAGAGCTTATGGCGAAAGATTAGCGTACTACAAGTTTACCGCCAAATCTATAATGTACTCTCCACCACTTACCGCCATTTGGCGCAATTATTAGATACAAACCAAGCCCCCCTGAAAGCTTGTATTGCTTGTCTTTAGCCTGCATTCCGAATCTGAATATCAGTTAATGCCATGGTTACCACCACCTCTTTGCTAGTTACCATCAAAGTTACCACTAAAATAGGTGGGAAGTCTAGCTATTTAGTAGGACGGTGTAGGACGTGGAATGGCCTTAAAGCCTTGTGCGGCTTGGTTTTTAGGACTGTTTGGGAGGGTGTTGGATGTTTAATTGGTGGCTATGGGTGGATTCGAACCACCGACCCCATCATTATGAGTGATGTGCTCTAACCAACTGAGCTACATAGCCGAAGTGAAGCCGAGCATTTTACGATGCTGGCAGTTAAATATCAAGAAATACTGGATCTTTATAGCCAGTCGGTCAGTTGGATCCCCATACCAATGCTATTTGATCGTACATCATAATCAATCAGGCTCTCTCCATAGCCATTAAACCACTGCACATACCATCTACTATTATTTGATAACAATGGAATAGGAAAACTCCAACCCAATTGGAATGCGCCATGATTATTGCTGCTACGAAGGTTATTTCTAAGCATGAAATCAAAGTTATGATCGCCGTGCTTATAGACACCGCTTAATTCAAAGTTACCCATATATCTCTCAATATGGGGGTTATCATCGTTAGCGTTGCTTTCTGGAACACGCCACCAGGGTTTGAATGACAAATACATATTCTCACGCTCAAAAATAAAGTCTGCATATACTCTATTCCAACTGCGTGATAGCCCGCCAGACTGGCCGTTAGATTGATGAACAAAACCGGTTCGAATTATTGAGTTATGCCAGCCGAAATAATCATGATCCTGTTTAAAAGATAACCACGCTTCTGGTTCATGATTTGAGTCACGAAATGGTGCGGAGCCATCTTTGTTAAACATCTGCCAAAATGATCGATTGGTATAAGCAATATACAAATCTCCATTTCCTCTGATTAAATTTCGTATAACAGGGACTTTGACACTTAATTGAAACTTGGTTTCCCAAGGCTGGAAATCAAAACCGCGATCGGGATCGGCCTCGTCAAAGGGTTCTTCATTAGGCGAGGCTAAATTATTGCTCAATATTATGTAATTGGGTCTGTGGGCTTGCAAGGAAAAAGGGTTGTCTTGCTGTTTCCGTTCAAAGGCACCTCGGCGTTTTATCGCTGAGTTGATTGGCGTTACCTCCTCAGTTTGCTGAGCAATTTGATTGCTGAGCTGCAAGCATATGTCTTTTAACTCTCCTACTGTTACAGACTCTCCAGCCGTGTCCATTTGCTCTAGCAAACAGCTATCCATAGCAAATGATGCTAGCGCTGGGCCGGCTATCAATCCAGTAATTAACATCATTGCCGTTACTAATCTTGTCATCGCCTCACACCCAATGTAATTAAGCCACTCTAAATAGTACCTACCCTTGAGATCTATACGTTAAAACGGAAATGCATTACATCACCATCATTGATAATGTAGTCTTTACCTTCTAAACGCCATTTACCCGCATCTTTAGCACCTGCTTCGCCTTTATATTCTACAAAATTGTCATAGCTGACTACTTCTGCCCGAATAAAGCCTTTTTCAAAGTCAGTATGAATAACGCCCGCGCCTTGAGGGGCGGTGGCACCAATTTTAACTGTCCACGCACGCACTTCTTTTACCCCGGCAGTGAAATAGGTGTGAAGATCTAACAGCGAATAACCACCTCGAATCACCCGATCTAGCCCCGGTTCATCTTGACCCAGTTCTTGTAAAAACTCTAGTTTCTCTTCATTTTCTAGTTCCGCAATTTCAGACTCAATTGAAGCACAAATAGCGACCACTACCGCGCCTTCTTGCTCGGCTAATTCGGTTATGCTATTCAAAAATGGATTATTTTCAAAACCATCTTCTGCCACATTGGCAATATACATTGTTGGCTTGATCGTTAGCAGGTGTAATTCATTTAATAATGCTAACTCATCTTCATCTAAGCCCATGCCTCGCACAGGTTTACCTTCATTCAATACCGCGCTCATTTTAATAAGCAATTCTAGTCGTGCTTTTGCCGTTTTATCGCCACCTTTAGCATCGCGTGTTGTTTTGGTAATGGCCTTATCAACGCTTTCTAAGTCCGCCAAGGCTAACTCGGTATTTATCACTTCAATATCATCTAGTGGTGAAATTTTATTGGCTACATGAATAACATTTTCATCTTCAAAACAACGCACTACATGCGCTATAGCATCCGTTTCGCGGATATTTGCTAAAAACTTATTACCTAAACCTTCGCCTTTAGATGCTCCGGCAACAAGGCCAGCAATGTCAACAAATTCCATTGTTGTTGGCAATATACGCTCTGGCGAGACGATTTCAGCTAGTGCATCTAATCTAGAATCAGGCACAGGAACTATGCCCACATTAGGCTCAATAGTACAAAACGGATAGTTTTGCGCCTCAATGCCAGCCTGTGTCAGCGCATTAAATAAGGTTGATTTTCCTACGTTAGGTAGGCCAACGATGCCACATTTGAATCCCATGGTATTTCCTAAATTTTAGTTTGAGACCTTTTCACGGTAAGTATTTTTTGTCATGATAAGGCCTCATTGTGAATGTAGCCAATTCATGGCTTTCTCTAAATCATCTGATAGCACATCAGCTAAAACGCGTAATGAGTCATCTATTGCATTTTTAATAGCTTGCCGATCAAGTTGTGATGGTTTGCTAAGCACATAATCAGACACATCTCGACCACTGCCGGGATGATCAATGCCCAATCGGCAACGTAAAAAATCTTTACTTCCCGTTTGAGCAATAATGTCTCGTAAGCCATTATGCCCCCCATGACCACCACTTTTTTTCAGGCGTGCTGTGCCTGCTGGCAAATCAAGCTCATCATGAACAACCAAAATATTACTCGGAGGGATTTTATAAAAATTGGCTAAGGCAGCAACCGATTGACCACTGCGATTCATAAACTTCTGTGGTTTTAATAGAAAAAGTTTATTTCCAGAAAGTTGGCACTGAGCCAACTGACCATGATATTTACTGTCAACAGCAAAGTTAACATTCATATCATCAGCCAGTTGATCCAGCCACCAGAATCCGACATTATGGCGGGTGTGTTCATATTGAGGGCCTGGGTTGCCCAAGCCGGCGATTAACCAGTTAGCCATTCCATCGATCCTCAGAAGAGCATACTCGTTATCAATGAATTTGCTGTTTTTCTAGTGCGCATAATGGGTGGACTAGCAAGGCATATTATCGATGTAATAGTCATGCTATTGCTCGATAATATAACGCGGCTAGCACATTTAGTATGGGTGCTAGAAATCTGCAAACTCATTGGTCACGAGTATTTAGTCTTCAGATGCTTTTTCAGCTTCGTCATCACCGGCTACTTCTACATCACTAGCTGCAATAACGTCATCTTCTTCAACTTCAACAACAACACGAGGCGTGTGAATATTGACAACTGCTTGGTCATAAGAAGAACGCTCGCCTTCTTCTAATTCCTCATCTTGAGCATGTGATAATGCTGTCAAGCTTACACCTTCTGGCAAAACAAGCTCTGTTAAGTGAATACTTGCATCCAATTCTAGCTCAGAAATATCTACTTCGATATATTCAGGCAAATCTTTTGGCAAACAAGCGATCTCAATATCAGACATTAAGTGAGAAATCGCACCGCCTTCTTTTACGCCTGGCGCAACATCTGCACCGATAAAGTGAAATTGTACCGTCATCGTCATAACTTGGTTCGCATTAATCCGCAAAAAGTCAGCATGCATAATTCTGACATCGCTTGCTGGGTGTCGTTGCAAATCTTTTAATACCACTTTATTTTTCTTACCATCCACTACTAGCGTAAGAATATGGGCATAAAATGCGTCTTCTTCAAGGTGGCGTAGGAACTTGTTGTGATCTAAGGTAATAGATACGGGTGCATCGTCACCACCATATACAATAGCGGGCACTTGACCCGCATGACGTAGGCGGCGGCTCGCACCTTTCCCCGCGTCAGTACGTAGTTCAGCTTGAACTTCAAATAAATTTTTCATTTTTTTCTCCAAATCATGAACACCGAAGTATCCATTAAAAACGCCGCCTAGTGGCGGCTAACACTGCCTTCCTTGCGACCAGAAAGACATCAAACAGTAGCTAAATAGGCTACTAAATTAAGACCTATGCACGATAAGTATTTTGAGACTATTTTTAACGCCGGTATGGCGGAAAAGACGACTCGTGCATAGGTCTTAATCCATATAGAGGGAGCTAACTGACTCCTCGTTACTAATTCGATACATCGCTTCAGCAAGCATTTCGGCAATACTTAATAGCCGAATCTTTTTGCACGCTTTTGCCTGTTTTTGTAATGGAATAGTATTGGTTATAACCAATTCATCCAAAACTGATGCTTCAATATTGTCAATTGCTCCGCCTGATAAAACAGGGTGAGTACAATAGGCGACAACACGTGCCGCTCCTTTTTCTTTTAATGCGGCGGCGGCGGCACATAATGTGCCTGCTGTATCAACCATATCATCAATGAGTACGCACGATCGTCCTTCAACATCACCAATAATATTCATTACTTTGGCGACATTAGGTTTAGGCCGGCGTTTATCGACAATCGCCAACTCCACATCTAACAATTTAGCCAATGCACGTGCGCGAACAACACCACCAATATCAGGTGAAACAACGACTATATCTTGCAACTTCTGCTTCCAAATATCACCTAATAAAACAGGTGAGGCATAGACATTATCAACCGGGCAATCAAAAAAACCTTGAATTTGATCGGCATGTAAATCAATGGTTAATACGCGATCAGCGCCTACGCCCGTTAACATATTTGCAACCACTTTAGCGGTTATGGCAACGCGAGCAGAACGTGGTCGACGATCTTGTCGAGAATAACCAAAATACGGTATCACCAGCGTAATTCGTCTGGCTGAGGCGCGACGAATAGCATCCGTCATCACCATTAATTCCATTAAGTTATCATTTGCTGGCATGCAAGTAGGCTGCACGATAAACACATCCTTGCCACGCACATTATCCAAAATCTCAACCATGATTTCGCCATCGCTAAATGACTCGACCGTTGCTTTACCTAAAGGAACATTAAGAAATTTTGTGATTTTTTGTGATAATTCACGATTGGCATTGCCAGAGAACACCATCATGCTGTTATCAGAGGTACGTTCTTGTAATTGCAGTAGTCTATTTTTGCTCAAAGTAAATACGCCGAGGTCTTGTCAAACAAAAAAATGGCTGGGGTACCAGGATTCGAACCTGGGAATGCAAGGATCAAAACCTTGTGCCTTACCGCTTGGCGATACCCCAACAGATAAACTTATTTTAACATCTTACAACAATATTATGCGCTCAAATTACGCATTGTGTGAGCGGCGACTCATTACAGCCTTTGGCGATAAAACCTTGCCACAGATCTGGCAACATCGCTAACACTTTCTGTGCTTGCTGCTGACTTTCAAAATCAACAAAAACACAGGCTCCTGTTCCCGTCATTCTTGGTTTTCCATACTGCGACAACCAATCCAACGCGTCGGCAACAGGTGGGTAGCTCTTCCTTACCACCTCTTCACATACATTCCTACCCTCCCCCGAAAGGAAGCGCGATATTGTGATAGATCTACAGTCTCTAGTCAATTGTGGAGATGCAAATATTTCTGCTGTCGGCACATGGCAGTCCGGCGCAATGACCACATACCAAGGCTCCGGTGGCGATATTGCTAGCAATTCCTCACCCACACCCTCCGCCCAAGCAGCGTGCCCATAAATAAAAACAGGCACATCTGCGCCCAAAGCAAGTCCCAGTTGCGCTAATTCATCATTCGATAGCTGACAATTCCAAAGCTGATTTAACGCAACTAAAGTGGTCGCAGCATTTGAGCTACCTCCACCCAAACCACCCCCCAAAGGTAGTTTTTTATCTAGGGAGATCAGTGCACCGCGTTCAGTTTTAGTGTGATTTTGTAATAATTTCGCCGCCCGAACAATCAAATTATCATCATGTTCAACACCCGCTACAAATGTTAGCAGTTGGATCTCATTATCAAAGGTATGTCCAAACGATAAGGTGTCGCAATAATCTAGAAATTGAAACACCGTTTGTAGTTCATGATAGCCATCACTACGCCGCCCTGTTATATGCAAAAATAAATTAATTTTTGCGGGTGCAGGCCATGATTTCACAGATCATTTTTCCAAGAAGTAATCACTAAACGTAAACTGCGATCAGCTTGTGTAATAAAGATTTTAGAGGGTAAGGAATACTGCTTAAAAGGTACATAACGTTTAAAACCAATATCCCATCCTTGCTGAACAAGATGAATTATTCGACCTTTTTCATCATATTCAATCAATTCAATTTTTGATTGCTGATACGGCAAACCTCGTACCCAATCACGCAAAGCGTTAATAGGTAAAGCGACACCTAATGTTTTGGCTATCAATTCTTCAACATTAGTCGATTGTAATTTCTGGCCATCATCCATCGTCATGATGACAAAATTATCGTCACCTTCAATGCTTACACCGCCTTGGGCGAAGGGTCCTAATAGCTGTATTTGGAAATCTTTATTATTTTGCTGCCAGCGTAGGCCGACATTCCATGCTTCTTGCTTGTTTCTGATAACGGTTCGGCCTTGAATTTTCCAATTATTAAATTGTAATAATTCTATTTGTCGCGCCTGCCATAACGTTTCAGGGCTCATGTCAGGGCGCGTCTGCCAGAGGGGCGTACACGCGGTTAACGTGAAGCTAAAAAGCAACAATAAAGCGGTACGTCTAAACATACTACTGTTTAAATCGACGCAAGGTGTCATTTAATAACTTATTCGAAGCATCTTTTTGGATCGCCCGTTGCCAAACTTGTTTGGCCTCATCATGTTTGCCTTGCACCCATAATACTTCACCCAAATGCGCCAGTAACTCTATATCTGGTCGGATCACAACCGCTTGCCTTAAATAATTGACCGCTTTTTCTAAGTCGCCTAGGCGATAATAAACCCAGCCTAGACTGTCTAAATAAAAGGGATCATTTGGCTTTAGTTCAACCGCTTTCTTAATCATCACTAAGGCTTCTTGGTGTCGATCGGTACGATCCGTTAACGTATAGCCCAGTGCATTTAACGCCTGATGATTATTCGGATCTTTTGCCAATATCTCTTTCAAATCTTTTTCTAAAACATCTAAACGATTTAGTGGTTCTGCAACCATCGCCCTGCCATGCAATAAATCAACATTGCCCACATTTTCTTTAAGTGCCTCAGTATAAAGATCGAATGCCGCCTGTTTTTGATCGCGCTCAATTAAAAATTGGGCTTCGAATAAATAATATTGAATCGTCCGCTGTGGCTGTTCTTTTCTTAATAACTTTAAATGTAATCGTGCTTTATCTAAATCGCCATTATCCGCTAGCAAATTAATATAGCGCGTTTGTGCTGAGTTGAAACGCTGACTATCTGCAGGCACTGAAAGATACCAAATCAATGCTGCATCAATATCCTCATTCAATTCTTCTGCTAAACCCATAAAATAAGAGGCTTGCTGACCTCGATCGCCTAGTATAACCAACTTATTGAAATATTTTTTTGCAACCTTACCATCTCGCTCTTCCATTGCTAATAGCCCTAAAGCAAAAATAACTTCTTCATTTTCAGCTTGCTCATCATGTAATTGCTGAAATACGGCTCGAGACTGATCTATTTTATCATTTTGCCCTAACAACTTAGCATAAGAAAACCGAACTGAAACACTCGCTCCATCCTGGTCTGCTGCTCTTTTCAATACTGCAATTGCTTTGTCACCCTCACCCATACTTTGCAGAATTTCCGCTTTTAAAACCAAGGCATCTTCACGGTTAGGCTGCTGCTTTAACACCTGATCAACCGTAGATAAAGCCGCATCATAACGCTTAGCAAAAGTCGCTAATCGACTATAAGCAAATAAGGCTTCAGCATCATTCTCCTTATAAATGTCTAATTGCTCAATCACGCGCATAGCCTGATCAACACTAGCCAGTTCAATTAAATTACCTGAAATACGTGATAAAAACTCGCGTGATTTATCTGGTGATAATTTAAGCGCGGTATTGACCGCCGTTACCACACCATCAAAATCATTCTGTAATATCAGAAAAGGCGCGTGGGTGATATAAATTTCAGCATCATCCGGATCAACCTCAGCCCATCGTTTTAAAGCACGATCAATACGTTTCTGGTCACGTGAAAAAAGCGCAATTTCTGCTGATCGACTCGCCAGAGATGAAGATTCTGATACCGTTGACGCTTTATAATATAAATCTACTGCCGTGCCCATTTGGCCTCGCTGACCGGCAATTTCAGCAACGGTGAGGTAATAGATAAGTTCAGCTGTGAGCGGCAAAGGCTCAACGTCGGGTTGCGCTTCAAGCTCAGCTTGAACCTGCTCGACCACTTCGGGCTCCGTTAGCTTTTCGTCTATTTCTTGCACAGCTGTTGCCGCACAGGCCACCAGCGCTAATGGCATGCTAAACAGTAAAACCTGCTTCAAAAAACGAACTACACTGAACAAATAGTGTTGTAAAAAACTCATAAAAAACGATCCTAAGTCCTGATTTTGCTAGAATAACGGTTTAACTAATTTAACAGCTGTAGAGTTTACCAGCATTTAACGACGACTAACTACCTATACCCAAATTACTTGAAGATGCAGATTTCAGAGCTTAGCACGAAGGTCAGAGCAAGGCGCAATGTAAAGGCAGTGACTAGTCCTTGTCAAGCATTGTAAAGCTTCCGCTCCTGCTCACGCCCCTTACCTACATCCATGTAGGCAACGCGGCGCTGGCATTCGTGCTAAACTCCCGTAGGGCAAGAGGATAAGCCATTATCTTCGTCGTTATAAATCCTTAAATGAGAATGACTTATTCTGCGGATTTATGCCTAGAATATAATGGCTTCTTCTCTTGCTGAAACCTGCATCTTCAAGTATTTTGGGTATATATGCAATTTGTCACCTATGGTATTAACCATAAAACAGCGCCTGTCCATATTCGCGAAAACATTGTATTTAATGACGATGTTCTTCCTGATGCGCTAACATCGCTCACCCAACATACAGGGATTATTGAGGCCGTCATTTTATCGACCTGTAACCGTACAGAAATCTATTGTTATATCGATGATGACTCAGACAATATAATTAGCCCATGGTTGCACCAATTTCATCAACAAAGCGAAAATGCCTTAGATGAATTTCTCTATTGTCATCAAGGTGATGATGCAATTAAACATTTATTTCGTGTCGCCTGCGGGC